>NC_012673.1:1692500-2030000 GCF_000023045.1 Exiguobacterium sp. AT1b | reverse complement strand
TCAATGACGTTTCGGACGGTTCCTTGGAATTCCATGCCGACTTGAAGGTCTTCGAGACTCATGACGTCCGTGCGTAGTAATGGTTTCTGGATATCTTCTCGTGGGTCACGACCTGGTTTGGCTAATGATTTCAAAATGTCTTCGACTGTCGGAAGTCCCGCTTCTAGTTGTTCACTCAAAGCTTTGGCATCGACTTGTTGCAATCGTTCTCGAAGCGCGGCCGTGCCGACCTCTGACTTTGAAGAACCGATCTCTTTTAAAATCGATAACGCGAGTGGATAGCTTTCTGGGTGGATCTCCGTCTGGTCGAGAACGTCTTTCCCGTTCATGATCCGTAAGAATCCAGCCGCCTGTTCAAACGCCTTCGCTCCGAGACGAGGTACTTTCTTAATTTCCTTTCTCGTTTCAAAGCGTCCATTCTCTTCACGATATGCCACAATATTTTTCGCCGTCGTCTTATTGAGTCCTGAGACGTACGTCAATAAAGACTCGGAAGCACGGTTCACATCAATTCCGACCATGTTGACCACGCTCTCGACGACGAACTCTAAGGAGGCTTTCAGTTTATTCTGGCTGACGTCATGCTGATATTGTCCGACACCGACTGATTGCGGGTCGACTTTGACAAGTTCCGCCATCGCGTCCTGAATTCGGCGTGCAATCGAGACGGCTGACCGTTCCTCGACTTTCAAATCCGGGAATTCACTTCGTGCGACTTCCGATGCCGAGTAGACACTTGCTCCCGCTTCATTCACAATCGCGTAAGCAATGTCACGTTCCGCTTTCTTCAACCAGTCGGCGACGAATTGTTCCGTCTCCCGTGAGGCGGTTCCGTTTCCGACGACGATGACCGAGATTGGATATTTCTTCGCGAGTCTCGTCAGTACTTTTTCAGCACCGGCGATATCGTGTTTCGGTGCAGTCGGATAGAAGACGCCGACTTCTTCGACTTTCCCGATTTCATTGACCACTGCCCATTTACAACCAGTTCGATAAGCCGGGTCGATTCCTAAGACGACGACTTCGCGTAGGGGCGGCTGCATATAAAGTTGTTTCAAGTTTTTTGAGAAGACATCGATCGCCTGCTCTTCTGCCTTTTCTGTCAACTCACCACGAATCTCTCGTTCGATGGCGGGGAAGACCGACTTCTTGTACGCCTCCGTCACAGCTGCCTCGACAACCTCACGCTTTTCTTTCGGAAGTCGTTCGTATGTACGGAGGGCTTGATCCATGAAGCGCGACTCGTCAAACACCACCTTCACTTGGAGCACGTCCGTGCGTTCCCCACGGTTCAAGGCGAGTACACGGTGCGGGACAATGCCAGCAATCTTCTCTTCATATTCATAATACTGCGCAAAAATCTCTTTTTCGTCTTCCGCTTGTTTTTTCTTCTTCGAGCGCAAGAGTCCTTCTTTTCGTACGCGATCGCGAAGCATCTGGCGCAGTTTCGCTTCTTCGCCCCATTCTTCGCCGATAATCGCATGAACGAGCGGCAACGCCTCTTCTACCTCGACGTCTTGAGAAAGTTCTTTTACCTCGTCCAAAGAATAGGGTGATTTGTCCCGGAACCAGTCCGCAAGCGGCTGCAGTCCTTTCTCACGTCCCTGCTCTGCTTTCGTGCGGCGTTTTGGACGATAGGGCAAGTAGATGTCTTCCACTTGTTGAAGGGTTGTCGCCGCCTCTAACGCTTTCGTTAGTTCAGGCGTGTTTTTTTCCAACTCTTCTAATTTAGCCAGGACATCCGCCTTGCGTTTTTGCAGGCTCTCTTCGTATTGAAGAGCATCCAAAATTCCTTTAATTTCAACTTCGTCCAAATTCCCCGTCATTTCCTTCCGATAACGGGCCATGAACGGAATCGTTGCCCCTTCAGATGCGAGCTGCTGAACCGTCTCGACTTGGTTCACTTTCAAGTTTAACGCGTTAGCCACTTTCGTAATCACTTGAATCACTTCCTTTTTTGATCTCTTTCAAAGTGTAGCAAACATTCAAACAAAAAAGCGATGACTCGATTAGTCATCGCTTGAGAATACTTCATTGAGTGGGACCTTGATGGCTTCACGCAGCTTTTCGAGTGCTCGCCGTTGCAAACGGGACACATGCATCTGCGAGATTCCAAGAAGTTCTCCTGTCTCTTTTTGACTCATATTCTTATAGTAGGCGCATTCCAAGATGGCGCGTTCACGCTCGTTTAAGACATTGAACGCTTTCTCTAGGATGAGACGCTGGTCGACCGATTCGTACCCGCGCTCTTGGCTACCGACCAAGTCGAGTAATGTGACCGTACTACCTTCGTTATCCGCTTCGATTGAACTATCAACCGACAAGGCTTGATAACTCTTACCCATCTCGAGCGTTTCGAGAATTTCTTCATCGGACACGCCGAGATGATCCGCAATTTCATCGATTCGTGGCGAACGTTGTAATTCGGTCGTCAACTCCTCGACTGTCTTCTTGATTTTTGGACCGAGTTCTTTGATTCGACGTGGCACGTGCACACTCCACGTCTTGTCACGAATGAATCGCTTGATTTCGCCGATGATGGTCGGGACAGCAAACGATTCGAAGCTACGACCAAATTCCGGGTCAAATCGACGAAGTGCCGCCAATAACCCAATCATCCCAACTTGTACGAGATCGTCATGAATCGCACGGCCACGCGAGAATTTACGCGCGAGTGCTTCAACGAGGTCAGAATAGCGGTTGATGAGGAGCATTTGCACTTCTTCGTTTTGATCGTCTTGTTGATAGCGTTCAATCCACTCTAGTACCTCGTCATCACTGTGATGGCGTTGTTGAGATTTTGCTGGCACTCTGATCCACCTCGTCCCTATTGAGGAGTTTTGTCATCGTCACTTTGACACCGTTGTCTTTATTGATCGAGACATCGTCCATTAATGCTTCGATCAAGAAGAGACCAAGTCCTCCTTCATGGAGCGATTCAATTTCGGTCGTCTCTTCGACCGGAGCGGCTTGACGCTTCACATCATCTGCGAACGTCTTGCCTGAATCCTCAATCGTGATTTCAAGACGATCTGCATAGACGCCACAAGCGAGTTTGACTTCCCCATCTTGATGATCGTCATAAGCATGTTGGACGGCGTTGCCACATGCTTCCGAGACCGCGATTTTAATATCCTCGATCTCGTCGTACGTATATCCCATACGGTTAGCGATTCCTGAAACGACTAATCGAACCACACCGACATATTCGGGTTTGGCCGGGAACGTCATGACCGTCTGTTCAACATTGTTCATTGCGTGCCACCTCTTACGTTCGAATTAATAGAAAGAAGTTTGTGAAGACCCGTCAATTCGAATAGACGATTGACTCGGTCTGTGACTCCGACAAGTGACAACTCTTTTTCGTTACGCGTGGCAATTTTCAATGCCCCGACGAACACGCCAAGACCTGTCGAATCCATATACTCTACTTCGTCTAAATGAACGACCACATCTTGCTCACTGATGGCCGGATGCAATACTTCTTTCAATTTTGGTGCAGTATATGTATCCACTTCTCCGGATACGTAAAGGTGTAATTGTTCTCCAATGACTTGCTCGCGAATCGCTAAATCCATCGTCTATTCCCTCCTAAATGTCCGTACAGAAAAATTGAGTACGATTAAATTAATTTCCCCTCTGACAAAATCTTAAACCACTTTTTTAAAAAAAGTTTAAAAAAAGACCGATACCTATGTACCAGTCTTATCTATGTAAGGCTAGAGAGGGATCAATCCCATACTGATCTCTAGCGCTCTGTCCACTTTATGCATCGTCTCATCATCGAGATGAGTGACTTTATCCGTCAGACGACGCTTATCAATCGTTCGAATCTGTTCAAGCAAAATCACAGAGTCTCGTTCGAGTCCGTGCTTCTCTTGATATACTTCCACATGAGTCGGCAGTTTTGCTTTTTGAATCTGAGCTGTAATCGCAGCGACAATGACGGTCGGGCTAAAGCGATTGCCGATGTCGTTCTGTACGATGAGAACGGGTCGAACGCCACCTTGCTCTGAGCCGACTACGGGCGACAGATTCGCATAAAACACGTCACCACGCTTTACGATCACGCTGCTCACACCCCACTTACTTGACGTAAGAGAGCGTGTTCGGCTTCGGTTTCAATCGTTAGCATCTCTTCTGCCATATTCAAGTTAAACGCGGCCATCTCTTGATAGCCTTTCGCCAATTCTTCACGCAGTGTTTGTTGTCGATCAGCAATTTCTTTAGACAAGTATGTCACTACATCGTTCAAGGACAGTGTTTCACGGTCTTTCATCGAAATCGGACCCCCTTGTTGCGAGAACCGATCTGGGACGGACGCTAGCGCACCCGCAGTTCGCTGCTTCAACATCTTACACCTCCAGAATCGTTTCATGGACTGGCGGAAATTCTCCCGCGTTCTTTATCAATATAACACGCGGGAATGGGAAAATATAGAGAAATCGAGAAAGAATTCAGATAATTTCACACGATTTATGATTCACACATAAAGACGTGGCAATCGGCTCGTGAATTGGCAAACGATCTCATAGTTGATCGTCCCAAGATATGAGGCGAGTTCATCAATGGCGACGTTTCCACCGACAAGGGTCACGTCCGTCCCGACCGGAAACTCTTTTGGAAGCCGGATCATGAAACGGTCCATACAGACGCGTCCCACGATCGGACAACGAATCCCATTGACCTCCACTTCAAATCCGCTCGCCTTTCGTAACCACCCGTCCGCATATCCGACCGGAACGGTACCAATCCATTCATCGGCTGACGTTGTATACGTCGCACCGTAACTGATGGTCTGACCTGCCTCTAGCCGCTTCACCTGCATGAGCTGACTTTTTAACGTGAATGCCGGACGCAGGAATGAATAGAACGTCTCCATCTCATGTGATGGATATAACCCATAAAGCGCGATGCCGACACGAACCAGATTATAAGGAACGTCTTGTCCGGCCATCCGGATCGCACCGGCCGAGTTCGACGTATGGATATAGCGGAACCGCTCGTGGAGACCATCCATCAAACGCTCGAACCGCTCTTGCTGTGTATAATACAGATTGCTATCGAGCTCATCCGCCGTTGCGAAGTGGGTATAGATTCCTTCCACCACAAAAGAATCGGTCGCTTCTTCAAGTAAGGCATTCAACTGTTCACGGGTACGAAGTCCGAGGCGTCCCATCCCGGTATCGACTTTGATATGAACCGCCAACGGCTTTTCTTCTATATATGGAGCTGCCTCTCGTAACCATTCGGCAGAAAATACGGACAACGTGATCCCCTGTTCTGCCGCCACTCCGGCATATTCAGGGAATTGCGCTTCCATGACGAGAATCGGTGCTTCGATTCCCGCATCGCGGAGTTCGAGCGCTTCCTCGAGTAACGCGACCCCGAGCATCGTCGCTCCGTTCTCCAGGGCGATCTTCGCTACTTCGACGGCCCCGTGTCCGTAGGCATTTGCTTTGACGACCGCCATGAGGTCCTGCGGAATCCGTCTCGTTAATTCTTTTATATTATGGGCGATGGCCGCCCGATCAATCTCGATTCGACTAGGACGAAACATGATGTCCCTCCTCTTCTAAGATGACTTGTGCGATGGCGTATGTTTGACTATGGCTGATGCTGACATGGATCTTCCCCACAAACGGCGCGGTCATGACAGGTCGACCCGTCTCATCCGGTAAAATTTCAATATGACGCCACGATAGCCCGTGTGCGATGCCAGTCCCGATTGCCTTGGCGTAAGCTTCTTTCGCGGCAAAGCGACCCGAAACAAACTCGATTTGACGCGGGAGCGGATACTGTTGAGACAGTTCATATTCCGCATCGGTGAGCAGCCGTTTTAAAAAACGTGGTTGTTTCATCGAGCGAGCCATCCGATCAAGCTCGACGATATCGACTCCGATTCCTACAATCACAGGACACTCGCTCCTTTCCTTTTTTCCCCGTTTCCTTATACAATTGAGGAAAGAGGTGATGTTATGTTTAGTCGTACGGAAAATGTTCAAACGTTTGTACGGGCATATCCACTCGTAACGCTGTTCATTGTAATCCAACTCCTTGTGTTTGTCATCGATTCTTTCGCTCCTGGTTTACGAATCGTGGCGACGGGAGGGTCGTTCCATTTGGCACTCGCTGACGGACAATGGTACCGTTTGGTCACGGCCAACTTCATTCATTTGAGTCTCGGTCACTTGCTGTTCAATTCGTTCGCGCTGATCATCTTCGGACCGGCGATGGAACGAATGGTCGGACACGTGAAATTTGCCTTGTTTTATGTATTCGCCGGAGCGCTCGCCAACCTGTTCACGTACTTCACTGTCAGCAACTTGTTTTATCTCCAAGCCGGGGCGTCAGGCGCCATCTTGGCCATTCTCGGATTCTACGTATTCATCGGTCGTTTCCGTCGCACGTTGATGTACAGCCAAGATGCCCGCTTGGTCTACATCTTCGTCGCCATCAGTGCCGTTTTCACATTGATTGGTTCGAACGTTTCCCTTTGGGGGCATGTGTACGGATTCTTGGCAGGATTCTTACTTGCCATCCCACTCTCACGGTTCGCCGTCCCGTATACGCGCCCGATGCGCTATGGGAAGTATAAGCAACGTTCGTACGCGCCACCTGTCATTCATTCCGGGGACGGAAAGTGGTTTTTCTACATCATCATCGGACTGGCCATCTTCGGATTATTGGCACAGTTCTTATAACGAAAAGGGTGACACGTGGCGTGTCACCCTTTGTCGTTACGTTAACAATGTCAGCATCAGAGCTTTTTGTGCATGCAGACGATTCTCAGCTTGATCGAACACCCATGACTGCGGTCCATCAATCACATCAGCCGTCACTTCTTCTCCGCGATGCGCCGGTAAACAGTGAAGGAAGATGGCGTCGGGGTTCGCAAGTGCCATCAACTCTTTATTTACTTGAAAACCGTTAAACTTCATCAGCCGTTCCTCCGCTTCCCCTTCCTGTCCCATGCTCGCAAAGACATCCGTGTAGACAATATCCGCCTCGTTCGCAGCAAGCGATGGGTTTTCGAACAATGCAATGCTTCCTCCGGTCGATGTAGCCAACTTCTGCGCTTTCTCATAAATGGCATGATCAACGGTATATCCGTTTGGTGAGGCGATGCGGATATGCATCCCACTCAGCGCCCCACCGATCATAAGCGAGTGTGCCATATTATTGCCGTCTCCGATATACGCCAACACTTTTCCGGCACGACTCCCGAACTGTTCTTCAATCGTCAATAAATCCGCGAGCACTTGGCACGGGTGATGCAAGTCCGTCAATCCATTGATGATTGGGATTGACCCGTGTTGTGCCAACGTCTCCACCGTTTCATGCGCATACGTCCGAATCATGAGTGCGTCCACATACCGACTCATCACTTGAATCGTATCCGTCAACGGCTCCCCACGCCCGATTTGCAAATCTTGCCCGCTTAGAAAGAGTGGGTATCCACCTAATTCGACGACCCCGACTTCAAATGACATACGTGTCCGTGTCGATGCCTTTTCAAATAGCAAGGCGACTTTCTTTCCTGTCAATGCCGTTGCATAAGATTGAGGTGAGCGTTTCACTTCGTGTGCCAATTGCATCAACGAATCGAGCGTGTCCGGTGTCAATTCCTCCATCGTTAAAAAATGTTGTATCGTCTTCACTGTCATTTGGCTACTCCCTCTCTCATTTGAATGGATTGCAACGACTGAACCGGATTGCCGGTCCGTGACTGACTCATCTGATAATACTGAGCTAACTGTTTGGACGAAATGATATGCACACCATGGCGGACGGCGATTTCACGTGCTGCTCGTTCGTCAACGGCATCCGAGAACAATACGGCGACATCTTGAAAATCACTGACGTCTGCGAGTGGTGTATCCCCGACGTGTTCAAACCCTTTCCCGAATACAAGATGCGGACGATCCATCACCCGTGTCGTCAGCGCGTCATACGTGAAGCGCTCCGGCACATATGGGGATGAACTGAACTGAAGCGTCTCGCCTGTCGAGCGCATGACCGGACCTGTCATCGGGTCGACGCCCGGCAATTTGACGTTCGAAAAGATTGGGGTCTTCACGGCATAGTTCGTCAATGTCGAAGAATGTGTCGGAACGAAATCGTTCAATGCGAGACCGTAAGCCGCATACGTCGACCATTCGATTAACGGTTCACCCGTCACTTTGCTGACAATCGGCACGGTCCGCGACGCACGTGGATTGATTTCAAGGACGTAGATTGTGTCTTCCTCCAACACGAACTGAATGTTCAGCGCTCCTTTATAATCGAGCGCCCGTCCGATTCGTTTCGCAATCGACTCCACTTGCTCTTGAATCGAGAGACTCGTCTCGACCGGCGGCAAGACCATCGTCGAGTCTCCGGAATGGACACCCGCCGCTTCGATTTGTTCTAGGACGACGGGCACATATACCGTTTCCCCATCTGTCACACAATCCACTTCAAGCTCACGCCCTGCGACGTATTGGTCCACTAGTGTCGGATAGGCAAGGTTCGGTAACACCTCTGCTAACTGTTCCTCTGAATGAATGAGTAACATGCCCTTTCCTCCAATCACGTAGGACGGGCGCAAGATACATGGGTAGCCTAACTGTTGGATCGCTTCCTGCAACTGCGTCGGGGAAGTGACTTCTTCACCCGGGATGTGTTCGACTTCAATCGAATCAAGGAATTGATAGAAACGTTCCCGGTCTTCCATTTGGTCGATGGTGTCTGCGGATGCACCGAGCAAGTGATACCCCGCCGTTTCTAATTCATGAGCGAGTGCAATCCCTGTCTGTCCACCGAACTGGATCAAGACATCCCGGCACCCTTCCGCTTCTAACACATGGATGACGTCTTCACTCGTCAGCGGTTCGACATACAGTTTGTCCGCAATCGAGAAGTCCGTCGACACGGTCTCCGGGTTGTTGTTGATCATGATCGTTTCGACACCAAGTTTTTGAAGGGCCCAGACCGCATGAACGGAACTGTAATCGAACTCGATTCCCTGCCCGATTCGAATCGGACCTGCTCCGATGATGGCCACCTTCCGTTTGTCACTCGGCTCCACTTCAGACGTCCCATGCCACGTACCGTAGAAATAGGGTGTACGACTTTCAAACTCAGCTGCACACGTGTCAATCATCTGATATACCGGTTGAATCGAGGCCGCTTCTCGGAGCACCTTGATTTCCTCGGCTTGCATGTGCATCACGTCGGCAATTTGCACGTCCGTGAATCCAAGTCGCTTCGCCTGTAACAACTGGACCGGATTCGTCAAATCTTCCTTCGTCGTCTGAATGAGTCGTTTTAACATGTGAATGAAATGAGGGGTGATGCCCGTAACCTGCTGTAATGCATCGACCGACATCAACTCACGGTCGAGCAAGGCGAGACAAGCATGCAATCGACGATCGGTCGGCGCCTCGACTTCACCCATCAAGACGTCGACCGCGGCTTCCCGCATCCACTTCGGATAAAGCGGCGCCTGTTCGATTCCGGCACCACGCCATGCCTTCTGTAACGCTTCTTCCAATGTTTTCCCCATCGCCATACTCTCACCGGTCGCCTTCATCTGTGGTCCGAGGGCGCGGTCTGTTTCCGCGAACAAGTCGAACGGGAAACAGGGTACTTTCGCCGTAATGTAATCAAGTGCCGGTTCAAAGCTCGCCATCGTATTCGTTGTGATTGGATTGATACAACGATCTAACGGTTCACCCAAAGCGAGACGTGTCGCAATTTTGGCAATCGGATAGCCGGTCGCTTTTGATGCGAGGGCCGAGCTCCGAGAGACACGAGGATTGACTTCAATCACGTAGTACTCTGATTGCGTCGGATGAACTGCGAACTGAATGTTACATCCACCAATCACACCGAGTTCGGAGACGATTCGAAACGCAGCGCTCCGTAACGTCTGATGCATTTGGTCCGATAAGGTTTGGGCCGGGGCGAACACGACGGAGTCCCCCGTATGCACACCGACCGGATCGATATTTTCCATGTTGCAGACGATGATACACGTTCCGAACGCGTCACGCATGACCTCATATTCAAATTCTTTATAGCCAGCGATGCTCTTCTCGACCAAACATTGTGAGATCGGACTCGCTTCAAGACCCCGACGTGCCATCGCATACGCCTCATCCTCCGTCATCGCAATCCCACCACCGGTCCCACCGAGCGTGAACGCCGGACGGACGATGAGTGGTACACCGGTCGTCTCAATGAAAGCTGTCAGTTCTTCAATCGTCTCAATCGTCGTCGATGTCGGAATCGGCTCGTTCAACAGCTCCATCTTTTGCTTGAACCGCTCACGGTCTTCCCCGTCACGAATGGTGTCGAGAGAGGTACCGAGTAATTCGATTCCATATTGGGTCAACACGCCAGCTTCCTCGAGATCAAGAGCCAAGTTCAACGCTGTCTGTCCCCCGACCGTCGCGAGGACGTGCGTTGGACGTTCCTTTTCAATGATCTCGGTCGCTTTTTGAACGGTCATCGCTTCAATGTACGTCGCGTCCGCCATTCCTGGGTCCGTCATGATTGTGGCAGGATTGGAGTTCAATAAGACGACTTCACACCCGGCTTCACGAAGCGCCTGGCACGCCTGCGTTCCGGAATAATCAAACTCTGCGGCCTGCCCAATCACGATTGGTCCTGAACCAATGACGAGTACTTTTTTATGCATACACGTTCACTCCTTCTTGAATCATTTCATCAAAACGGTCGAAGACGGACTGCGCGTCCGTTGGTCCAGGACTCGCCTCCGGATGGAACTGTGTCGTGAAAATGGATGCATTCGGATGAATCAACCCTTCCACCGAGTGATCGTTCACGTTCTCATACAGCAATTCAAGCGGGCTCTGTTCGATACTCATACGCTCGACCACATACCCGTGGTTTTGCGACGTCATCCATATGTCGTTCGTCTTGACGTTTCGGACCGGATGATTCGAACCACGATGTCCGTATGTTTGCTTTTCAATCTTGCAACCGAATGCGAGTGCGAGCAATTGATGCCCCATGCAGATCCCAAGGGTCGGATACGATAACGCCAATTCCCGGATGACTTCTATTTGCCCGAGGTGGTCTCGCGGGTCCCCGGGTCCGTTCGTTACTAGAATCCCATCCGGTCGCAACCCTTCGACGACCTCTTTTGACGTATGGTACGGAACACTCGTCACACGATATCCACGTTTCACCATTTCCCCGATCATCGACGCCTTCACCCCGAAGTCGAGACAGACGACATGCCCTTTCTCCCCGTTCCCTTCCTGAACGATAGACGCTGTTGTGACGCGCTCTGTCAGCCGAGTGATATCGGGTACGTCCAACGTTTCATGTGCCTCCTCTGCCATCATCCCAAACTGATCGCCTTCATCACGCAACACATGAACGAGTGCACGCACATCGACTTGTGACAGAACTGGAATCCCTTCGTGCTCTAACCAATCCTTTAAGTCAGACTGATCCCCAGAATCGGCAAGTGATTGCACGAGGACGCCGGCCACTTGAATGCGAGCACTTTCGCTCCCGTCTGATTCCAGTCCATATTGTCCGATCAGCGGATAAGTGAATGCGATGATTTGTCCAGCATATGACGGGTCGGTCAACACTTCTTGATAGCCCGTCATCCCGGTGAAGAATACGACTTCGCCACTTGCGTGTCGCACACTCGTCTCCCATGTTCCTGTAAAATGCTTTCCGTTCATTAAGCTGATGCTTCCGTTCATACGACGCCCTCCTTCTGTAAGATTTGTTCAAGTTTCGTCAATGCCTCGTCGATCTCCGATTTTGTGACCAATAGGGAAGGCAGGAATCGGATGACGTGCGGCCCCGCCATGACGACCAATAACCCCACCTCCGCCAATTCTGTGACCCAATCTGCTACCGGTTCTGTCGAGACAAGCCCAATCATCAGCCCAAGTCCTCTCACTTCGACGAAGCGTTCTCCGTCCACGAAGCGACTGAGCCCTCCTTTCAAATAATCCCCCATGTCTGTGACATGCTTGAGAGACTCTGGTGTGAGGAGGACATCGAGTGTCGCTTCTGCCGCCGCCATCGCCACTGGATTTCCACCGAAGGTCGAGCCGTGACTTCCAGGACCAAAGACCGTCGCCGCTTCCGGCGTCGTCAAGATCGCGCCGACCGGAATGCCACTGCCCAACCCTTTCGCCAACGTGACGACATGAGGGCGGAGCGGTGTTTGTTCGTATGCGAAACGTGTCCCTGTACGCGCGATGCCGGTCTGTACTTCATCGACGACGATTTTGACATCGTGCTTGTCAGCCGCTTCCTGTAACGCCCGCAACCACGATGCTTCTGCGACGACGACGCCGCCCTCGCCTTGTACAATCTCGAGCCAAATGGCAGACGTTTCGTCATCGATCCAGTCGAGAGCATTCATGTCGTTGAACGGTGCATGAATAAAATCACTCACCATCGGTCCGAATCCATGTTTTACTTTCTCTTGACCAGTCGCCCCGAGCATGGCGAATGTACGTCCATGAAACGACTGCGTGAATGTGATGATTTTTGTCTTCTGCGTCCACTTTCGCACTAACTTAAAGGCCGCCTCGTTCGCTTCCGTCCCACTGTTACAAAAGAAGGCATGTGTCAGATGCGTCCCGTTCGTCAACTTTTCAGCGACACGCTGCTGACCAGATATCAAATAGAGGTTGGACGTATGCCACACCCGGTTCAATTGATCTTCAATTTTCTGCTGCACGTATGGATGACGATGTCCCGTCCCACACACGGCAATGCCCATCACAAAGTCTAAGTACGTCTTTCCTGAAACATCCGTCACGTACGATCCACTCGCCTGCGCGATCTCAATCGTTCGTGGTCCGTATGTCGGTAACAGCGAATTCATAGTTCCCCTCCCATAATCTTGTCCCTGCGAGCGTCGCGTCACGACCATCTCGGATACGGGCACTTTTGACCCCACCTGCCACTGCTGCCAATAGCGCCTCCACTTTCGGCACCATCCCTCCATCGATTTCTCCAGATGCGATAGCTTTCCGAATGTCCCGTTCAGTTAGCGTCGTCTGAAATTCACCTTGTATGCGAATACCGTTCACATTGGTCAATAGTTCGAATTCATCCGCTTGTAACGAAACGGCAAGTGCCACCGCACAATCATCGCCATTACAATTCAACGGACCATCCATGCCGGCAATCACCGATGTCACAACCGGCACATGTCCGGAATCCATCAACCGTTCGAACACATCATTTCGAATCGAAATCACCTCACCGACTTTCCCGAGTCCATTCAGGGGTTGACCGAAAATCGCACTCCCGTCTACCCCCGATAAACCAAACGCATCAATGTCATATCGGGCGAGCGTCGACACAACGTCCGTCTGCATTTCCCCTGCCAACACACGCCAAGCCCCGATCAACACCTCGTCTGTCGTCACGCGACGTCCGTCCAAGAACAACGGTTCAATTTGTTGAGACGTGCAATATGCCGATAGTTTCGGCCCGCCTCCATGGACGATGAGCAGTTCATTTCCTTCTTCCATCCAGACCTGCCATTCTTCAAAGTACGAAGGTGTCATCACATCCCAGACACTGCCCCCCAGTTTAATGACTTTCCGTTTCGTCATGTCCGGTAACTCGCGTTGATTTTGACGTAGTCGTAGGTTAAATCACATCCGTATGCCTGACCGAACCCTTCCCCGTCATGCAAGTCGACCGTGATGTTGACAACGTCCCGACTCATCTCTTCGGTCGCATACGATTCATCAAACCAGACAGGTGTGCTGCCCTTTAAAACAAGTTGACTCCCGATTTGAATATCGATTGCCTCCACGTTCACCGGGAACGGGACGGCACCGATTGCGGCAATGATCCGTCCCCAGTTGGCATCCTGTCCATATACGGCCGTCTTCACAAGGGAGGACCCGACGACTTGCTTGGCAATCGTTCTGGCCTCTTGGTCTGATGCGGCGCCACTGACTTTCACTTCGATGAGTTTCGTCGCTCCTTCCCCATCTTTCGCTATCGCTTTGGCAAGCTCTAAACATACATCTGTCAACGCCTGTTGGAACGCGACGTGTGCGGAAGTCCCCTCTTTGATTTCTTCCATTTCTACTGCCCCGCTCGCCATGACGAGCACCATATCGTTCGTCGAGCTATCCCCGTCCACCGTGATGTTATTGAACGAGGCGTCGACACTTTTCTTTAGCGTCTGTTGCAACAACTCCGGTGCGATGACGGCATCTGTCGTCACAAATCCGAGCATCGTCGCCATATTCGGGTGAATCATCCCCGACCCTTTGGCGACGCCTGAGATCGTCACGGTCGCTTCTCCTTCTTTGTAATGGACACTGGTTTGTTTCGTCCCGGTATCCGTCGTCAATATGGCTTCAGCGAACGACTGTCCATCTTCCCATGTGTTGGACGGTTGCAGATGACCAATCCCGTTTATGAGCGGGATCATCGGAAGTGGCTGACCGATGACGCCCGTTGAAGCGACTGCCACTTCTTCCGGTTTTACACCGATATGTGTTGCGGTCATGTCGCGCATCGTGTAGGCGTCCTTCAGCCCTTGTTCACCTGTACAGGCGTTCGCGTTCCCGCTATTGATTAACACGGCTCGAAGATAGCCGTTTGTTTCGGCTAATGACGCTTTTGTCACTTGAATCGGTGCGGCTTGAAAGTGGTTTGTCGTGTAGACGGCCGCCGCGCTCGCCGGTCGTTCACAGACGATCAGCGCCAAATCTTTCCGTTTTCGTTTTAGTCCCGCATGAATGCCGCACGCTTGAAATCCTTTCGGTGATACGATGCCCGGTTTTTGGGTCGCCATGATGTCGATCATGCTTCATCCTCCTAAATGTATTGTGGTTGATTCAATAGTCCGAGTGTCTCATCGAATCCGAATCGAACATTCGCATTTTGAAGGGCTTGCCCGGCCGCCCCTTTTTGCATATTGTCGATGACCGATACGATAGTCAGTCGATGCGTCCGTTCTTCTTTGTACACCCAGAGGTCGCAGTAATTCGAACCGACCGTCGATTTGATTTCCGGCTCTCCCCGTTGCACGCGAATGAACGGTTCATCCATATATGCGTTTTGAAGACGATTCACCCATTCATCCTCTGACACGTGATCGTTCGGTTGAACTGTGATGGTCGCCATGATCCCACGATTGATCGGCAGCAAATGCGTCGACATCGAGACTGTCGCTTCAGTACCACCCATGTGAAACAAGGTCTGTTCGATTTCCGGGATGTGCTGATGCGCGTGAATCTTATATAACTGCACGTTCTCATTCGATTTGGCATGATGAGTCTTCTCGCTCAATCCTTTTCCAGCGCCCGTGATTCCGGAACAGGCCGAAACGATGATGTGTGCCGGGTCGATCCAATCGTGCTGAACGAACGGCAATAACGCGAGCGAGACAGCGGTCGCATAACAACCTGGATTCGAAATCCATTTCGCTTTCGTCAACAACTCTCGATTCCACTCGGTCAATCCATAGACAGCTTCTCGTTGAATCGTTTCGGTCACAGGCGGCTTCCCGTACCATGTTTCATACAAGCCGGATGGTAATCGTAAGTCCCCACTCAAATCGATGACCACTCCAGGAAAAGATGCTAACTGTCGAATATAGTCAGCAGACACGCCGCTCGGGGTCGCAAGGAACAACACATCAATCCCGTCTAGAGCGTCTGCTTGAAATGGCTCAAGTATTTTCGGACCTGTCTGTAACCACGGATACAGTTCCGATAAAGTCATCCCGGCGCTCGAGTCGCTGATCACTTTTTCTAAACGGATAGTCGGATGTTGCTCAATCAGTTTTAACAATTCCAACCCGGCATAACCTGTTACGCCGACGATGCCACACGTAATCATCTCTCTACCTCCTCAGAAGAATAAAATGATTGAACCATATGCATATTTATTCTGTCAATTGTATTTTTATTCATTTGTGATAGAACGTTGCCTTTTTTATTGGTGTACGAGGGTTTTGGCAAATAAAAAAAGTCCGATGCGCATGCACCGGACCTGTGATTAGATTTGATTTTTATGACGAGCCTCTTGAAGCGCATCCACTAAGTCTTTTACGTCTTCGACGAGGTTTTGAATCGTATCTTGGTTTTCTTCGTAAAGCGATTTCCATTCCATGACACGGTCTTTCAAGTTGCCTTTTGATGACGCTTGTAGACCGACCGCATGTGCCTCAGTCGACGTGTTCGATGATTTCAACTTCGACTTGATGCCTTTCAGTTGTCTCACTTGTTGATCGCGCGTTTCGCTATGGAGAAGTGATGCTGCTGCGCCGATTACCGCACCCGCAGCCATCCCCAACCAGAAATAATTCTTGTTCATAAAAATCCTCCCCTAACATGACGTTATCTTTTATTATAGATTATCTGACTCACTGACGACATAGTGTTTTATGACGGGACCTGCACCGCGCTGTTCGACCGCTCGCTTCAAACGGTCTTCAAGGATTGCGTAGTCCGCCGTATCACGAAAGTGTTTCCCACCAGACGTGAATTGAATGAAGACGACGGCATGATTGTCATCCGGGTCGACACCGAGTCGGTACGCCGAAAACCCATCATGACTGACACCGAGTGGCGCCTTTTCCGTCAACAAGTGGTGAAACAACAGGGAGCGGGCATTCTCATCTGCTGGAACGTTCGCGTATAAGATGTTTCCTTTTTTCACGAATTCGCCCGATGCCTCTTCAATCTCAAACACTTTGCCGCTCTTGAACGGAGATTTCTCTCCTTCCGCGAGCAGAATCGTTTCGTGTCCATTCGCCGCGATGACGCCCGGTTCCTTTCGAAGACGCTCCGCCACGCTGCCTGACGCAAAAGTCATATAGAGCTTAGACAAGTTCCTCACACCCTTTCGCGAGTGTGATGTCTTTCTCTGTGATGCCCCCTTCGTCATGGGTCGAGACGGTCAATGTCACGTTCCGATATTCAATCAAGATGTTCGGATGATGATCGAGCGATTCAGCCAAATCTGCTACAAGATGCACGAACTGGATGGCCTCCGGAAACGTTTCTAGCCGATACGTCTTTTGAATCTCCCCGTTCACTTCTTCCCAACCGTTCAACCGTGACAGTTCATCTGTCAATTCACTTTGCGATAATACCATCGTCACAATCCCCTTTCCCTATACAGTCTACTGTCTTAATCTACCCAAACCGGAGAAAAATAATCTTCCGCGCATGATGTATAATGAATTAGAATGAGGTGGATAGCCATCATTTTGATTACGAGAGAGGAGCATCTCCCATGCGCGCATTGATTGTTATTGATTATACATTTGATTTTATCGCAGACAGTGGTCGTTTGACTTGTGGGAAACCCGGGCAAGAGATTGAAGAACGGATCGTCGAGTTGATCGGGACATTCGCAACGGAGGACTATGTCGTCATTGCGAACGACGTCCACGATGCAGGTGACACGTTCCACCCTGAAACGACGTTGTTCCCACCGCACAATATCCGCGGGACAGAGGGCCGTGAATTGTACGGTACTGTGAAGGAAGCGGCGAAACAGGCAGATCACTGGATTGATAAGACACGTTATAGTGCCTTCGCCGGAACTGACCTTGACCTGCGTCTTCGGGAACGCGGAATCACAGAAGTTCATCTCGTCGGTGTCTGCACGGATATTTGTGTACTCCATACAGCCGTAGATGCCTACAACCTCGGTTATCAAATCGTCGTCCATGCCGATGCCGTCCAAAGCTTCAACCCGGTCGGTCATGAATGGGCGCTCGAACATTTCGTCACGACACTCGGTGCGACCGTCGTCGGAAAGTGACGTAAAACAGAAAGGAAACCATATGTTACATCGCAATTTAGCACTTCACACTGACCTTTATCTCCCACGCTGGATGTATATCTACTGGAAGCAAGGTCGCCATCATGAAAAAGTCGTCTTTGACCTCTACTATCGCTCGAACCCATTTAGTGGCGGTTATGTCGTCTTTGCCGGACTCGAGAATATCGTTCACTATTTAGAGAACGTCTCCTTTACAGAGGCGGACATCGCCTATTTGAAAGAACAACTCGGATTCGAAGATGAATTCGAAGACGTCTTACGGAACTTTAAGTTCACTGGTTCACTATATAGTGTCCGCGAAGGAGAAGTCATCTTCCCTCATGAACAAGTCGTTCGGATTGAATCGACCATCTTTGAAGCGAAGCTGTTCCAAACGGCGCTCCTCAATATCGCGAACCACGAATCACTCATTGCCACGAAGTATGCACGTATTCGTCAGGCTGCTCCGAACGAGACACTCCTTGAAGGAGGAGCTCGTCGCGCGCAAGGTGTCGATGCGGCGTACTACGGGACACGTGCGGCTTACATCGCTGGTTTCGACGTGACAAGTCTCGTGTCAGCCGGTCGTGACTTTGACGTCCCGACAGGAGGGACGATGGAGCATGCTGATATTCAGTTCCACGATGATGAATTGAGCGCATTCCGTTCGTTCGCTGAGATGTACCCGGACAACACGAGTCTTCTCATCGATACGTATGACACACTCAAGTCTGGTCTTCCGAACGCGATTACGGTCGCAAAAGAACTCGAGGCGAAAGGTCATCGTCTCAAGTCAGTACGACTCGACTCTGGGGACCTCGCCTATCTGTCGAAGCGCGCCCGGAAGGCGTTGAATGAAGCGGGGCTCGACTATGTCAAAATCGTCGTCTCTGGGGATTTGGATGAGTACGTCATTCAAGACTTACGGATGCAAGGCGCAGAGGCCGATACGTTCCTCGTCGGGACACGCGGCATCACGGCTTACGAGCAGCCAGCACTCGGGATGGTCTATAAACTCGTCGCGCGTGAGGATGAATCCGGAGAATTAAAACCGGTCATCAAAGTATCTTCTTCCAAAGTGAAGACGACGACACCTCACAAGAAAGAGTTGTATCGCATCATCGACAACGAAACGAAAAAGTTCAAAGGCGACTATATCGCCCTCGCCGATGAACCGGTCGAATCGTACACCGAGATTGACTTGATCGACGTCCGTGACCCGGCCTTCAAGATCAAGACACGCAACTTCAACGTGAAACGCTTGTTGCAACCGATCTTCCTTGATGGGAAACGGGTATACGACCTGCCGAGCACAAGTGAGATTCGTGCATATCATCACGAGCAGATGAACGGACTGTGGGAAGAGTATAAGCGTCTCCGTTTGCCGGAAGTGTATTCGGTGACGTTCAGCAAGCCACTGTGGGATTTAAAACTCGATATGATTCGCAAAACGCGAGTACCAAAATAAAAAAACGGTTGTGGGTGCATACCCACAACCGTTTGCTTATACTATCGTCATCTCGCCTGCTTGGCTTTGATCTTCTTTTCTCCGAAAGTAAAGCGCCATCGACAAAGAGAGCAATATCAAGACAAAATAGACGGTCCGTTGCCAAAACGTCGCTTCGGTGTCTCCTTGGAACAACGCAATGATATAATCGCTCCCACTGACTAAAAACAATCCGGCAAGCAAGAGAAAGATCCGATAGCCGGCCCGACTCCGCTCCCGTTTCACTTTGAAGAAAAGGACACCATAGTAGACGATTGCGAGAATCGTCACATACCCGATTACGCCAACAACCCAACTCATCTTGATGCCTCCCTCACTCTCTATTTTTCTGTTTCTTCCCCGTTATCTTAACACATTCTATTCCTCAGACTGTGTTAAGATGGTCTAAAGAAAACGCGGAAAGGAACGATCCTATGAAAACGTTTCGCCTCGTCCAAGTCCGTCTCGTTCAAGACGAGTACGGCAATGAACTGAATTTACCAATCGATTTGCTCGATGGATTAATCATCTCGAAAGAGCACGATTCAGAGTGGCTCCTCGAAATGCTCGTGCCGACTGAGTCGGCTGTCACGCTCCATCATTACTTAAACAAACGCATCCTCATCCTCGCTGAAGCCGTCATCACGTCGCCAACGAACGCCCCGGCTGCGCTCGCACTGACGTTCACGAGCGAACGCGCATTGAGTGACCATCATACGTTCGTCGCCGAAGGACTCATGTTGATTCCGAAACAGGATGCGACGAAGCAAGTACTCGATTCTTTGATTCAAGATGGCGTCGCCACTTCGAATTTAAAGCCCGCCTTCTTCGAGAAAAAAGTAGAGATGCAACAATCGTTCAGTCGCTCCGCTTTCAATCAATTGGTCAAAACCGGGTCATTCGAATAATCGGATGACCTGTTTTTCTTTCCCCAAAACCATTCACCTTTCAAACTAAAAAGACGGAGAAACCTCTCCGCCTCACACGTAGATAAAGAACAAGATGATCATCATCGTCATCCCGATCACTTTTAAGAGCGTGCTACCGAGAAAGGCGAGAACGGTTCCGACGCCGATGCTCCACGCTTCACGTGTCGTCTTCCCAAGTGTCAACTCCGCCAAGAAAGCGAAGATGAACGGGAAAATCAAAACCCCGACGAGCGGGAAAATAAACGGTCCTGCAATCAAGCCGATTGTCGCGCCCCATTTCGCACGCTCCGAGCCGCCCCGCTTATCCACTGTAGCCCGCGTGACGACATAGTCGACCCCGAACAAGAAGATAAGGAAGACCGATTGCCATACCCAGAATGTCCAAGTCAACGGTTCAAATGAAAAACCGAATCCATAAATCATGTATCCGATGAACAAGAACAAGACACTCGGGATGACTGGATAGATGAGTCCTGCAAAAGCGACCACGAATGATGCGATAATGAATACCCATAGTAAGGTCGTCATGACATTCTCCTCATTTCATAATGGTCGGATCGGTGATATGGTCAGCCACGTTGACCGCCTTCACTTCAAACTGACCTTGTTGATGGGTGATATAGTTCGAGCAGGCGTTTCGCATGGCGTGACGGAACGTATATGCCCCATCGATAGCAGAAAGCGCCGCTTTGATTGCATGAGAATGGCAGACGACAATGATGCGTTTGCCAGAATACGTATCCACCAAATGATTCATTCCTTCTAAGACCCGGGTACGCATCTCGTCTTCCGTTTCGAGACCCGGAATCTGATTCTGGTCATCCGCTTGAACCGCCTCGTAAATCCCTTTCACGGGCTGCCCGGATGCCGCTCCGAATTCACGTTCAATGAAACGCTCATCTAGCAGAATCGCTTTATGTTCGATGCCACAGGCTGTCGCAATGGCTTGTGCGGTGTGAACCGCACGTGACAAAGGACTCGAGACGATGACGTCCCACTTCTCTTGACTCAAAAAAGTTGCACTCTCCTCTGCCTGTTGACGTCCGAGTGCATTCAACGGGTTATCTTCACGCCCTTGAATAATTTCTAAACGGTTCCAATCGGTCTGGCCGTGTCTGACTAAACATAACTCTGTCACTACTTCCACTCCTTACTCTTTCAATCATCCCCCCATCGTACCATCTTCCCTAAAAATCGCAACGTCATCCGAGGCATTCTTCAATAAAACGATTGATTCTGGCCATGAGTTGCTCTTCTTTGATTGGATTATCCGATTGAAGGAAGCTCGCCAGCGAGTGGGTGCCATTTGGAAAGGAGATGAGTTGAACGTTCGCGCCGACGTCACTCGCATGTTCGACGAAGTGAAGCGCTTGACCGAACGGGACAATCGGATCTTTCTTCCCGTGTAACAGTAAAATCGGCGGGGCATCGGCGTATAGATGGGAGACTGGGGAACATTTTACCATCAACTCACGCCATTCCTCACGGCTTCCTTCATAAAACTTTAAGTGAGCGAGCCACGTCTGGATGAATTTGAACAATAAAAAGTTCGTCGGTGGATACAAGGCGATGACCCCTTTGATGGTCGGGAGGTCGTCTCCCAAATCGCCTGCAAATTGTCGATGACGGTCGAGCGCAGTCGCAAGCATGAGCGCGGCGCCTGCTGAGTCCCCCCAAACGAGTAGTTGACTCGTATCTAGCGTCAACAGCGATTCATGTTGTTTCAAATAGCACAGGGCATCAGAGACATCAAAAATATTGTCAGGGAAATACACCCCGTCTTCAAATAGACGGTAATCGATGCTGACGACCGCGATCCCTTTCCCCAAAAAGTGGTCAAGCAACGGATGAAACAGTGTCACCATACTCCGATTCCCTCTGACGAACGCTCCCCCATGAGCATATACCGCTACGGGGAACGGCCCTTCTCCAGGGGGGAGATACAAATCAAATTGGAGCGGACGATCGTGAACAATTTTATACGTGTACGTGTGGCGCCGGCGTGTTGTCGGTCGAATCGGCAATTCAGGCTCTTGCCATCTGACAAGTGACCCGTACTGACTCCACACGCTAGCTCCGGCTGCCGTCGCCGCAGCAATCGCCGCGCCCCCGACAAACCAGGCAGTCTCCTTTCTCATACAATCCACTCCTCGTTCCTTTTTTTAATCATATTCCCGCTTTTTTCAAAAATCTATCCATCAGAAGTCGGACTTGACGTGCTCTAAAGGTCACACTATAATATTACTCGCAGTCATAAAACGTAACAGTTACGATTTAATATTCAGATAATTTGAAAGGTGGAAGATGCTAGATGAAAAAGACATGGTTCGGCGCAGTCGCAGCCGGTACGCTTTTACTCGGTGCGTGCGGAAATACCGAAGGAGATAACGCATCTGAATCAACGGATGGTCAATTGACCGTTTACGCTTCAACGTTTGCATTAAAATCAATGGCCGAAGAAATCGGTGGGGACCGCGTCAACGTGGAGATGGTCATTCCACCTGGGGCTGACCCGCATACGTATGAGCCAACTTCAAAGCAAATGACACAAATCGCAGAAGCCGACCTCTTTTTGACGATTGGTCATGACCTTGAACCTTACGTCGAGTCTATGGAGAAGAGTTTAGAAGGTCAGAACGTCGCTTTCGTCAAAACAGCTGAGAACGTGAAGTTACTCGATGCAGCGGATACCGTCCATGTCCATGATGAGGAAGGACATACTGAAGACGAAGGGCACACCGAGGATGAGCACGCTCACGAAGAAGACGCACATTCTGAAGACGAAGGGCATTCTGAAGACGAGCATGCTAACGAAGAAGCATCACACTCGGAAGATGAGCATGACCACGGAAAGTATGACCCTCACGTTTGGCTCGATCCAACGAATGCTGTATCGATGGCAGAAGCGGTCGAAGCCGCATTCAGTGAGGAAGCACCCGACTATAAGGATGAGTTCGCAGAACGATTAAGCACCTTCAAAGACGAAGCGAACGCCCTCGATGCGGAATTGAGGGCAGCGGTCGAGAACGGTTCGAAATCCGAGTTACTCGTAACGCATGCCGCATATGGCTATTTGGCTGAACGCTATGGTTTCGACCAATTGCCGATTGCCGGACTCACACCGTCTGAAGAGCCGTCACAACAAGCTCTCAAACGGATTATCGAGGAAGCCCGCCTCCACGACTTGAACTATATCGCATTCGAAGACACGGTCACACCAAAAGTGGCCGAAGTCGTGAAACAAGAGATCGGCGCAGAGAGCGTGACAATCTATAACTTGGAATCGGTCACGAAAGAACAGATGGACAAGAGCTACTTCGACTTGATGCGTGAAAACGTCAAGGCACTTGAAACTGCTTTGAAATAATCAAAATCCCGAAACGAATCAACTCGTTTCGGGATTTTTTTATACTTCTATTCGTCGATCTAACATCTTCATCGTGACGAGAAGCAGAAGCAGTAGCGATACGATGACGCTCATCATCCAGAAATCCCCGTCCATGAAGAATGATCGTGTCCACTCTCCTGTACTCAGTCCTAACCATGCTTGACTGACACTAACACCAATCAGTGCGATTGCACCAAAACGAATCCATGTCATCTGTGGAACGAACCGTTTGCTGACCACATAACTATTCAACACTAAAAGACCAATATATGCGATAAGAAGGACGTTCCAAACTGTATCGAATAGCACCGGTGCCACCCCTCCCGTCACAGCATACCCCCACGTCATGAAGAATACGATGAATGAGATGAGTGTGATGCGATAAAGCGGCTTGATTTTCGTTTGATACGCAAGAAACGGATTGATGAGTATCCCGAGCCAGATGAGTGTGCCGAACACATCCATGAGCAAATCCCCTTTATACCATTTTTTAACAGTATATCATGAGAACTCCCTTTCATTCATAATAAATCAAGACGAGTTCTTCCTGGGACGCAGCCGTCTCACAAAATTGTTGAAGCCGGGTCCAATCTTCCCAAATCGTCTCGAATTCGTCTTTTGCAACGATTGCCATGTCTTTCACATCATCTCGCCCGAACGCATGCAACGTATCTTTGACGATATGAAGTAACTGCGGGGTCAAGATACCGACCACGACCGCCTGCGCCTCATTGACAATCAACTCTTCGCCGACGAGCGCCATTTCCATGTTATACGTGTCGGCCCCGTCGATATATACCTCGATTTGACTAAGTACGCGTTGAAACGGCTCCACATTTGGGAGCGTCAGCGTATCGTCCCGATCCCGATATTGCTCATGCATATGAATCAACCAGTCTAAAATCATCTCCGGATCCTGATTAAATGACACCCAAACTTCTGGGGAAACACGTACATAATGCGTCGTCTCCATACATGAACGCCCCCTTTTTTATGACATTACCCGTCTTGTATACGTAAAAAAACCGCCTACGTGAATTCGTAGACGGTTCCATTCATCAAGAACGACTTGTTCCTGTTTGTTGTTCTTCTGTTTCGCTTTCCCAAGCTTCGATGTATTCACGACCAGGGAGGTTCTCAACCGAGTCGACATAGAAGACCGGGTCCTCTCCTTTGCGACGCTGTGCCAAGTAGTCATCGAGAACGGCTCGAGCCACTTTCGCCAAACGGAAGATGGCATACAAGTTCACGAGTGCCATGAGACCCATGAACACGTCAGCAATCGACCAGACGAGGCCGGCAGAGCGGACCGCACCAAACAAGACCATTCCGACGACACCGATGCGATAGAGAGTAACGTAGATTTTCTTATCCGAGATGAACTGGATGTTCGTCTCACCGTAGTAGTAGTTTCCAAGAATCGAACTGAATGCGAACAAGAAGATTGCAATCGTCAAGAACGATGTTGCGACTGATCCGATTTCTGCTGTCAACGCGGCTTGCGTCAATTCGACACCTGCGAACGACTCTGAACCGGCTACGCCTGAAATCAAGATGATCATCGCTGTCGATGTACAAACGAGCAATGTATCTACGAATACGCTAAACGATTGAATCAATCCTTGTTTGACAGGGTGAGATACTTCTGCTGTCGCAGCGGCGTTCGGTGCAGAACCCATACCCGCTTCGTTCGAGAAGAGACCGCGGCGAATCCCTTGAAGTACCATGGCGCCAATCGCTCCTCCGAAGAGTTGCTCGATTCCGAGGACTCCTTCTGAGAAGATGAGGCTGAAGACGTCTGGTAGAAGGGAGACGTTCGTCACCATAATCCAAATCGCGAGTAAGATATAGCCACCTGCCATGACCGGTACGATGATACTCGACAAGAGTGCGATCGATTGGATTCCACCGAAGACGACAATGGCCGTCACAATCGCAAGGACAATCCCGACGACTGTTGTGCTGATCCCGAACTGGTTACTCACAGAGAGTGAAATCGTGTTCGACTGTACCGAGTTAAACGCAAATCCGAATGAGAACGTGATCAAAATCGCGAACAAGACACCGAGCCAGCGTTGACCGAGCGCACGCTCCATATAGTAGGCAGGTCCCCCACGCCATGTGCGTCCATCACGAATCTTGTACACTTGTGCCAATGTACTTTCGACGAATGCAGATGCTGCTCCAATCAACGCGATGAGCCACATCCAGAAAACTGCTCCGGGGCCACCTAGCGCAATCGCTGTCGCCACACCGGCAATGTTACCCGTCCCGACACGTGCTGCCGTCCCGATTGCGAACGCCTGGAACGAAGACACTTGGCCTTTTTCACGCTCTGTGCCTTCTTTGAACAAGAGGCGGAACATTTCAGGAATCATGCGGAACTGAACGAAGCCCATACGAACCGTAAAATAAAGACCTAACGCGACAAGTACAACGATGAGCACTTGCGACCACAACAAATCGTTTGCTTGCGAAACGAGTTTCTCTACCAATTTCTCCATACTAATCCTCCATCATTCTAAAAATCTCAACAGAAAAAGTCATGTCAACTTTTTTAACATGACTAGAATTATAGGTAAATTATACGAAAATTGCAATATTAATTCGTTTTTTCAATATCACCTCGACTCTTTCTAAAAGCAAAAAAAACGAGCCGGAGAGCGCATCGCAATCCGACTCGTTTTCTATTCCGTTTAGATAAAGAGGTTTAAGTTACCGCCTTCTGCTGCGCCGAGATACGCCGCCACACCACCAAGGTCGACCCCATCAATCAACTCTTCTTCTTTGATACCCATGACGTCCATTGACATCGTGCAAGCTACCATTTTTACGCCTGCCTCTTGCGCCGACTTGATCATTTCTTCGACAGAAGGAACATTCTTGTCGCTCATGACTTTCTTCATCATTTTTTGACCGACACCACCAAAGTTCATATTCGAAAGTGGAAGTTCGCCGGCATGTCCTGGCATCATCATGCCGAACATTTTCTCAAGGCCTTGTTTCTTCACTTCCGGCGCATCCGGTTTGCGGATGACGTTGAGTCCCCAGAATGTAAAGAACATCGTCACGTCTTTCCCCATCGCGGCAGCACCTTGCGCAATGATGAGGGATGCGAGTGCGCGGTCGAGGTCTCCGCTGAAGACGACCATTGATGCACCGTCTCCTGCTGGCGCGCCCGCTTGTGGTACAGCCGGACCTTGTCCTTTTTGAAGGATGGCTTCAACGCGTCCGTTCACGAATTGTTTCGAGACGAGTTTGTTTCCTGTCTTCTTCGCCCATGCTTCGATGTCTGCGAAGAATCCTGGGTCACTCGCGAGCACGCGGAGCGTTTCGCCTTCTCCGAGTTCTGCGACTTTCTTATTCACTTCTAAAATAGGTCCCGGGCATTGTAGACCACATGTGTCTAACACGACCGCTTCCCCGATTGGTGCATTTGTCATTTGTGTTGGCTCCTCTTCTACAACGGTAGCCGCTGTTTCATTTGATGTGTTCGCTTCTTCAAGCGCCTCGAAATCACGATTGATTTGCGACCACGTCTTGTAGCCACCGCTCAAGTTTTTCACCTTGAAGCCGTTTTGACGTAAGATGCGTGATGCGAGATAGCCACGAAGACCGACTTGGCACGTCACGTAAATCGTTTCATTCCGGTCGTAGTTGTCCAAGTTTTCTCGTAATGAGTTGAGTGGTACATTGATCGACCCTGGAATCTTTCCGAGTTCATGCTCCGATTCATCGCGAACGTCTAATAACGTCGCTCCATTTTCCACGAGCTCATCGATTTCATCCCAATGCACGACTTCATTGTCACCGAGGACGACGTTCGACGCGACGTACCCGATCATATTGACCGGATCTTTCGCCGAGCTGAACGGTGGTGCGTAACTGAGCTCAAGGTCAGGTAGATCGAGGACTGTCAAACCGCCCTTCATCGCCGTCGCAATGACGTCGATGCGTTTGTCGACTCCATTGATCCCAACGCCTTGCGCACCATAGATCTCACCCGTTGTCGGGTGGAACAAGAGTTTGAGTGACACAGGTGTCGATCCTGGATAATAGCCGGCATGTGAACCGGGGTGCACGTGGACGGCTTCATACGTCTTACCAGCCGCCTTCAACCGTTTTTCATTCCAGCCTGTCGATGCGACCGTCATATCAAACACTTTGGCGATTCCCGTTCCCATCGTTCCGTTATATTTCACGTCACGACCGTTAATGATATCGGCAACGAGACGGCCTTGACGGTTCGCTGGCCATGCGAGTGGGACGACAGTTGGCTCATGGAAGACATAGTCGAGTACTTCGACCGCGTCCCCGATCGCGTAAATCGACGGGTCAGATGTCATCATTTTTTCGTTTACTCGGATTGCCCCGCGCGTACCTGTTTCAAGGCCTGCTTCACGCGCAATCGTCGACTCTGGTGTAACCCCAATCGACATGATGACCATATCTGTATCGATGACACGACCGCTCGTCAAATGCACCTTCTTCCCTTTTTCAGAGAATGAAGAAACACCATCAGACAATTGAAGCTCGACGCCATGCAAGCGCATGTGTTCATGAATTGGCGCCACCATCTCACGGTCAAGTGGCGTCATGACTTGGTCTGCCATCTCAACGAGCGTCACCTCAACGCCACGCTCACGTAAGTTTTCTGCCATCTCGATCCCGATGAAACCTCCACCGATTACAGTCGCATGCTTTGGTGCCTTGTCATCGACGTAGCCACGGATTTTATCTGTATCCGGAATGTTGCGAAGTGTGAAGATATCTTCTGCCTCGTCGATTCCAGGGATGTTTGGACGAATCGGTTTTGCTCCCGGTGACAAGATGAGGACGTCGTATGACTCGTCATACGTTTCGCCTGTTTGGACGTGTTTCACCGTCACCGTTTTCTCGTCACGGTTGATTTTGACGACTTCCGTCAAATTGCGGATATCGAGTTGGAAACGCTTGTTCATCCCTTCAACGGTTTGAACGAGGAGTTTTTGACGGTCTTGGATAACGTCCCCGATATAATATGGAAGACCACAGTTCGCGAACGAGATGTACTCTCCACGGTCGAACATGACGATGTGATTCTCTTCATTCAAACGACGGAGTCGTGCAGCTGCAGATGCACCACCTGCCACCCCACCGACGATTACGATTTTTTTACTCATTGTCCATTTCCTCCTCTGACGACTTCTCCTGGCCAACTCATCAAGCCATCTTCTATATTGACCACTTTATAGCCTTTCGCCTCCATTTGCCAAGTCGCTTGCGTGCTACGTGCACCTGAGCGGCAAAGAACGACATATTCTTCAGCTGGATCGAGTGTGTCGATCCACTCTGTCATTTCAGATAATGGATAGTTTTTCGCGCCTTCGATATGTGCTTCTTGAAACTCGTCACGTTCTCGGACGTCGACGATATTTACAGGCACTTCAAAGTCCATTTGACGTTTTAAAGCGGATGCTTTCATCGTTGATCTACCTTTCTTTTTTCAATTCAATTTATACCATTCGGCTTGGTTGCTGGCGTTAAATAAGTTTGTGATTTATTGAACATTTCGCTTCCACGTCATTAATATACCCCCTTAGGTATTTAATTGCAAGAAATAAGTTTGACGAAATGTCGAATTTTTCAACATCATCCATTTGGATAGTTGATGCTCGACACATACTCCCCCATGTATTAAGATGAGCCTACACAATAAATAGTTGGGTAACTGAACAATTTTTCCTATAGAGGTGAATGATATGGAACCGTATGTATACGATGCGAAAGTATTGAATCGCATGAAGCGAGTGGAAGGACAAATTCGCGCCATCATCCGAATGATGGAGGAAGGGAAAGAATGTCGCGATGTCGTGACGCAATTAAGTGCCGCACGTTCCGCACTCGACCGCGCTTCGACGATCATTGTGGCTAAGAACTTGGAACAATGTATCATCACCGCTCAAGCAGATGGCGAAGATACGTCCGAAACGGTGGAAGAAGCCATTAAAATGTTGATGAAACGCTAGTTCCCCTTGCTTTCCCTGTCCAAATGGGGGAAAGTTAGAGTAACGACTTACTAAGGGGGATTTCCTTGTGAACTTCGAAGAAAAAGTAGAATCATTTAGAGCGCTCGCCGCTGAACGCAACATGACGTTCAAAGAGAGCGACACTGAAACGCACGTCACGTTCTTGACGCGTGAAACAACAAAATCCGGGGCTCAGCCCGTTATGATTATCGCTTTTAACAAAAAGACGACAGATGCTGAGTTGTACGCTGCTACCGTCACGCACGTCCCAGATTACGTAGAAGATTTACCGATTCTTAATGCCTTGAACGAGTTCAACCAGGAGTTCAAATACTTCCGTTGTGTACTCGACAGCGATCGCGATGTCACACTCGCCTCAACACTCGACCTCGACCTCGGTTTCTCACCGGAGATCATCTTGCAACATTCATTCATGATGTTCCAAGCGGCCGATGAAGTGAACGAGTACATGCAAAAGCTGTACACACAAGTACAATAATGAAAAGCCGTCCGGAAATGTTTCCGAGACGGCTTTTTTGAAACATCTGATCGACCTAGCTCGTATGATGAGACAAGGAGGCGATTCGACATGACACGTTATGATCGATATGTAGAGGCGTTAGACGCCATTAAAGAGGCGACGAAATGGGAACTGACGGATGATTTCCGGCGCTTGATGGCCATTCATTATGCGATTCACGACACCCCGTTCGAGGCATCTCGATTTTCGAACGCACGCGATCTATTAAAGCAAAAAACGAAGATGTTCTCGAAGTTTCGTGGCAGTCAAAACCTCGTCTGGCTCTCGTTTCTCGACGCCAAGTACGAGGACATCGGGACCGCAATCGACGAGGCGCTCCGACTCGATACGTTACTCGACCGGAAACATTTCCGTTTCAGTTCACTGCGTCCCTTTTTAGCGAATCAACTGATTAATGTCGAGGAACCTGACCGTCGTCTCGATGAGGCGACTGAACTATATCAAACGTTTAAACAACATCACCCTTGGTTGACGAGCGAGGAAGACTTGTTGTCAGCGCTCGTGCTCGTTCAAGCGTTTGACGATATTATTGATTTGAACGAACGCATCGAGCAACATTATGCATTATTGAAGGGACGGCTCCCGAAGTCAAACGAACTGCAACTCGTCTCGCACCTTTTGACGTTCAGCGAGTCCTCACCCGAAGAAGCAGTCTCTCGATTGCTCACATGGAAGTCTCAATTAGATGAAGTGCACATCTCGATTCGTCGCGAACACTTACCCGCACTCGCACTACTTAGCATTGTCACGGAACCGAATACGAGCGCGATTCATGCTATTCAGGAAATCGTAGGGGCCGAAAAAGACAAGCAGCGTTGGTTCAACACACATAGCGTGCTCATCGCACTTCAACTTGTAGCGGCCGAACGCATAACAAACGAGGCGAGCGACTTATTGCTACACGGTACGTTCGCCCACTTATTGGCGATGCAACAAGCGGCGACCGCTGCCACGACTGCCGCCGTCATCGCTAGTACCTCATCAACCACAAATTAAATTAAGAGATTCATCGTGAGACACACCAGTACAAATACAGAGTTTGCGATTTCGACAATCCCAATTTTCATGATTGGGATTTTTTTGCCGTAGAACCAAATAGCACGAATCAAACTCGGGGCATATGCTAAAGCGAGCAGCGGATAACCGAGCGCAATGAACACGACGATTAACAGCATATGATACCCCCACGAAAGGTTACGATACGCGATGCTCTTCTTTTCCCGAATCATCGTCTTGACGAAAAAGATACTTCCGAGGAAATAGAGGTATGGCAAAACGAATACCCATGCAATTGTTTCATCCACGACGTGTGCTCCGTGGTAATAACTCGCCATTCCTCCAATACAGAATGAAGTGACGGCACTGACGTCATTCCATACGTTTCGCTCATCTTTGATTTTGGCAAAATAGGCGTTTGTGAGACCGAATGGAATCATTGCAAAAGCGAACCAGATGAGACTCCATTGCATCCATAAGACTGGGATGATGGATAGTATAGCAATCATCAGATAGATGATCACGGTGCGTAAAAGCTCACGCGATTTCTTTCGTTGCTTGATGTATTGAAATAAGAAGAATGTCCCCATATAGACAAACAACCATGCAATAGCAAAAGGCACATGTGTCCACACCCATCCCCCGACTGTCCCTCCAAGAACGAACGGTAAAATGAGCATCGACCATGCCCCATGCTGTGTTGGAATCATCCATTTCATCAACCATCACTCCTTCCTCCACTAGTGTAATGGATGGTGAGAGCATGCGCTGTGAGATTTACCACAAAAAGCGAAAAAGAAAATAGGCAGCGCCAGCCACCTATTTCATCACATAGCTTGTTTCTTATTTTTCGCATAGTTCGTTATGAACATGATTCCAATGACAGATAGCGTCAGCATTGCCAGACTGTTCACAATCGTTTTGAGCGTGTGCAGTCCTTCAAGGTTATTCATTACCATCACTGCCATAAGTAATACGAGGATACTCAAGTTTACGATGTTACGGTTCATCTTCTCACCACCAAAAATTCAATCTATAGTTCATTGTACCACTCTCGATTTGTTAAAAGTAATTTTTTTCCATCGAGATTCAAGCCAACCTATCTCGCTCTCACTCATCATAAAAAACGATCTCACGCGAGATCGTTTTTTGGTGTCCAATTTGGTGCGACAGGTGTCGCTCTCGGTTCGTCGACGACGAGCATCTTGGTGACGACCCGTCCGGCAATCGATACCGCGACGAGCGTATACAATGCGTTCGATAATGGTAAATAGATGAGTGAAATCCCAAGGACGATCACATCAAAGATAATCAAAATCGTACCGACCGACACGCCTGTCCATTTCGATAGACCTAAGGCGAATAAGTCATCGCCTCCGGTCGCCCCGCCTGACTTCAAGACAAGACCGAGACCATATCCGGTCACAATCCCACTTGCGATGGCAGCGAACAACGTCGCTGGCCATACTTGAATCTCAAACGTGAGCAAGTCGAGACGGTCCCACATCGCATAACTGAGCGACAAGGACGAAGCGGCTAGTACCGCTTGCCCGACAAAACGCCATCCTTTCCACCATAAAGCGACGATAAAAAATGGGATGTCGAGCACGATCATCGAAATCGCCGGGTCGATATCAAATAAATAACGACCGAGTAGCGATAAACCGACGAACCCGCCTTCCGCCAAACCAAACTGTTCATTCAAATAATAATAACCGAACGCCATGATCAGCGTTCCGAGCACTATGGTAGCAACTCGTTTCATTCCGATTGTCCTCCCCGTTCTTGACGGAGAGGAGGATCCTCAGTCGTAGCTGCGGTTCCATCTGTTCCATCTCCGATCTTCCGTTTGTTGATTGATACACGTGGTTGTGATCAGTCAACGCTAGAAGTCCGGAAGTTGGAACAGAGGCCATGTCCTCTCGGTATCCATAAAGACCTTCCTTTCTCAAATTGCGCGTAATCTTGTACGTAGTTTACCACACATTTTGATTCAGTTCATGAATTTTACCTTTAGTGCATGTTACGTTTCGGTAAATCTTTCTTTCCGAACCACCACCAGTTCCAATCCCCGAACAGTTTCATGAGGGACGGAACGAGCAGGATCCGGATGATGGTCGCATCAATGAAGATGGCGAGCGCAATCCCAACACCAAGCTGTTTAATTGGACTCACGCCCGTAAAGGCGAACGCACCCGTCACGACAATCATGATGATGGCAGCCGATGTGATAATTTTACTCGTCTTCGCAAGCCCCATCTCCGTCGCATAGTCATTGTCGCCCGTCTCGCGGTAATATTCCTCGATTCGCGAAACGAGAAACACCTCATAGTCCATCGACAATCCAAAGACGAGTGAGAAGATGAACACCGGTGTCAAAATACTGATCGTTTCTGCATCATACACATACCCTGATTCAAAAATGATGACGAGTAAACCGAACGTCGCCCCAAGACCGAGCACGTTCATGAGAATCGCCTTGATCGGAATCAAGATGGAGCGGAACGCCCACATGAGGATGAAGAAGGTTGCCAAGATGACCGTAATCACGGCATAGGGAATGCTGTCATAAATCTCGTCATAAATCTCCTCATTGAAGGCTGCCGGTCCACCGACCTCAAACCCTTTGTCTCGCCAATCCCGTACGAATGCTTGCGCTTCTTTATCGCTCGGAGGTACATCGAAACTCACATTGACGAGGGCAAGGTCCGTATTCCCATCAAGGGTCACAAGTCGCTCAAGCGGGGCGAGTTGTTCTGGCGCCGCCTCGGCGAGTTGCGTAAACGTCTCCGGTGTCAACCCCGATGTCGTCAAGAAAGTCGAGACGTTATCGACGATATCGACCTCGTTTAACTCATCTGTGAGACTCGTCAATTCCTCTAAAATCATCGGATCGGTCAAATCGTTCGCTTCGAATAAAAGGACCGCATCGGTCGAGTTATCCCCAAACACATCGTCCCACCGTTCGAGCGCCGCTCGTGATTCATAGGAGGTCGGGAGCGCATCAGCGTCCGGAATGTTCAACTCTAAGTCGCGCACGAACCAGAGACTCGGAAGCAGGATCAACAAGGCAATGAGCGTCATCGTCACCGGACGTCTCATCACGAAGCGAGCAAGCTTTTGCCAGCGCTTTTCAGATTTCGTCTCATCTGTCTTGATGATTCGTCCTTTATTTAAGGCGTCACCGACTAAGTAAAGCGACGATGGCAACAGAGTCAGTGCAGATAGCACGGCTCCCGCGACGGCAATGAGGGCACCAAGCGCGACTGCCTGGAAGACATCGACTTGAATAAATAGAAGTCCGGCCAATCCGACAAAGACACATAGACCTGAAAAGAGAATCGAGCGTCCCGCCGTTGCTACTGTCCGGACAATCGCCTCTTCTCTCGATTGCCCGCGTGTTAACTCTTCTCGATACCGATTGACGAGTAACAGTGAAAAATCAATCCCGAGCGCAATCGCAATCATGGCGACGGCATTGAGAACAAAGATAGATAATTCCATGTTTTGCGCAAAAAAGAATAAAGACCCTGCCGCTACGATAAACGTGATGAGTCCGACGAGTAACGGCATGAGCGCGGCGAGCGGCGTGCCGAAAACGAGCAACAATACGACAAGCGCGACCGGAATCCCGATCAACTCCGCTCGAATCAAGTCATTCTTCGAAGCTTCGTTTAAATCGTCCGCAAATACCGGTTCTCCCGTCAAACGGACTTCGGTATCTGTATCTACGATGAGTGCGTCCCGCACGGCATCGATTGAGGATTCCGCCGCATCGTAATCTTCAAATTCCAGCACGAAATAGGACACATCCCCTGAACGAGCATCGGGATTCTCCGCCGGGGTAATCACGCCGTCAATTGAAGGAATTGCTTCAAAGCGGTCTTGTTGTTCTTCCATGACCGCATCCAAATCTCCATCTTCGAATAAGACGATCATCGAAGCACCCGCTCGATCAAATCGTTCATTTAACGTATCCTCTACCTGTTGGAAACGTCCGTCTTGAATGGCAAACCCGTTTCCTCTCAACTCGCCCGGGAGTTGTAGCCCAAAATAGACTGAACCCGCAAGTAAAATCGCCCATATGAGTAATACGCCATACCGAAAGCGAACCAACTGCCTACCTAACCATTCCATTGATGTCACTCCTCCCTGTCTATCCATCTACTTCCCGTTTCTCGATTCATTCATCATCACTTCACAAAAAATTCCTGAACCTAGGTTCGGTTCAGGACTCTTGTCGTTCAAAGACTTGAAGCCAGCTATGACAAAATCGTGGTGGTGCGGACAAGACGACGAGTCGATCCCCTCGTTCATCTAACAGCATTACCTTCAATAATTGATTGTCTGCACACACGCTTGAACAAAATAATTCTTCCTCTCGATGAAACAGTTGGAACGACTCTGTCGATGTAATCGCCGTCGTTTCTCCCACTTGATCGAGAATGACCGTGTCGCGGTCTCCTTCGTACGGAATGCGCCATGTTTCGTTCGTCTTCACATTTTCAACTAAAAAATGATGAGTTCGTTCATCGAACAATGTCACACACGTTTCAGGTGTGAATCGTTCAAAATCATACGTCCCTTGATACGCTAGCTCGATGATGTTCCCAAAGACAGGGACTTCTTCATAGCGGCTATATCGAAACGTATGATCATGGAGGTTCAAGGCCACGACATCCGATTCGGCTGAATATAAGAAGATGTCATCGCCTTGCCAATAGTGCAAATTGCTAAACCAGTCTCCGTTAAATCGTTGAGGAATCGCATGCGTCTCCATCTGTCCTCGTTGTAAATCAATAACTCCGTAAAGTCCTTTTTCCTGGAACCATGCTACGGCACGCCTTGCATTCGGTTCCACATATAGGGCGCACGGTGTCCATTTCCAGTCGATCTCCCAGCGAATTTGAGACGACTCGTCAAAGAACAAAAATCCGGTTTGCGCCAAGTACAACATCCAACCTTCACCGACACGTTCTAGCCATTCGATCGTTTGATGAAATTGAAAGTCTGCTGTTTGTTTGTACATTTGATCACTTCCTAATTTCAGCTTAGCAACGACCGAAACGAAATTCGATTTTGAATGTGTTCATTCAACACATTTTCGATTTTCCTGTATACTGACGGTAAAGACATATCGTTTAGAAAGGAGAACACCAATGCGTCCATTACAACTATCGCCAGAGACCGCGGTTGAACTCGCAAAAAAATTAAATGTCCCCCTCGAGGAACTGATGCATATGCCAAAACACATCCTCGTTCAAAAAATGATGCAACTCGAGGCATCTCAATCAGAGGAAGACACACCAAAGGAGACGGATTAACGTCTCCTTTTTGGTTACTGCTCTTTGCGTTTCCGCTTTTTCGATACATACCAGAGACCACCGATTACGGCGAGTGCGGCACCACCGGCCACAGCGTACTTGCTGTAATCTGGGCGACGCTCGGTCACGACAAGTGTCGAGAGCGGGGCAACCGTCATATGACGGTCCTCGACTTGACGTGGTGCCGTCAAATTAACGGTATGATCCTCTACGTTCACCTCAAACTTGCCAGACGGAAGTTTGACCTCAACCGCTTCCTCGAGTGCGTTGTGGTATACGATATGTCGTTCTACATATCCTTCCACATGACGGCTCAATTCAAATGCAATCACACCTTCTGCCTCATCAAAGAAACGTAAGTGTTTGCGAATCTGTTCCGTGTTTTCGAGTCGGAAGAGCGGATACTGCTTACGCAGACGCAAGAGACCTTTCACATATTCCACACTTGGCGCTTCTTGCTCCGCCCGGTTCCAGTCCACACGGTTGACGACTTCGCCTGAATTGAAGCTGTTCTCATCCCCGTCTTTTGTCCGGAAGAACTCCTGTCCACTGTGAAGGAATGGAATCCCTTGACTCAGGAGCACAATCGATGTCGCCAAACGGTGGCGACGGCGACGTGTCGTCTCATCATCTTCCGGATTCGTCACGGACAACTTGTCCCAAAGCGTCAAATTATCATGACATTCCACATAGTTGACGACCTGGTTCGGCTCATCAGCGAAACTTTGGCTCGTGATGCCACCAGCAATCCCACGTTTCACGTCTGCTGTCATGTCCGTGTTGCCGCTCACCCAGCCCGGTAAGTCTTCGATAAAGACGTCTCCGCGGACACCGTCTCGAATCCCATCATTGAATTGGGCGATGCGTGGCATCTTATGCGCATTATGTTGATTCGCTTTTTTACGAACCGGGAGCGGCGTATCCAAGTCCCAGCCTTCCCCGATGACGAGAATCGATGGGTCGACACGATCGAGCGCCTTACGAATTTGGTTCATCGTTTTGACGTCATGGAGTCCCATCAAATCAAAACGGAACCCGTCAATCATGAATTCTTTCGCCCAGTACGTGACACACTCGACCATGAGCTTACGCATCATCGTACGCTCAGAGGCCGTGTCATTCCCACATGCTGAACCATCCGCGAGTGTCCCGTCTTCATTTAAGCGATAGTAATAATCCGGGACGAATTGACCAAGCGGTGTTGTCAACGCATCGTACGTATGATTGAAGACGACGTCCATGATGACCCGGATGCCCCGATCGTGGAGCGCTTGAATCATTGCCTTCAATTCGACAATTCGCGACGCCGGATCATCTGCCGACGAGGCGTAAGAACCTTCAACCGCAAAGTAATGAACCGGATCGTAGCCCCAGTTATAGTTGTCTTCCCCTTCACGTGACTCATTCACCGAGCCGTAGTCAAAGAACGGCATTAATTGAAGATGTGTGATTCCGAGCGAGGTGATGTAATCAAGTCCGGTCGGGTAACCGCTCGTGGTCGTCGTACCCGTCTCGGTCATCCCTAAGAACTTCCCACGGTGCGTCGCCCCACTCTCCGGGTGACTCGTCAAATCACGTACGTGCGCCTCATAGATGACCGCCTCTTGTGAAGAATTGAATAGCGGACGTTCTTTGATCCAATGGTCCGGGTTCAAAGATGCCGGATCAAGCAGACATCCTCGTTTCCCGTTCACTCCGACGACTTTCGCATACGGATCGAGCGACTCTACTTTCTTCCCATCAATCAGTGCTTCAAATACATAAAATTGACCTTCAAACAAGGCACGATCGAGTTCGATCACCCACGTCCCCTTCTCAGCCGGTTCGAGCTCGAGCCGATCAAACTTCCGGGCACGGGCTGTTCGATATAACTTGACCGACATCTGTTCCGCTACCGGAGACCAAACTCGTAGTCGAATCTGCTCCCCTTTGAACGTCACCCCTAGGTCTTTCCCGTGATACGCAACGTGATCTAAGTCTACATGTGTGTGTTGATCCATTGTACGTTCCATCTCTTCACTCCTTCACTGCTTCAAATCTGCTATCATTATAACAAAACCACACAAAGGATGGATGAAACATGGCAAAAGACAATTCTTTCGATATCGTGTCAGAAATGAATCTTGAAGAAGTGAAGAACGCAATCCAAATCGCGGAGAAGGAAATTTTGAACCGCTACGACTTTAAAGGCTCAAAGAGTGAGATGTCGCTCGACAATGGCGACCTCGTCCTCATCTCGGATGACGACTACAAACTCGAGCAATTAAAAGACGTCTTGATCACGAAATTGATCAAGCGCGGTGTCCCGACAAAAAACCTCGACTATCAAAAAGTAGAGAATGCACTCGGCGGAACAGTTCGCCAACGTGTGAAACTAAAGAGCGGCATCGACAAAGATGACGCGAAAAAAATCAATAACGCCATCAAGGAATCAAAACTTAAAGTCAAATCGCAAATTCAAGACGATCAAATCCGCGTGACAGGGAAATCACGTGACGATCTTCAGGCCGTCATGCAGCTCGTTCGTGAACTCGAGTTGTCCGTTGATGCCCAATTCACGAACTTCCGATGAAACTCGCGATCATCAGTGACCCGCACGGTTCGTTTGATGATTTGAAGGCCGTTCTCGATGATGTTCGGCGAGAAACCGAGCATATTCTCTGTCTCGGGGATCTATATGAATGCCACATCGGGAAAAAACGACGTCACGAGCGCTTTCATCATGTGGAAGACGTCGTGACGTATGATCCGAATTACGAAGCATTGCTGACATTCCCGAGTCTACGAGGCAATCAGGAAGAGCGAATCGACGAGGTGCTCGTCATCGACCATCCCGTGAAAACACGGATTTCCTTATTGCCGGAACAGACGACTCTCGAGGAAGCCCGCTTTTTACATGGGCATCAAGTCAAATGGAACGAAGACTGGGAACCGGTGGTCGAGAAAGGGAAATATCCACTCGTCTTCATCGGACATAGTCACATCCCCGGGATTTACCGGAAAGGAAAATCCTTGCCGTGGGAAATCGGGACACCGTTCCATTTGAAGAAAAAACGATATGTCATCAACGTCGGTGCTGTCATATTCGATCGGGAATGGTGTCTCTATGATACGGAAGCCCGGACGGTGACGCGGATGAAAGCGTGAATACAAAAAGGACCTCAATTTTTTGAGGTCCTTTCGTCTGTCTTACATTTCTTCAGGCGCTTCGACACCGAGTAAACGGAGCCCTTCTGTCAATACGAGCGTCACGGCCTTCACGAGCGCGAGGCGTGATTGTTTGCCTGCATCTTCTTCTAAGACACGGACATGGCCGTAATACTTGTTGAACGCTTGCGCGAGGTCGAGTACATAGCGGCTGATGATGGATGGTTCGCGGCGTTCATGTGCACGCGTGATGACGTGCGGGAACGCGTTGAGCATCGTGACGACACCCCATGAGTAATCATCGTCTGCACCAGTGAATGGTGAGCCGTCATAGTTTCCTTTACGGAGGAGTGAATTCGCACGAGCGTTCGTGTATTGGACGTAAGGTCCTGTCTCCCCTTCAAACTTGAGCATGCTGTCGAGATCGAACTCGATGTTGTTGATGCGTTCGTTCTTCAAGTCGTGGAAGACGACCGCGCCGACACCGACCATGCGGGCAACGTCTTGTGCGTTCGCAAGATCCGGATTCTTCTGCTCGATATTCGCCTGCGCTTTCTCGATCGCCTCTTTCAAGACTTCCTCAAGAAGGACGATGCGTCCTTTACGTGTCGACATCTTCTTCCCTTCTTGCAAGATCAAGCCGAACGGCACGTGATGCATGCCATCAACAAAGTCATATCCAAGCTTACGAAGGACCGAGAAGAGTTGTTTGAAATGGAGCGCCTGTTCGCCACCGACGACATAGTTTGCTTGAACGAAGTTGTACGTCTCGTAACGATAGATTGCCGCTGCCAAATCACGTGTCGCGTACAACGTCGCGCCATCTTTTTTCTTGATCAAGCAAGGTGGCAAGTTCTCCTCTTCGAGCGAGACGACCATCGCCCCTTCACTTTCCACTAAGAGGTTTTTCGCTTCTAGCATCTCGACGACGCGTCCCATTTTATCGTTATAGAACGCTTCCCCGTTGAAGCTTTCGAATTTCACTCCAAGAAGGTCATATACTTTCTGGAACTCTTTGAGCGACTCGTCACGGAACCACTGCCAAAGCTCTGTCGCTTCCGCATCACCATCTTCAAGCTTTTTGAACCAAGCACGGCCTTCGTCTTCGAGTTCTGGTTGTGTCTTCGCCTCTTCGTGGAAATGGACGTATAATTTCAAGAGTTCTGCGATTGGATTGGCGCGTACCGCTTCCTCATCGCCCCACTTCTTGTAGGCGACCATCAATTTCCCAAACTGAGTGCCCCAGTCTCCAAGGTGGTTGACGCCGACGACGTCATATCCGTTTTTACGTGCGATTTGGTTGATTGCATTCCCAATCACCGTCGAACGCAAGTGACCCATCGAGAACGGCTTCGCAATGTTTGGTGACGAGAAGTCCGTCACAATCGTTTCATTGCGTGCCTCGTGTGTTGCATACTCTGATTTTTCCTCAAGCACCGTGTTGATGATTTCTTTTGATACGACATCACGGCTCAAGAAGACGTTGACGTAAGGTCCTGCCGCCTCCACTTTCGTGAACAATTCATCGTTCAATTCATTTGCGATATCTGTCGCAATCATGACAGGTGCTTTCCGGTAAGCTTTCGCCAATTGGAAACACGGGAACGCGAGGTCACCGTGCGCCTCGTGTTTTGGCTTCTCAATCAAGGCTTCAATTTGGTCAATCGTGAGTTCTTCACCGATGACACGGGATAGTGCTTCTGCATACTTGCGTTCATAACTCATCTGTATGTCCTCCTTCTTCAATAACAACTCATAAAAAAAACGCCCTTTGCATAGATGCAAAGAGACGGGAATTCCCGCGGTACCACTCTTCTTGCCTGCATGATGCAGACCGCTTTATGGTGATAACGGTTCCCTCCGGCTATGCCTACTCTCGTTTCGGATAGCATCTCAAAAGTGCGTTTCGCGACGTTTGTCAGCCCAGGCTCTCACCAATCCCCAGGTCGCTTTGTTGACTAAACCATCGTTACTCTCTTTTTCATCGACTTTCGTCTATGCGGTTGAAAAGCAACTTCATTATAGAGGATATTCCCTGTATACTCAATGCTAGAATTCAAGCATGATAAAAGAAAGGCAGGACTCGTACGAAATCATGACGAATCTTTACTATTATATCTTGAAATGTCCCATGCTAGGAGGGAACACATGAACCACTTTCGCAAGATGTCCGTGCTCGGTTGGAGTATATGGAGTGTTTTGTTCTGCTTCACCATCGGATTATTTGCATTGGATGTGCTGCACGCCCCGACCATCGATCCGTTGTCTTTTATTTTAATCTCATTACTTGTCATCATCTTTCAACTCGATTCAATCGAAGTCAAAGGTGTGTACTTCACATTCTCTGAGAGTATCGTATTAATTCTATTTCTATTTTTTGGATTTGAAACAGCACTCATCGTCAACCAGATTGGATTATTCGTCTTTCAGTTCGCCAATCTGAGACCAAAAGTCGCCATACGCCGCTTCCGCTTCACCTATCCGTGGAACGCCATTACGGCGTACTTGGAAATTGTCATTCCCGCTACCGTCTATCTCGCCCTCGGCGGGGTAACCGGCCTTGATTTTTATTCGCAAGAATCGTTTGTACCGCTCGCCGGGTTATTCCTTGCCATCTTCTTAAATACCGTATTTCAAAAATATCAGGTGAGATGGTGGTTCCGCGTCGATATCGCATTGAGCGACTTCATGAAAATCGCTTTCTACACATACGTCGTCAGTTTGATCTTCATCTTAGCGGCAGCGTTCTTCCGAGAGACGAATTTACTTGTCGTCAGTAGCATCGCGGCAGCGTTGACCTTCTTCATCAAACGACTTCTCATTCAAAAAGAGCGACAGGATGCGTATAAATCTTTGATTGAACAGTACGATGAAGCGAAAGAAGCCGTCTCTTTATCACAGAGCGAAGCGCAAGCAATTGAAGTCTTTTTAAGTCAGTGTGAACAATTGAACCATTACGATGAAGGATATATCGAGTTCAAGCTATTCAATCGCACACTCTATTTTGACTTGAAGACACGTCAACCGATTGATCGCCCCATCGTATTTGCGCTACTGGATATCAGTCAACCTGTCGAGCCGGTCCTTGACTACGAGATGCGATTTGAGTGGGATGCCTCATTGTCTGACGCTTTTCATGACGATTACCATAGCTTCGTCTCAATTCGTTCGGAAGAGATTGAGGGAATTCGCACATGGATCGTGATGACAGGAGAACCCGTATATGGGTATCCGAAGATTATCCAACAGGAAATCATCAAGTTGCTTAAGTCGTTCAACCGGACCATCAGCCGCTGTCATGAACGAGATCGTCTGTATACTGAGAGCCGGACGGACAGTTTGACCCTTCTCGCCAATGCTCGCGCTTTCTACGAATACGGGATTCAACAAATATCCGACATCTCGATGTATCCGATCTCGGTCGCCATGCTCGACATCGATTTCTTTAAAAAAATCAATGATACGTATGGCCATCAAGTCGGTGACCAAGTGTTACAGGAATTTGGTCGACGTATCCGGCAAGTCCTTCGTGCTGATGACTTCGCCGCCCGTTATGGTGGGGAAGAATTTATCTTGCTTCTCAATCATTGTGACATGTCTCAAGCCGTTGACATTGCAGAAAGAATTCGCCAGCAAATCGAAGCGAAACCGTTCCTTGTCGATCATCATGAGATTTCTGTGACCGCGTCCATCGGGGTCGATACAATCGATGCGTTTGGAAATAAGCGCTTAGACGATACGATTCGAAACGCGGACCGTGCCCTATATGTCGGCGGGAAATATGCGGGACGTAACCGCGTGGCGCACTTCAACAATTTAACGACATAAACTCCCCTTTCTCACATCGAATTGGGGAGTTTTTAAGTTGACAAGCGGATTTGAAACAGGTACGTTAGGGAACGTGTTTACTAATTGGATAGATTCACTTTTTATCGAGAGAGACGGAGGGACTGGCCCTGAGAAGTCTCGGCAGCGGGGAACCTGTGCCAAATCCAGCGGGCGTATTGCTCGAAAGATGAAAAGGGTATTTCGCACGAAGGACCTTTTTCTTAAGAAAGGGTCCTTTTTATTTTTAGTGAGGTGATTATTTTGGAACAACCAACAGCAAACAAATGGGCACTCTTGCCGTTACTCGTCTTCTTACTCTTCTTCATCGGAGCGGGTGTCTATTACGGAGACTTCTATAAGTTTCCGGTACTCGTTGCGGCCATCATCGCCTTGATGGTTGCGGCATTCATGACAAAAGGAAGTGCCACCCAAACCGTCGAGCGCATCGCGCAAGGAGCCGGGAACCCGGGCATCATCATCATGATTTTCATTTTCTTACTGGCTGGCGCCTTTTCAACGGTAGCGGAAGCCATCGGGGCAATCGATGCAACGGTCAACGCCGCCTTGACTCTATTACCACCATCGCTTCTCTTGAGCGGACTCTTCGTCATCGCCGCTTTCATTTCAATGGCGATGGGCACATCGACCGGGACGATTGCGGCACTTGCACCAATCGCCCTCGGTATCCATGAAGAGAGCGGCGTCAATGTCGCCATCGCTGCCGCAGCCGTTGTCGGAGGAGCAATGTTCGGGGACAATCTCTCGTTCATCTCGGACACGACGATCGCTGCCGTCCGGACGCAACGAACGAACATGCGTGATAAATTCCGCACGAACTTCTGGATCGTGCTACCGGCCGCCATCATCACGACGATTTTACTCGCCGTCTTGTCAAATGGGGAGTCCACGGTCGATGTCGCCGCATTCGAATGGTACAAACTGATTCCGTATCTTGCCGTCATCGGACTCGCATTGACAGGATTGAACGTCATCTTGGTTCTGTTAGGTGGTATCACGCTCACCGGTATCATCGGTCTCCTGGATGGAAGCCTATCCGTCACAGCGTTTGTGACAGCCATTGCGGACGGGATGATTGGCATGGCCGAAATTTCATTCCTGACGTTACTCATGGGTGGACTCGTCGGTCTCATCTCACACAACGGCGGACTCACGTATTTACGTGACGCGTTGACATCTCGTATTCAAAAACGTGCCGGTGCCGAGTGGAGTATCGCTGGTCTCGTCAGTGCGACGAACGTAGCGACGGCGAACAATACGATTTCCATTCTCGTAGCCGGACCGCTTGCAGCGAACATCGCGGACGAGTATGACATCGAACGGAAGAAATCAGCGAGCGTACTCGATATCTTCTCATGTGGCGTACAAGGAATTCTCCCATATGGAGCACAACTTCTCATCGCCGCAGAGTTGACGAAGACCGCTTCGCCGGACCTCGTCCCGTTCATGTTCTATCCGTTCCTCCTCTTTATTTGTGGAGGAATCGCCATCGCATTCAATTTCCCGCGTTTCAAAAAACAGTCATAACCAAAAACACCCCTTGTTCAAAGGGGTGTTTGTCGTTTGGTTATCATTTCTTGTTTCAACTGCTCGTTGCGTTTCTTGAACGCCCGTCGTTTGAGCACTTCTTCAAGTCCTCGACTGATGGCCCATAATACGACGAGGAGCAGACCGAGCATGGATAAGCGAAACGGGCTTTGGATAAATTCTTCCCACTGGTCCCCAATGACAGAAAAAATCACGACGACGAGCAGTTTCCCGAATCCTGCCGCCATGATGAACGTACGGAGCGGCATTTGAATGAGCGCCAATAAATAGGTGATCAAACTGACCGGGATGAATGGGAGTGAATATAAGAATCCGAGTGAGATCGGACTCATATGATTGATGCGTTCTAACCAATAGACCGCCGCCTTATGTTTCTCGAGCCAGCGTGTCATCGGTTTGCGGAACACATAACGGACGGCTGCAAAGACGACGATCGTTCCAAGAAGGTTCCCGATCCAGGATAAGAGGACCCCTAACAGAAAGCCGTATGTCGCCGCATTCGCAGAGATGATTAAGACGAGTGGTAAAAATGGAAAAATCGCTTCTAAAAACGGCGCACCCAGACCGGCCCATGGACCACCAGGCAAACTTTGAAGCCATTCAATCAATTGGATAATGTACTGTTGGAGAGAATTTAGCATAGTCGTTCCACCTTCAACTTTCGTTACTACTCTATTACCCGAATTCAATTTTCAAGACGCATCTCCCTGCATTCGTCAAAAAAAATTAAAAACCATTTGCGAAAATTCGTCGTGATATTTATCATATAATAATGGACTTGTGGTTGCAGGCAAGTCTATTCGTCGAACGACACAACCCAACGTTCGTTTTCCTGCAAAAAACTGAACACAGGGGAGCAACACAACATGGAAACAAAACCAATGCGGGTCTTGTTGTACTATAAGTACGTCAACATCGAAGACCCAGAAACACTCACGCAAGAACATTTGAAGTATTGTAAGGACCTCGGCATCAAAGGACGCATCTTGATTTCCTCCGAAGGAATCAACGGGACGTGCTCTGGTACTTGGGAGCAAACCGAGCAGTACATGAATGACTTGAAAGCAAACCCTCTCTTCAGCGATATCGAGTTCAAAATCGATGAAGTCGAAGAGCATGCCTTCAAGAAAATTTTTGTCCGTCACAAGAAAGAGCTCGTGACGTGGCGCTTTGATGGCGAGTTTGATGTACCGAAACAACACGGTGCATACCTCGAACCAGCAGAATGGAAAGAGATGATGAATCGTGATGATGTCGTCATCCTCGACGTTCGTAACAACTACGAGTACGAACTTGGTCACTTTAAAAATGCGATCAAAATCGATGTAGAGGCTTCACGTTACATGCCGGAATGGCTCGAAGAGAACAAGGACCTCTACGAAGGGAAAACACTTCTCACGTACTGTACCGGTGGCGTCCGTTGCGAGAAATTTACAGCATATATGCGTGACCAAGGTCACGACAACATCTTCCACCTTAAAGGTGGCGTCGCAATGTATGGTAAAGATGAAGCGACAAAAGGAGAGGACTGGGAAGGCGAGCTCTATGTCTTTGACGAGCGGATCAACGTCCCGGTTAACTCCGTGAACCCATCTGTCGTCTCACACTGTATGCACTGTGGGACCGAGACGGTTCGTTACGTTAATTGTGCCAACCCGGAGTGCAATGTACAGCATTTCTGTTGTGAAGAGTGTGAACCAAAACAAATGCGTTCATGCTCGAAGGAGTGTCAAGAACACCCACGCAACCGTTATATCATCGATAACATTGCAGAGAAACTTCAGGAGACTGAAGGAGTAGTCGGGTAACAAAAATCGACCAGAAGATGTCTTGGAGAACGTGTCCAAGACATCTTTTTTTGACGAAATCTTAACGTCTAGCTTGCTCCTCTTTCGGGTATATTGAAGATACTATGTCAGACAGGAAGTGAATGTACGCATGTTTAACGAACCTTTACTCGCCGCGATTCTCGCTTGGTTTATCGCCCAAGCGGCCAAGCTCGTAACTGAACTCATTAAAACAAGAGATTTTGAAATTGAAATCATGTTCGCTTCAGGCGGCATGCCAAGTTCGCACTCGTCCACCGTCGTCGCACTCGCTACGGCAATCGGGCGAATGGAAGGCATTGACTCAAGTCTATTCGCTCTCGCTGTCGTCTTTGCCACCATCGTCATGTATGATGCGACCGGAGTTCGGCAGGCGGTCGGTTTCCAAGCACGGCTCTTGAACGATTATTTCAAAGGGATCAAACATGAGACCCCGCTCTTGAATGAGCTTGTCGGCCATACGCCGTTCCAGGTCATCGTCGGAGCGCTACTCGGTCTCGTCGTCGGATTGTTTTTCCCAATGTAATGGAACAAGGTATGTCATTTCTCACACTCTTGATTCTTTTTGTGAAGTTTCACAAAGAAGAAGTTATACTCAAGAGAGAGGAGGAATCGACATGCCTTTTTTGCAGAAATCTTACGAGTCACTCGATACACTCGCCGAAGCCATCGGACAAGCGATTCGAGCACCAATCACGATCGAGAACCGCCACCACCAATTGCTCGCCTATAGCACCCACCCCGATTCGACCGACCCGGCCAGGATTGCGACCATCATCGGGCGTCGTGTCCCAGAAGCCGTCATCGAAGATCTATGGGAGAGTGGCATTTTACAAGAAGTCATCGACCAAGATGAACCCGTCGTCATCCCGGCCCGTCTCGCCGTCGGTCTCGGGGAACGCGCAGCCATCGTCATCAAACAACATGATGAAGTACTCGGCTATATTTGGAGCTTGGCTCGGACGAATCCGTTCAGCACTCAAGAACTAGCTATCCTGCAAGAAGGGGCAACCATCGCCAAAAAATTACTGATGACCATTGCGATGCATGAGCGGCGAATCAGCGCCGAGCTCGAGCGCTTCTTATTAGATGTACTCGCTTCCCCGACTCTCACGGATGCCAATCGCGAACGATTGAACGAGCTTGCCCCGATTGCTGTCGCCAGCCGTTTGACGGTCATCGAATGTGCTCAACCGATCACCCCTCAACTTGCGGAACGCCTTCACTATGTGCTCGCGACGCAAGAGGCCATTGAAGTCGTTTTACATGCCATCGACGGTCAACAGCTACTCGTCTGGCACTATATGAAGTCTGAACTCTCCGATGAAGAGACCGCACTCATTGCCTGGGCGGAACGATTCGAACAATTGCTTCAAGACAAGTTCAGCGAATCCGAACCACGCCTTGGCATCAGTCGACGTTTTTTCGAAAGTGACATGTTATATGCCGCAGCGGAAGAAGCGCGACGGGTGACCACGCTGCGTCGCAAGTTCCCGCTCGAACTCTCGACTTCCCGTGCATTTGAGCAAATCGGCATTTATCAACTCGTCCCGGAACTCGCTCGGCGTATCGGGCTCCGACTTGAGACCCATCCGACCGTCGAACGGTTGCAACATTATGACTCATCCCATCAGACCGAACTCGTGAAGACACTCGAGTGGTATTTTTATTTTGATGGGAACGTCAAACGAGTCGCCGCCCATCTTCATATCCATCCGAATACCGTTCTGTATCGGATTCGCCGCATCGAAGAGTTGACGAATATCACGCAAGTTTCCTTACCCGAACGGTCCATGATTTATTTAGCCATTAAGGCTGGTCAATATCGATTAGAAGACTAGACGTTTGCTTTGTGATTTTTCACAAAGTGAGCGTCTTCGTTTTTAGAATCCATGATAAAGACAGCGTTTTCGAATGGGTCTATACTAGGGGTGTGAACAATTTGTGTCAACGGAATGAAAGGGGAATGTTCCATGAAAATCGGGGTATTGAAAGAGATTAAAAACAATGAAAATCGGGTGGCCTTAACACCGATGGGTGCATTTATGTTAACGGAGCTTGGTCATGATGTATTCGTCGAAACGAATGCCGGTCTCGGTAGCGGCTTCACGAATATGGAATATATTGATGCTGGTGCGACGATTCTTGAAACGGCGAAAGAAGTTTGGGAAGGCGTCGAACTCGCTCTCAAAGTAAAAGAACCACAACCGTCTGAGTATCAATACTTCCGTCCTGACTTGACGCTCTTCACTTATCTACACCTTGCGGCGGAGCCGGAATTAACGAAAGCGCTCGTCGATTCAGGGATTACAGCGATCGCCTACGAGACGGTAGAAGTGGACCGCACGTTACCACTCCTCACACCGATGAGTGAAGTGGCGGGACGTATGGCTGCGCAAATCGGAGCCCAAATCCTCGAAAAACCACATGGTGGAAAGGGAATCTTAATGTCTGGTCTCCCAGGTGTGCCTCGTGCGAACGTCACGGTCATCGGAGGCGGTGTCGTCGGAACGAATGCAGCTCGAATCGCAATCGGTCTTGGGGCGAGCGTGACGTTGATGGACATTAGCCCGGCTCGTCTTCGTCAAATCGACGACTTGTTCGGAAACACAATCAATACGTTGATCTCAAATAAATACAACATTGCGAAACAAGTGGCTGAGAGTGACCTTGTGATTGGTGCCGTGCTCATCCCAGGAGCAAAAGCACCGAAACTCGTCACGGAAGAAATGGTACAGCGCATGTCGCCTGGTTCGGTCATCGTCGACGTCGCCATCGACCAAGGTGGAATTTGTGAGACGATCGACCACATCACGACGCATGATGCGCCAACGTATGAGCGCTATGGCGTGCAACACTACGCTGTCGCTAACATGCCAGGTGCCGTGCCACGCACTTCGACAATGGGTCTGACAAACGCGACGATGCCATATATCATCGAGTGTGCACAAAAAGGCGTATTCCCAGCACTTCTTGAAAACGAGGCGCTTCTCAAAGGCCTAAACGTCATCAACGGAACGGTCACGTATGAAGCGGTCGCACGTGATTTGGAATATCCGTTCGTTCCTGCCCATGAGGCGGTCTCGAAACAAACACAAGCTTAACCCTTAAGACGATGAGATGCACGTTCTCATCGTCTTTTCTCTATACCAAAAAGAAGGAATCGAACGCCATCGTCCGATTCCTTCTTTATTATGCGTTATGCGTTTTCAACGGCGATATCTTCCCCGATGATTTTCACTTCCGGCTCTAATTCCACTTCGAATTTCTCTTTAACGGTCGCCTGGACGTGACGGATGAGTGAAATGTACTCAGTCGCCGTCGCCTCATCGATATTGACGATGAAGCCCGCATGTTTGAGCGAGACTTCCGCCCCTCCGATGCGTTTGCCTTGTAGACCAGAGTCTTGAATCAACTTGCCGGCAAAATAGCCAGGCGGACGTTTGAACACACTTCCACATGAAGGATATTCAAGCGGTTGTTTCGATTCCCGTTTATACGTCAAGTCGTCCATGACTTCTTTGATCAATTCATAGTTTTTCGGTTCTAGTTCGAACGTCGCCTCGAGTACGATCAAGCCCTCTTTCGAGACACGGCTCGTTCGGTAGTCAAGATCGAGTTCATCTTTAGATAAATGAAGTACTTGACCATCCTGCGTCAACACCGTCGCAGATGTGATGACATCCTTCGTCTCTCCGCCGTATGCACCTGCGTTCATGTAGACGGCACCACCGACCGTCCCAGGGATCCCACATGCAAATTCGAGGCCGGATAACCCCTCTGCTAATGCTTGACGTGAGACGTCGATAATCGCCGCTCCTGCCTGCGCAATCATTTGATTCCCTTCTCGACGAATCGAGTCGAGTTCATTCAAGTTCAAAACGATTCCACGGATGCCACCATCGCGAACGATCAAGTTTGAACCGAAGCCAAGAATCATAAACGGCATCGCTTCTTGATGGGCCAGTTGTAAGACGGCCTGTACTTCTTCGTACGTGTGTGGAGCCACGAAGTAATCTGCCTTACCGCCTAGTTTTGTATACGTGTGTGCCGACAACGGCTCGTCTTGAAGGACGCGCTCGGCCGGAATGATCATCTGGAGTTGCTGTAAAAAGCTCATGCGTTCACTCAATCCTTTATGTTCTATTTAATCAGTGTCTCGGTCCCATCTCATTCGTTCCGAGCACGTCACTGAATGGTTTCAGTACGAATCACAGTATACAAATGATTATTGGACGTGACAAGCAACGTTTTTCTTACAAATTCACGATTAGTTTATAGCAATAGCGATGTCGCAATGGCAACAATGATGGGAATTGTAAAGTTATCCCAATCTCGATATGAAATCGCTTCAGTTAGCGTAGCGATGATGGAAATGATAAACCCATATGTTACCACTTGCCAAAGGACGACATCATTCCACAAAAACAATAAAAATAAGACGGCATACGAGCTTAGGAACATGGCGATGCTTCCTTGGAAAGAACGCTTTTGGCCATATAAATCATAGACGACCGTCCCATATTTACGCCCGATGAGTGCAGCCATCCCGTCCCCCCAGGCGAGGACGAGTGATCCGGCTAAAAACGCGATCGGCTCGGACTCGAAGAAGAAGTATAAAATAATGAGCAATGCAATCGGATAGTATACGGTCCCGAATGATTTCCGTTCCGTTTGATGCACTGGTGACGGGCTTTTATATAATAAGACCGCATTCGCAAATGTGAAGAAGATGAGCGGGACTGCCGCGACGTACCATGAATCCATTAACCAAACTGCTAATAACGACCAATGTCCGACTGCGATATGTACACTTTTTCGAATCGTTTCATCCGTCCATCCCAGACGTTTCCCGACTTGCTCAAGACCTACGAGAAACACGAGGACGACTACAATGGAAAGAATCGAACTAATCCATTCATTCATTGCTTGACCACCTTCATCTATAGAGTGTGTATGATACCGTCATTATACCTTAATCAGTGCCCATCCTAGCTTACTTTTCAAACATTTGGTAGAATGAGGTCAAATGACTGTATAGCCAACGTACGCTGTTGGCGATAGAAAGGGTGGCCGTATGCGCGACGCAACTTCAATTCAAACTTTGGCAGATTGCCTTCATTTTATGCAGGTCGGAGAAATCGAGCGAGCCATCGCCCTCTTCCCTGAAGACGTGCGTGAACATTTCCCAAAAGAGCTTCGAAAAATCCACTTGTTTCATATTGAAAAGAACGGATTATCGATTAATCAAATCGTCGCCCTCGCGAATGCATTGACCGGCGAGCATCTCTCCGCGACGACGATTCAAAACTGGACGAAGCGTGAAGTTCGTAAAATCATCGGTGTCCCACGAATCGGTAAAAAGTATTCCTTGCATCAAGCGGCAATCATTTATCTCCTTGATGACTTGAAACACCTTTTTTCTCTCGAAGAGACGAGTTCCTTGTTGGCGCTCATTTTCAACAACCCTGACCGGGACGAAGACGACTTCATCAAACCGATTGATTTTTATCGACTGTACGCGGAGTATGCGAAGTCAACGAGCCCGATTGACCTCCTCGATACACGGGCGAAGCGTTCGCTCGAAAAGATGAACTATGAACATCCAAATATCATTCATGTCTTGAAGCTTTGTCTATACGCACATCGGGTGACGACACTTGAACTCGAGGCCAAGCACTACTTGAACCGTTTCATTTGATGAGACGGTTTTTTCGCACCAAAAAACACCGGTCGGTTGACCGGTGCTCGTCATCGTTATGAGACAGATGCTGCGAGTGGCATGCGCGATTTGACCGTTAACGTCTTTAAGACGGAAAGGAGTTCGAACATCGATAACTGATCGGCTTCTTTCGTTAAGCAGAACGTATCGTCCTCTTGTTTCCGTAGTTCCGCGACAAGTTTACCCGCTTTGTCGCGAACGCTGAACTTGTGACGTTCCACATCGTATTGAATCGTGAAGAGTCCGCGTTCATAGACGTTGTACTCACACTTTTTCCCGAATAACGAGAACTTGTCTTTCAATTGACCAATCGCCTGTCCATCATGGTTCATTACGACCCATTTTTGGCAGTTCGGGATGTATTTCCCGTGAGCGATCTGTCGTCCAGACAAATTGTGCACTTGGACACTGCCTTCCGCGTCGCGGTGAACAGATCCGATCGCATCATTTGTCTCGTCATAAATGGTCGCCTCACCTTGTGTAAAGACGCAACCTTTTACATAAATTAATTTGCGCACCGCTTTTTCCTCCTAGCACGTTCCAACCGTGATTGTTTGTATGTGTACGGTCGGGTATTACTGAAAACCCCAATCGTTTCTCTGTGTAGTTTTTATCTCGTTTCAACTACTACATATTTCATATGACGAAGATGATTATTGCATCGTTTAAAGAAAAAGACAACCCTTTTTTTTCGACATCATTTGGATTCTGTCGAACTTGTGAACAAGCCTATTCTCATCGCTTATATCCCGCCTCTTTTAAGAGTTCTTCAAGCTCCATTCTTGCAATCAGACGAACTTGATTTGGCGCCGCCAATTCGTATGCGCTGTCCGTGAAATTCGAGTTCGTCACGACCCAGCCTTCGTGTGCTTGATAATAGGGCACGGCCGCTGCAATTTGTTGAACCGCTTCGAGCCCGACCGTCTTTTCATAACGCTTTGCTTGAACGGCAATCGACCATCCATCCGGTGTCTCCAGTAACAAGTCTGCTCCAAAGTCACGCGATGCCGGAGTCACCGTGACCGTATATCCAAGCGCGGTGAACACTTCCTCTAAAAATAGTTCAAACTCCCGACCATCCATCCGATCAATGCGGTCGATGGTCGACAGCCTTACTTTCCATATAAACCACGCAATTCCAAGCAAGAGAAGCAGGACGCTGCTCCAAAGCGGTGCCTCGAACCACCACAAACATATGGCACCGATAATCCCAATGAGTAATCCAATCATCTCCATCTTTCCTTTCCAAGTCCTCTCCCTCACTTTACCGTTTCGAGGGCAGGAAATGAAAGGGGGATCTGTCGAATGATATAGAAGATGTGCTCGTCTGACACCACGAAGGAGGGATGACTGTTCATGGAGAATCATGCCAATCTCCAAAGTGAGTTACTTCATGCATTACCTTACGGAGTTGCGTTAATACAGAAAGATGGAACAATCGTTCAGGCAAACCGTCCGTTTCTTGAGCAGTTTCCCGAGAATCTACAGAGACGTTCGAACCTTTTCCATATGGTCAATCAGTCACCCATTACGATGGAATTATCTCGTCGGATGGAACAAGGACTACCTTGGATGTATGAACTGCCAACGATGCGAGTACACGCTATCCCGTGGGAAAATCAATATATTCTTTCCATCGAGCCGCTGCCACATGACACACGCGTGACGATTCAACACAACGCGTTTGAGGCGATGATGCACACCGAACTCGACATGGCGATGATCATGACGGATGCGAATCTGCTGATCACTCGTTTTAATCAGGGAGCCACGGAACTGTTTGGCTATGCCCCCCATGAAGTGCTCTACGAAATGACACCGTTCGCTTTATTTGAATCGAGAGAGTTAAGTGAAAAGCGCTCTGCTTATCAAGATGAGACGGAACGATTGCTATCGTTTGAACAAATGTTGCGCCTCGCACTCGACAAAGGTGACCGGGAATGGAAGTTTCAATGTAAAGACCGGACACATTTCATCGGCAAACTATTCATGCATCCCGTATACGAGCAAGAACAACTCATCGGCTTCTTTTTCTTCGTATTTGATGTAAGTTCTGAGATTGAGCTGAAACGCGAGCTCCGCTATAAGGAACAACGGTATCGCATGTTTGCCGAATCGGTCATCGAAGCCGTCCTATTCCATGAAGACGGAATGATTCTCGATGCGAACAAGGCGGCGGAGTCCATCTTTAAAATTCCCGCAGAACAGATGGTAGGACGCCAGACCGTCGAGTTTATCGCGGAAGGATACCGGGCCGATGTGTTACGCCGCATTCGTAATCACATTCAAACGCCTTACGAAGTGATTGGTCGACGGGAAGATGGAACGTTCTTGGAACTAGAGGTATATCCAAAAGAAGTGACGTATCAAGGGCAAACGTTACGGGTCGCAGTCATGCGGGACATCAGCGACCGTAAAAAATAGAGCGTATGCTTGAACGCGAAAAAAATGCCATCGCCCGTCAGCGTGACATCATCCAGTCAATCTTACAAGCATCGAATGAAGCGTTCGTCTTGACCGAATCAAACGGGAGTGTCTTGTTCATGAACGTCCATGCAAGGCGACTCATGGACTTACCGGGCATCGCTCCAAACAAAATTCAGGAGCGTATCCCGCTCCTCTCCACGTTCCGTCCTCGTGACAGGAGCGAGATGCTACGAAAGATGGATCAACTTCTCGACGGGACGGCGCGTGAAGTATCGATGCGATTCTCCATCCCACAGCCGAATGACCGAGATGAAGAGTACTATGAGATGTACGGGACGACAATGGATACGAAACGACAGATCGGTATGGATAGCGGATTCTTGTTTGTGTTCCGTAACCGAACTGAAGAAGAGCGTATGGACCAGATTAAGAATGAACTGGTGAGCACGGTCTCACATGAACTAAGAACTCCTCTTTCCTCATTATCGGGATATATCGAATTGATGCTCGCTCGAGATTTGACGCCTGAAAAACGAGAGCGCTTCTTGAAGACGATGTCTCGGGAAGCGAAACGATTGACAGCCCTACTTAACGACTTTTTGGACATCCAACGCATGGAAGATGGTCACCAAGAATATAAACAAGATCATTTCGCTTTGAATGAACTTGTGTTGGAAGTGATTGAACGCTTCCGAGAAACAAGTGATCATACCATTCATTTCGATAATGCGGATGATGACCTACCTCTCGTTGCCGACCGAGATCGCATCGAGCAAGTTCTCGTCAATTTGATTTCAAATGCGATCAAGTATTCTCCGAATGGACAGGAGATCGAAGTGCGGGTCCGACAAGACCACGATCAGGCTCACGTATCCATTCGTGATTTTGGAATCGGGATTCCCGAGCACGCCTTTGAAAAGTTGTTTACGAAGTTTTATCGGGTCGACAATTCGGATACACGTAAAATTGGCGGGACCGGTCTCGGGTTGTCGATTTGTAAAGAAATTATCGAATCACATGGTGGGAGCATCGAAGTGGAATCGACAGTCGGGAAAGGGTCGACTTTTACATTCACATTAGACTTAGCGGAGGGAACGTCATGAACAATTATGCCTTTACCGGATTCCCTGGTTTTTTAGCAGGAAAATTAATTGAACACCTCGCTTCGTTACCGCATCAAATCGGAGTCATCTATGCCTTGCATCTTCCGAATCAACAACGTGATGCAGAAGAGCTACGAGATACGCTACTGTCAACGACGTCGCTTGCGCCACATCAGCTCGTCCTTGTCGAAGCAGACATCACGTTACCCGAAGTGATTCTCGACCCGATCATGCGGTCTGTCATTGAACGAGATGTCCATTACGTCTTCCACCTCGCTGCCGCATATGACTTGAGTATTCCGTATGACGTCGGCTATCGCGTCAACATCCTCGGGACCAAGCATGTGACCGCGTTCGCCAAACGCTCGAAACAATTGAAGCGTTACGTGTACTTTAGTACCGCCTATATCGCCGGACGTCGTCGTGGAACGGTCTATGAAAATGAATTATGGCATCGAGTCCAGTTCAAAAATCATTATGAAGCGACTAAATATGAAGCAGAGGCACTCGTTTCGCGAGAAATGGGAGGCATGCCCATCACCATTATTCGTCCTGGCATCGTAATCGGACATAGTCGCACGGGCGAAACGAAAAAGTTCGACGGTGTCTATTTCGTCTTACAATTGATGACACAACTCCAACAGATGCGCCCACTCCCCTACATCGGGCGGGCGAACGTTGAGGTAAACCTCGTTCCGTACGATTATGTAGTAGAAGCGACCGCTTTCCTAGCGCATTCTCCAAACGGTCTGAAGCGGACGTTCCATTTGACGGATCCGTTCCCACACGGCGCACGCGAGGTGTATCGTATGTTGCATGAGACGATGTTTCAGCGTTCTCCTCGCGGGACCGTTCCTCATGCCGTTGCCGACGCGGCATTCACTGCTTGGAATGGGGCCAAACGGCTCGAGGTTCCTCACGAACTATTGGAGTACTTTAAACATCCCGTTCACTTTGACACGACACAAACGATACGGGCGCTCGACGGAACGGGCATCGTTTGTCCGGACCTCCAGGATTACCTCCCAGAGATTGTCCATTATTTCATGGCACACAAAAAGCCCTGATTCGTCAGGGCTTCAACTATGATCGGAACCAAAAGAACACGTGTACGCTTTAATCGAACGTACACGTGTTTACATCTCATCCTCATCGTTACGAGACACCGCTTGATCGTGAAGCAGACGTTCGAGGACGAGGATATAGACCAACGCCACGAGAAGCCCTACGATACCTGGGAGAACCGCAACGATGTCATCCTCCAAATACGCAGTCGGAATCAAGTAAACCAATAGCAACTTCACACCAGACATCAACATCAACGAGGAGAGTAACACAAGCGTTACCGCTCGTTTCGACACGTCCCCGAAGAAGGGGCGTCCTGTCTTCTCCCCTTTTGTCATACCAAGCCAAGATAACAAGTCAAAAGCCTCCTCAATCATTCCTTTTCCAACCCATTATACCAATCGTTGCATGTGATGAAGGCCATCAAAAAATGTCGCCTCCTGACCACGTTCACTTAAAAAGGCTGCAGTCCCTCTATGAGGAATGCAGCCCAAAACACACGTTCAACCGATCAAAATCTTCTCTTTCGGATAGCGAATCTTCCGGTCGGCTTGACGTGCGACGGTAAAGAGAATGGTCAACGACCCGACACGTCCGAGAAGCATCATGAACATGATCAAGCCCTTCCCGGCATCATTCAATTCCGCTGTGATGCCGAGCGACAACCCTACTGTCCCAAACGCCGAGACCGTCTCGAATAGAATGGCAGTCGCCGGAATGTGGCCGTTCGACAAAATGACGAGTGTCGTGATCATCATAATGAACAAGAAACTTGAGATGGCGACGACGTACGCCTTTTTAATTTGAAACGCATCAATCGTCCGCTCCATGATGACCGTTTCTTTCTTCCCTGCGATGAAGGCCCACATATCCGCAAAGATGACGGCAAGCGTCGTCACTTTGATCCCCGACCCTGTCGAAGCCGCCCCTGCCCCGATATACATCAGAATCAAAATCAAACCGATTGAGGCTGGTGCCATGGTCGCAATGTCAATCGAATTGAAGCCGGCCGTCCGTGTCGTCACGGCTTGGAAGAACGTTACGTGTAACGCCTCACCGAGGGATCGACCGTACAATACCCCTTCGTTCGATACCCACTCAAACATCATAAGGGCGAACCAAGCGACACCATTGATGACCAAGAGTGACAAAATCATGATTTTCGAATGGAGGGCGAGACGTTTCCAGCCTCTCACTTCCGTGGCATCGGCAATCGTCGTGAAGCCAAGACCTCCAATCATAATCATGATGGCGATGGTCACAATGATGGCTGTGTTCTGCTCAAATGACATGAGACTGTCTGGGAATAATGCGAATCCCGCATTATTGAAGGCAGACACTGCGTGGAAGAAACCGTAATAAAGTGCCGTTCCAAAAGAATAGTTCTCTGTACTGAACAACTCGAACGTCAAAAACAACATCCCGATGAACTGCACGATGACCGTCGTGAAGACGATGTTCCGTACGAGACGAACCGTTCCTCCCGGCCCCGCTAAATTCAGTGATTCCTGTAACAAGATTCGCTGCTTTAATCCGATTTTCTTCCCTAATACACTTAACAGCATCAAGGCGATCGTCATAAACCCGAGACCCCCGATTTGAATGAGGGCGACAATGACCAATTCACCAAACAGGGTGAACGAGGAGCCAATGTCGACTGTCGACAGTCCAGTGACCGTTCCGGCAGACGTCGCGATAAATAAACAATCAATCCAAGAAACCGATTCTTCTTGCGCAAATGGCATATATAAAAGAGTGGCCCCAATAAAAATCGCCAGTAAAAATCCTCCTGCGATAAAACGGGCAGGTTTTTCAAATACGACTCGGTAAAGTACCTCGATTCGCTTCAAGCGCAACTCACGCGCTGATAATCTATGTCGCATCACGACATCCCCTTCACTTCTATTATTCTAAGCCCCATGTTACTCTTCACCTTTCTAAATGCCAACAAGAAAATGTATCTCTAACGCTTTCTTCGATTTTTTGGTATTATGGGAGATAGACTTTAAGAATGTTGAGGAGGTTGAATGAAACCGTGGACCCTAGTACGGTAGATCATTCGATAGAGGATGTCTCACGAAGGTTGGAGCGTCAATCACAATGTATGCCCGCTCACCTTTATTTTCAGCTAGAAGAGTTACTCAATTGGTCACTCGAGCAAGAAGTCGTGAATCAATTGTACGCATTGTTAAAAAAATACGACGTATTAACCGATATAGAGCGTGAAGAACGAAATATCAGCATTCAAATGTTGATTGATGAAAACGGCGCTTAATCATCGGGAACGCATGTTGCGGGAGACGAGTGGCGTCTCTCGCTTTTTTTGTCCTGATTTATTTCGGAAAGGTGGAAAACAAAGACATGGATGTCGTTACGTTAGTCGGACTCATACTCGGGTTCCTCACCCTCGTCGGTGGAATGCTATTAAAAGGAGCAGGTGTTGCGCCGCTGATCAACCCTGCCGCAATGGTTATCATTTTCGTCGGTACAGCCGCGGCTGTCAGTATCGCTGTATCGAAAGAACAACTTCAGAACGTTCCAAAGCTATTTAAAATCTTGTTCAAAAAACAAGAACTACCAAGCAAGTCTGGATTGCTCACGCAATTCGTCGACTTGTCGACACAAGCCCGAAAAGAGGGACTCCTCTCCCTTGAAACGGCACTCGAACAAGTCGAAGAACCATTTTTACGCCAAGGCATGATGATGGTCATCGACGGTCAACCTTCCGAATATATTGCGGAAGTCATGTCACGCGACATCGAGAATATGGAACAGCGCCATAAAGCAAACGCCGATATTTTCACACAGGCCGGGACATATGCCCCAACACTCGGGGTACTCGGAGCCGTTATCGGATTGATTGCTGCCTTGAAAGACTTATCCGATATCGAAAAGCTCGGACATGCCATTTCAGCGGCCTTCGTCGCGACACTATTCGGGATTTTCACCGGATATGTGCTTTGGTTCCCGTTTGCCAATAAATTGAAGCAGTATTCGAAGAGTGAAGTCATCATCAAGGAAATGATGATTGAAGGGATTTTATCGATTCAAAGTGGTGAATCTCCAAAAACGCTAGAAGATAAACTGTCTGTGTATTTGTCTCCAAAGGAGCGAGCTGACTATGAAGCGCAAAAAGAAGCATGATCATGAAGAACACATTCCCGAAGGCTGGCTGATTCCTTACGCCGATTTGTTGACCCTGTTGCTCGCGCTTTTCATCGTACTATTCGCATCGAGTAACATCGACCAGACAAAGCTTGAGAAAATGTCACAGTCTTTCAACCAGGTGTTCTCCGGAGGCGTCAGCGTCTTTCAAGCTTCGACTGCCTCAAACAGTGACATCGAACGTACAGACAAGACCAATACGACCGCCAACCCACGAACGTATGAATTGGCTCAACTTGATGAATTAAAAGAAGATGTAAATAAATACATTAAAAAGAATGGTCTCGAAAGCCAAATCAAAGCGACGATCAATTCAAGCGGTCTCGTCTTGACGATTCAAGACCGTGCCCTGTTCAACTTAGGAGAGGCGACACTCGATGCCGATGCTCGTGCCGTCGCACAAAACATCAGTCAGATTTTAGAGAAGGCGGGCAAGCGAGAGATTGTCGTCTCCGGTCATACGGATAACATTCCAATCAATACGGCACGTTTCCCGTCAAACTGGGAACTCAGTTCGGCACGTGCGACCGCATTCATGCGCGGCCTTTTGGCAAATGATGCCTTGAACCCGGCCCAATTCACACTCGCGAGTTACGGTGAGTTTAAACCGATCGCGACGAACGATACAGAAGAAGGCCGCTCTAAAAACCGACGCGTCGAAGTGTTGATCAAACCACTCGTCGACCTTTCTGAAGGCGAACCGAAGATGATTGAAACCATCACCTTACCAAACTAATAATCACCCACTCGTTGGAGTGGGTGATTTGTGTTATTGCACCAATTTAAAGTAGCGTCTCGCAAGTTCGGTGAGCGGACTTTCGAACAAACGTTTCCGCCAGTAAAGGTCTGTCACTTTCTTCACGGCCTCACTTCGCGACGGATACGGGTAAATCATACGGGACAGCTTCCCGATTTTGTCGCCACGTTGCATCGCATAGACGACAATTTGCATCCAATCCCCCGCCGATTCACCGACTGCATGTGCTCCGATGATTTTTCCGTTTTTCTTCGTGATCACTTTGACAAATCCTGCTTCTTGGCGTTCAGCAATGAAGCGGTCCACTTCGGACAGTTTCGCTTCATACGTCTCAATGTCGTCGCCGTAACGCTCGCGCGCTTCTTTCTCTGTCATCCCGACATGGAACACCTCAGGATCTGTGAATGTGATCCACGGGAGCTTGCTGTAGTCGACCTTGTTCCATAATCCAAAGAGCGCGTTCGCGACAACCGCCTTCCCTTCTTCTCCAGCGGCATGTGTGAATGGGAGCGTTTTGATCGTATCGCCAATGGCAAAGATATGAGATTGTGACGTCCGATATGACGACGAGACATCGATATACCCTTTCGTCACCTGAACGTTCGCCCGGTCGAGACGGAGCGCATCGATTCGGGGAACGCGACCTGTCGCCATCAGCAGTTTGTCCGCTTCATATTCGACCGTTTCGCCGTTCACCTCTGTCGTGACACGAATGCGGCCATCGACCTCATCGACTCGATTGACCTTTACGCCGATTTTTAGGCGCATCGCCATCTCGAGTTGAGATTTCAAATAGGTGGCGACGTCCTCGTCTTCTTTAGGTAGGAAATCATCCTGCGCCTCGAGCACGGTCACTTGTGAGCCGAGTCGGACAAAGGACTGGGCCAATTCAAGCCCGACCGTTCCGGCGCCGATGACAATCAGGCTCTCCGGGAGCGTCTCTTCTTCAAAGACCGTTTCGTTCGTTAAGTATGGGACTTGATCGAGTCCATCAATTGGAGGAACTGTCGGTTTCGACCCCGTCGAGATGACAAATTTTTTCCCGATCAATAACTCGTTCCCTACTTTTAATTCGTGCGGACTTTGGAACGAGGCTTCTCCGATATAGACGTCGACGCCAATCTTTTCAAAACGTTCTGTTCCGTCATGGTCTTGAATAATGGCACGTGCTTTGTCGACACGCGCTTTTGACATTTGATAATGCTCTTGTCCATTGAACTCGGTTCCGAGAACTCGGGCCGCGCGCATCATCGCATTCGCTTCTTTTGAAGCAGCAATCAACGCTTTCGATGGCACACATCCGACATGCAGACAGTCACCACCTAAATGCTTGTTCTTTTCAACAAGCGCGACTTTCGCGCCTAAATTCGCAGCCCCTGCGGCCACTGTCATCCCGGCAGCACCACCACCGATGACAATCAACTGATAGTCCTTCATCGAATCAACCTCCGGTATCGTTCGCTCACATCTTCCATTCGTTTTCGATTCACGCCAAAGTCTGAATAGCCGACACGCGACGCAGATCGAAACTCGACTTGTTGAGTAGCGTCATCAAATAAAAAATCGACATCATCTTTAAATCGCATCACTTTCGAAGTCACTACATAATGAAGTCCTTCATCTGTTTCCTTCACCAATTCAGCCCGCGGCAACTGATTCATCGCCATCTTCATGGCTTCGATCGATTGCCCGCGGCTGCCCGCATACGGCAGTGGGTCCATCCGCAATTCTTCAATTGAAGTTTGGGTTGAAACAGCATTCGGACTTCCTTTTAACGGCTTCAAAGATTGATTGGCCATTATAAAAACCTCCCTCAGTCTACATACATCTATATGTAGCCTGAATTCGGGAGGTTTAATCCTATTAATGTAGTTCACTCGGGTCGAGCGGCAATAAGACGGTCACTGTCGTCCCGTGTCCGACCTCGCTCTCGATGACGAGTTTGCCTTCATGCGCTTCGATCAATTCTTTTGAAATCGCAAGCCCAAGCCCGCTACTACCTTCTGTGACATGAGCCTGATAGAACATCTCGGTGATGCGCTGCAAATGCTCTCGTGAAATGCCGGGACCTTCATCGATAATGGAGATGAAGGCGACACGTTCCGATTGCACGAAGCGGATGGTCAACGTTCCTCCGTCTGGTGAGAAACGAATCGCGTTCTCGAGAATGTTTAAGAACACTTGTTTCAATCGATTCTCATCAAATAGTCCAACCGATTTTTGAGGATAGCGTTCGATGAGTGTGATGCCTTTGTCTTCAAGTGACTGTTTTAATTGCAGTGTCACTTGACGTAACAAAGAGACCAGGTCCAGTTCTTGGCGATACAAGACCAACCGACTCTCTTCAATTTTTGTATAGTCAAGAAGCTGTTCGACGAGACCGATCATGCGCTCTGTCTCCGAATGGATGATGCTTAAACCGAGCTCTGTCTCTTCAGACAGTTTCTCATCACCACCCCGAATCGTCTCGGTCCATCCCTTAATCGATGTGAGTGGTGTCCTGAGTTCGTGCGACACGCTCGAGAGGAATTCGTTACGTGTCGACTGATGCTGCTGGACTTTCGCGCCTAAATACGTGAGCGTTCGAGCCAAGGCTCCAAGCTCATGTTTCTCATTTGACTCAACGGATACATCGAAGTCGCCCTGAGCCATCTCATCTGCCGCCTCGATGATGTGACGAATCGGTCTGACGAAGCGATCGGCAATCCGGATGACGGTGTATAGGGCGAGCAACCAGATCAAGACGCCAATCATGACGACCGTCATCCAAATTTCGCGAATGAGCGTGTCTAAATCTTCAAGCGGTCGCGTGAAACTGATGGCAAACTCGGACGTATCGTTCGTCATAATGGGACTCGTGACTGACAAGTAATGTTCATCCCCGACGTCATAGTCCTGCACGACGGACTCTCCTTGCGACAATTGCTGTAACTGTTCTTGAGAGAATGAGGCCTGCCTTGTTCGTTGTCCCGTCGTTTTGACAATCGAACCGCTCCGGTCGACAATCGTCAAATCAGTTCCAGGATATCCGAATGTCCGGACGAGGACAGAAAAGGCACTCGGCGTCTCAAACCCTACTTGGGCTTGAGGGTATAGATATGCACTCGTGGTCGCATGACTCAGTAACGCTTCTGACTCATACTCGTAATAGTAGCGATACGTCCCGTAAGACAAAACGCTGACGAGTAAGAGCAAGACGATCGTCACGACAATCATCATGCGAATGACTAACTGTTGTTTCATGCCTCATGTCTCCGCCATTTATATCCGTGACCCCACAACGTCTCGATGTACACCGGATGACTCGGGTCATCTTCGATTTTTTGTCGCAAGCGACGAATGTTGACGTCGACTGTCTTTCGGTCACCGAAATAGTTGACGCCCCACACCGCATCGAGTAGCGCATCACGTGACAAGACGATCTCTTCATTTTGGACGAGATGACAGATCAAGTCATACTCCGTCGGCGTCAAATCGATCGACTGTCCATACTTCGTCACTTGTTTTGCGGCGAGATCGATGGCGAACGGTCCCGACTTCAAGCGCTTCGAATCTTTTCGTTTCACTTTTTCAACACGGCGCAACAACGCTTGGATGCGTGCCACCAATTCACCTGGACTGAACGGTTTGGCGATGTAATCGTCTGCACCTTTACCGAGCCCCTCTATTTTATCTTCTTCGAGCGTCCGTGCCGTCAACATGATGATCCCTACATTTTCGTCAAGATCACGAATGGCTGCACATGCCTCGAATCCGTCCATTTCTGGCATCATGACATCCAATAAGACGACATCGAACGGTTCACGGTCAAATGCGGTGACCGCTTCTCGGCCGTTCGTCGCTTCGAACACATCGAATCCGGCTCGTTTTAAATTGACAATAATGAAGCTGCGAATCGCATGTTCATCCTCAGCTACTAAAATTCGATTCATATTTACACCTCTTCTAGAGTTCACTTCTCTACATTATAGTTACGTTTTTGCGACAAGGTTGTCAATTGACCTTAAAAAGGTTTAGGATGGAGTCATTAGATTCTGAAGGAGGACCCCCTACTACTATGAGTTACAAGATGATTGTATTGGATATGGATGATACGCTCCTCACGAGCGACCATACGATTTCCCCTAAGACAAAAGAAGCACTTCTCGATGCACAGGCGCGCGGCTATAAGGTCGTACTCGCGAGCGGACGACCGACGTTTGCGATGTGGGATGCAGCCCGTGAATTAGAACTTGCGAAATACGGAAGCTACATCTTATCGTTCAACGGTGCCTCGGTCATCAATTGTGCGACAAACGAGGAGATTTTCTCGAGCACGCTCCAACCGGATACAGTCGCCCATCTCCATAATATCAGTGAACGGGAAGGAATCGCGATTCATACGTACGTCGGTAACGAAATCGTAACCGATCGCCCGAACCCTTATACGGATATCGAAGGTGAGTTGACAGGAATGCCGGTCATTCATGTCGACAACTTTAAAGATGCCGTGACAGCCCCGGTCGTCAAATGTTTGATGCTTGCGGATGGTGACACACTCGCTCCGATCGAAACAAAGCTACAAGAAGAATTGGCTGGAAAATTGGCCGTGGCCCGTTCAAAACCGTTCTTCCTTGAGTTTACGGAAGCGGGTGTCACAAAAGGAACGAGTCTCGCCTTCCTTGCAGACCAGCTCGGCATCGCGCAAAAAGAAGTCATCGCTTGTGGTGACGGAAACAATGACTTGACGATGATTGAATGGGCCGGCCTCGGCGTCGCGATGGGAAATGCCAACACGACGGTCAAAGGGAAAGCGGACTTCATCACAAAGTCAAACAACGAAGACGGAATCGCTCATGTCATCGAAACGTATATGACGGACGTACTCGTCACGCAATAAGCTTCTGATTGTAGAAAGGGAGGAAGGAAGATGAATAAAGGGTTGAAACGAGCTGGAGTCGGATTGATTGGAACTGCGGTCGCAGGAGCGGCTTATGTGTTCCTTTCACCTAAACCAGCCACACGTTTAATCAAAACTTCGTTCGCAGGGGGGAACGAAGTGGAGATGAAGGGATTCGAGGAAGTCGTTCAAAAGACGTCTGTCCGAAAAGACATCGACTACTTGTCTTCTTATGACAACGGAACGTTTGATTTGATTCGCTATGAAGGCGACCGAAAACCTGTCCCAACAATCTTTTGGGTGCATGGTGGGTCGTTCGTCGGTGGGGATAAATCGGATGTGTTAAAATACGCCACTTCGATTGCGAGTAATGGCTATAACGTCGTCAGTATCAATTACGCACTCGCACCTGACGTGATGTATCCGACCCCGCTCAAACAAATCGAAGAAGCGTACTCGTTCATCGCTGAGAACAATGACCGCTTCCGTCTCGACTTGGACCGGGTCTTCTTTGCAGGTGATTCGAATGGTGGGCAGCTCGTTGCACAGTTTGTCGGCATCCAGTTGAATGACGACTATTCACCTTCTGCTGAAGTGGGACAAGTCGTACCAAAATCCTCTATCCTCGGTACCGTCCTTTTATCTGCTCCACTCGACTTGAAGCGCGCATGGCTCGAATCATCGAAATCTGTGAACCGCTTCTTGTTCAAACGAATCGGATGGGCATACTTCGGCACGTACAATTGGGAGACTCTCCCGGTCGTTGCTGAAGCATCGCCACTCGTCAATGTACCGGCCACATTCGCCCCAACGTTTATCGCGGACGGGAATGACCATTCCTTTGAGGAACAGGCCAAAGAATTTGCGACGATTCTTTCAGGACGGACGGATGTCACGACTGTCTTTTATAATCGGAATGAGCACGAGCTCGGACATAACTATTACTTCGAAATGGACCGCCCAGCGGCCAATTCCACGTATCGTCGTTTGATTACGTTCTTACGTGAAACGACAAATCAATCTGTATAACGCACAAGAGGCGACGTTCTCCTACTATGGAAAACGTCGCCTCTTTTCGTTAGCGCAATAGGTCGAACGCGCGACCAATCAATTCATTTCGGGATGGGGAAGTCTGACGCAACGCTTCAAGACGTTCAATCAATGTCTGTTTCAGTCCTTCATCCTTCACCAGTTCCAGACACTCGATGTGTAATAACCAGGCGTCAGGGTGGTTCGTTAAGATCTCTGGGATGAGACCGTCGATTGATTCTCCCCGCTCACGCATGAGATGAATGCGATTGAACATCGGATCATCGTTTGTCCATACACGCTCATCCCGTTCAATGATCACCGGTTTTTCAATCATCATCAACTCGTCTACCGTGGTTCCCGGGAAAACTGATGGAAGTGAGTCGACACGTACCTCAAGTGAGTCGAGAGGAATCGTTCGTCCTTCTAACCGAACGGTCACATCCTTGAGTAAATCAGATGCACATGCGTGACGAACAGTCGTCCCGTCCTCAAAGAGGTCATCGCGACCCAGCGCTGATTCCGTGTCATGGACAACGAGGAGTCCATGACGCTCTCGTTTCGTTAACTGACCATTTTTTACAATGGTACATTCATCCCATTGAATGAGCGTATGTTCTTTCGACTCCGTCATGTGGCGAACGATGCCGACACGTTCTGACCCATCCTCGAGTCGAATCGTCGATTGACTTCCCGACGCCAACGCTTTCGCCACAGATTCGATTCCACCTTTTCGAATCGCCATTCTTCCTTCTAGTTCATCTAAGACAGAAGAGAGCGTTTCAAAGTTTGGAATAACGAATAGTTCTTTTTGCATGTTTGTCACGTCTTGCTTCGTCTGTAACGCGTGCTCCAAGTCGAATGGATGTTTGACGACGGCATCCGTCAGACAGTGACGGCTCTCTCCTACCGATGATAAGAGACCAGCCCCGTAAATCATGGGATTGTCGAGGTCACCAATCAATCCGAATTCAACGGTCCACCAAAAGATACGAGCGACCTGTTGTGCCTCAGAAAAGCCAGTCACTTGCGCTTTCGCCTCATGTACAGCTTTCTCCGCCGCCTCGATGTCTTGCTCCGTTGAGTTGGCGTTCTCCTTCACAATCGTCAAGCGTTTCAATGCGGCGAACGAGGCATGTTCTTCTCGGTTCATGAACGCCTTGGCCCCTAATTGACCGAAGCGTTTGACGATTGCCGAAAACGTCGGGTCCATCAACATTGGCGCATGTCCCGCCGCCTCATGAATGATGTCAGGGGCTGGGCTGTATAAAATATTCTCGACTTTCCGAATGTCTGTCGCGACCGGGAGCATCCCGTTTCCTTGGAAGTCAAAAAAGGCAACGCCGGGGATGAGTCCATCCACTGCGACTGTCGACCATCCGGCCGCCTGCATCTCGTCTGTCATCTGTTCGACGTTCGGCAATCGGTCCGGTCCCATTCCCGTCCGTTTCAATCCTTCGATGTAAAACGGATGCGCCTTCCCTTCTAACGTGTGCAAGTTCAATCGCAACACGAAACGCCAAACGGCGTGATCCGTTGGTGTGTATTCATTGTAGAACTGCGGTGAAATATGTGGGGCTAGGTGTTTTGGAATCGATTGTGTCAACATGTGAAGTCCTCCTTTGAAATCAAAAAAATCCCTATCGATTGAATCGATAGGGACGACAAAGCCGCGGTACCACCCTGGTTGCTAGAAAAATATCTAGCCGCTTGATCCGATAACGGGGGACCGCTCAATGATGAGAGCTCAGGAACTGTAATTCGATTCATCTTTTGGGCGTGTTCGCAGCACCACACGCTCTCTGGGCCAGGGAAGATGTCTCTACTTCGGTTCTTTCTTCGCTTCTATTACGTATACAATTCTTTATCTTTTATACAGTTATGCTGTTATGCATATATGCTTTTAAGCACTAAAGTGACGTCTTGTTAGTTACTGTACCAAAGGTTTTTCAACGCGTCAACAAAAAACAGCCTACGAAATTTCGTAGACTGTCATAAACACCATTCAATTGGGGGTTTTCCCCACTCCTTCAATGTATCGTTTACTTTGGAGAATGGCTTAGAACCGAAGAATCCACGATGGGATGACAAAGGACTTGGATGTACCGACGTGAGCACTTTATGTTGGTCTCCAATCCATTTCATTTTCTTCTTCGCATCATTTCCCCACAAGATGAATACAATCGGTTCCTCACGACTCCCGAGCCGCTCAATGATGGAATCAGTGAACTGTTCCCATCCTTTTCCACGGTGAGAGCCCGCCTTTCCCGCTTCAACCGTCAGTGCCGTATTTAAGAGAAGGACGCCTTGTTTCGCCCATTTCTCGAGATTGCCACTCTTCGGGAGATCACATCCAACGTCATCTTTTAGTTCTTGAAAGATGTTTCGTAGAGACGGTGGGAAACGAACCCCGTCCTGCACCGAAAAACTGAGTCCATGCGCTTGATTCGGTCCGTGGTACGGATCTTGCCCTAAAATGACGCACTTCACTCCACTAAATTTTGTGTGAATAAATGCGTTCCAAATATCTTCCCGGGTCGGGTAAACGATCGTTTCTTCATACGCTTGGTCAACGAATTGCTTTAATTGTTGAAAGTAAGGTTGTTTCATCTCTTCTCGGATAATATCCGTCCAATCTCCAAGTAATCGACTCGATAACTGATCTGCCATTGCATACTCCCCTTTCCCTTTGTATCATACCCAAAATGAATGCATACAAAAAGACGAGTCAGTCGACTCGTCTCTCTAGGTTATACCGTTACGGCGCCTGCAACTTCTTTCGCAAGTGCTTCAGCTTTCGCTTTCGCGTCCGCAACGATTTCTTCGATTTTGTCTGGGTATTGGTTCATCCCTTCAACCGCTACCGTCGTCACTTCAGATACACCGACAAACGCGAGTGCTTGGCGAAGGTATGCGTCTGCAAAGTTGAGGTCCGTCCCAGTGTAGATTCCACCTGTTCCTTGGATGTGGATCGCTTGTTTGTTTTCAAGCAAGCCGACTGGACCTTGTTCTGTGTAACGGAACGTTTTACCCGCCATCAGGACGCTGTCGAGGAACATTTTCATGCGCGCCGGGAAGAAGAAGTTCCACATTGGCGTTGCGAACACGTAAAGGTCCGCTTCCATGAATTTCTCAAGCATTCCGCTCATTGTGCCTACTTTCTTCGCTTCTACGTCAGTGAGTGCTTCGCCTGATGCGAATTTACCCCATGCGCTGAGCACGTCTCCGTCGATTTCTTGAACATCGACATCGTAGAGTTCGATTGCTTCCACTTCGATTGATGCGTTTTCAGCCTTTAGTGTTGATACGAATGTTTCTGCCACTTGTTTGCTGTATGAAAGTTCAGTTGGTTTCGGGTTAGCCGATACGTATAATACTTTAGTCATCGTGTAATCCTCCATTTGGTTAATCTTTAATTTTTCAATAACAGTTAGAACTATATCATCTGTATATCTCATCGTCAATTATTTTAATTTCAAGATATTCAACAAAAAAGCAACGGGCTTTATTTGCCCGCTGCGTTATAACCGACTTGTTTCAATAACGAAATCAATTGTTCCGTCTCTTCATCACTTAACGGTCCATATATATCTTTGAAGATTTCAATATGTTGCGGATAGACGACGTCCATGAGCGCCTTTCCATCGTCCGTCAACGATGCATACGTGACACGTCGGTCAGACGGACAGGCGATTCGTTCAATCAGACCTCGCTTCTCCAACTTATCGATCACGTATGTCACGCTACCGCTCGTAATCAAAATTTGGTCCCCGATTTGTTGTAACGGGGTGTCTCCTCGTTTATACAGTACGGATAAAACACCGAACTCTGTTGAATTTAACTGGTGGCGTCGTAAATCTTCCTTCACACGATCACTGATGGCATCCATCGTACGCGCAAGAACGACCCACGCCTTCAATTCAAGGGATTCAATCATGTCGGTTTCACCTCAATTCGTTCATCATATATCACTAGTATAGCAGGACTTATGCAGTATAAGCCGGGAAAAATACTTCGTCAAGGAACTTCTTCATTGTCGCCCATGTCGGAAACGTTTAGAATGGTAGTATTGTGATTTTAAGAAAGGGTGGACCGTATGCGTGAGTATTACGAAATTTCATTGACGATTAAACGGGAGTTTTTGCATGCTGTCATCGATTTGTTGAATCGGGAAGGCATCGCACCGGATTATGCGCTTGAAAAAGAAGGCGCGGTCTTTTTATTATTCAATCATTTACCTTGGCCAAACGTGACCCGTGAACCGCATGCCGTGGAACGTTTCTTATTGACGTTGAAACGATCGGACTATTTATTCGTCAAAACGAAGCGTAAATCACCGGTCCCCGATCATGAACCGGTCGCCTGTATGGGTGCTCTCGTCTCCCCGTTCAATGAACATTTGCGCATCGAACTTGCCGTGGACGAGTCGGAAGCGAGTCATTTAGATATGTCCGCATTCCGTCATTATTAAACAAACGAATATTCAACGCCTCCCCTTGAAGATTAGACCTAAATAGCTAATCGACATGGGGATTTTTTAGGAGTATCTGTTTTCTTTGACGGGAATAAAGGACAGTATTCGAGTTGAAAAGGAGACATGTTGGAATGGACACAGTCATGTTAATCGTCAATCCATCCTCAGGAAAAGAATTGGGGGAACAACACGCAACGCATGCCGAAGAGGTGTTGCGCGAACGATATGGACACGTCGATGTCCGCTTCACTGAAAAGGAACAGGATGCGACGAACTTCGCACGTGAAGCGGCACAAAAGCACTATCAGGCCGTCATTGCGATGGGTGGGGACGGAACCTTGAACGAAGCGGTGACCGGTCTAGCTGAGGCTACTTATCGACCTGACTTCGGCATCATTCCACTCGGGACGGTCAACGACCTCGCCCGTGCACTCGGTGTCCCAAGTGACCCTAAGCAAGCGATCGAGGCACTCCGTGACGCTGAACCGACACCGATGGATATCGGCAAATATGAGAACGGTTATTTCATGAACGTCATCGCCATCGGGCTCATTGCCGAAGCCGTCGACGAAGTAAGTGTGGAAGAGAAGACGAAATGGGGACCGTTCGCTTACTTGATTGAGGGTGTAAAAGCGTTCCGTGAGCATAGTCCATATGAGTTGGCACTTGACAGTACAGACGGTCAGTTTAATGGCGAAGCCTATCTCGTCGTCATCGCCTTGACGAACTCAGTCGGAGGATTTGAAAACTTCGAACCAGACGCGCGGTTGAATGATGGGCTTCTTCATGTCTATATCTTTGAAGAACTCGGGTTAAAGGACGCACTTCAATTAACACCCGCCCTCTTCACAGGAAAGTTGAAGGAAACAGATAGCGTCACCTCGTTTTGTACGAAACGGGTTAAGGTGACCTCACCCGAGGCGCTTCCTGTAAATGCTGACGGGGACACAGGGGGCACGCTCCCACTTACTTTTGAAGTATTGCCGAGCCATTTAAACGTATTAAAGCCGGTCTAAGAGCAGGAGTTTTGACGATTGAATCGAATGTGTTCAAGCGAGAAAGGAGAATGACCTATCAACATCTCGCTTGTTCCATTAAAAACTGCATCCGTCGACATCGTCGATACATTCAATCGTTGGAATAACGATCCTGAGATCGTACACCTTATTCGACCGAGCCGCTCCGAAGAAGAATTGACCGCTTATTATGAGATGACGGTTGGCGATTTAGAAGAACGACTCTTAACGCACGATATCTTCCTCATTTATGCAGATGACCATCTCGTCGGAGAAATGAACATCATGTATGACCCGCCTCATTTGTATCGTCAAGAACCCGGTACGGCATGGCTCGGTTTCGTCATCGGCGAATCCGTCGGTCGTGGGAAAGGCATCGGTACGGAAGCCCTTCGTTTGTTAGAAGAGATATTGCGAGCCAAACACACACCTCGTATGGAACTTGGCGTCTTCGCCTTCAACCATGCGGCCCATCGCCTCTATACGAAATGCGGGTATCAAGAAATTGGACGGATCGAGCACTTCACCTACTGGGACGGTCAATTTTGGTCTGATATTCGGATGGAAAAACGACTCGACGAAAAACCCTTTCACTTGGCGTGAAAGGGTTTTGACTTAGTTCTTTAAGTTCTCGACTTCGACAATCCGGAAGCCTTTTTGTTCAAGTTTCGAGACAACCTTGTTTTTCGTGTCTTCTTCACAGTCCGGTGGTAGTGTCACGAGTACCCGACGCAAGACTTTACTTTTCGCATCGAGCGTCATCAAGCTCGCGATTGATGTATATTTGTTCACGATTTTCGTGATCTTCTCAAGTGCCCCAGCCTGTTCGCTCAAGGCGATTGTCAAGACGTAACTACCCGTGTCGCGACTCCATGCTTCTTCGAGCATCCCGAGCATCTTGCCGTGGGGAAGGATGCCATAGAATTCATTGCTTTCATCTTTCAATACAGCAATGTACGGCAACTCTTTGATTGAGAAAAATACTTCAAAGAATCCATCTGACTCATGGACATACTTTTGTGTATTTTTGATGAGTGTCATCACATTATCGTCCATGTTTTCCCCGTTCATTCCATGGCGATAAATATGCATCTTGTAAATGTTACCGCGGAAAAATTTCCCCGTCTCGTCTAAAACAGGCACACAACGGTATCCTGTTTCTTCAAGCGTATGAAGCGCTTCCCGCAATGTTGCCTTTTCACTGATGGTGACAACATCCTTCTTCGGGATACATAAGCTATGCACTAACATGCGTTTTCCTCCCAGCCAATAATAAAGTGGTCTACACCCTATTCATTATTATTCCCCAAATATGATGAACATCCTGCATACTTTTTCTGAAAAGTTATGAACACGTCTCATAATCCTTGCATTTGTCGGAATAGGAAAAAGTCGTTATAGTGAAACTATCCAAACAGACAAAGGGGATGGACGATTATGACGATGAAAAAAGCATTGACGATTGCCGGTTCTGACACAAGTGGTGGCGCGGGAATCCAAGCCGACCTCAAAACGATGGAAGAACTCGGTGTGTATGGTATGACAGCCTTGACGGTCATCGTGGCACAAGACCCACATAACGCATGGAATCACGAAGTCTTCCCAATCGACACGACCTTGATTGAGAAGCAAATCGATACGGTGCTCGCTGGAATTGGCGTCGATGCCGTGAAGACAGGTATGCTTCCGACACCTGAAATCATCGAACTCGCCGCACGGAAAATCAAAGAATACGGCATCCAGAATGCCGTCGTCGACCCAGTCATGGCATGTAAAGGTGCGGATGAGATCCTCGACCCAAACGTCGCGGTCGCGATGCGTCAACACCTCGTTCCAGTCGCAAAAATTATCACACCGAACTTATTCGAGGCGCGTATGCTCGCTGGCCTCGATAAAACACCTGCAACGATGGACGAAATCAAAGAAGCCGCTCGTTTAATCCACGAACTCGGCGCAGAGATCGTCATCGTCAAAGTCGGTGGCAAACTCGGATTTGATACCGCATTCGACGTCTTGTACGACGGAAACGAATTCCGCCTTCTCGAAAGTGAAAAAATCGAGCCTGCGTTCACACACGGCGGCGGATGTACGTTCTCGTCTGCCATCGCGGCCTCACTCGCAAACGGTCATACGGTCGAAGAAGCGATTGAAATCGGAAAAGAATTCATCACAGAAGCTGTTCGTCATTCATTCCGTCTCAACCAATACGTTGGACCGACGAACCATACCGGATACCGTAAAAAAGTAGCAACACAATCGTAAACAGATGACCCGGAACTACGCGTTTCGGGTCATCCTTTCCATTGGAGGGACAGACGTGAAAGCGATTCAACCTGATCACATTCAGCACTATTTAGACAATCACGTCGCGACACCACTTTTCGTCCATGTCGAGACGACGAACGGTGCCTACGCGACACATAATGACCCGGACTTTCATAACGCCGGGATGTTTATCCGTAATGCCAAAATCGAATACAGCATCGGTCAAATCAAAGGAAATGGTCCCTATCGTGTCGGTTTAAAACTCGATCACGGTTGGCTCTATGTCGAGGGATTGACCGATTATGAAATGCACGAAGAACAGTTGTTACTCGCCGGTCACGATCGTCTCGGTCGTCTCGCATGTGCGCTGCACATCGATGTCAAGCCGCTCCCACAAGGTGCATCGGAGGTGGAGAATCAATGAATGGACCGTTACTCGTCATCTTCCCACACCCGGACGATGAGGCGTTCAGTTCGGCCGGAACGATTATCCAACATCGTCAAAAAGGACTGCCCGTCACATATGTCTGTTTGACGCTCGGTGAAATGGGACGCAACATGGGTTCTCCAATCTTTACGACACGTGAAGAACTACCAAAAATTCGAAAACATGAACTCGAAGAAGCCTGTCGCATGATGGGCATCGAGGACCTGCGCATGTGGGGTCTTCGTGACAAGACCGTCGAGTTTGAGGACGAGGCCGAGCTCGCTAGCCGTTTCCGTACATTGATTGACGAAGTGAAGCCGGAAACCGTGATCTCGTTCTATCCAGGATATGCCGTCCACCCGGATCATGAAGCGACAGCCCGTGCCGTCGTACGTGCACTTCAAGAGATGGGCGAGACGCGTCCTGAGTTCTTAGGTGTCGCCTTCGACCGCCGCACGGAAGAGGAACTCGGACAACCGCACGTCATCGTCGATGTAACGGAAGAGAGCGAACAGAAGAAAGATGCCCTGTTTGCACACCGGTCTCAGACAGAAGGTCTTCTTCGTGCGATCGATAACGCAGAAAACGCCCACGTCATGGAGTTACTCCAACGTGAGCGCTTCTATCATTATCCGTTCTCATGATTCATAGGCTAGACGAGTCATATAAAGCAATGCCCCAACGGTCCCAAGACCGATTAACGTTCCGAATACTACAACGATTTGTCCCATGTTTTCACCTCTTCTAGACTGTACGAACAATTCCATTCATTGGTTTCAAACACGTGCCATTCGCACGTGTTTTTTTCAGAAGTAAAGTACGTAAATCACAACAGCCAATACGATTCGATAAATCGCAAACGGCATTAATTTTACTTTGTTGATCAATTTCAAAAAGAATTTAATCGAAAGAAGTGCGAATAAAAATGCGCTGATGAAGCCGACGACAAACACGGGTAGCGTATCGAGCGTGAAATACGTCCACTTGCTATAGAGTGACAATGCACTCGCTCCAAACATGATCGGTACCGCCATGATAAACGTAAAATCTGCCGCTGCCCGGTGACTCATTCCGAGGAGAACCCCTCCAGAAATCGTTGAACCGGACCGTGAGAACCCTGGCCATAGCGAAAAACATTGAATCAAGCCGACACCAAGTGCTTGCTTATACGTGATGTCATCGAGCGTAGCGGTCGTCTGACGCTTCACACCGGATAAATCTGCGGCAATCATAAAGAACGCACCGACGACTAACCCAATCAACACCGTCTTGACCGAGAAGAGATGTGTATCGATGTAGTCCTCAAACAGTACACCGAGGACGCCAGCAGGCAGCAATCCGATCAAAATATGTACGAGATTGAATTGGCGTGCGGTTCCGCTTTGCCTTAGGGTGAGCAAAGACTTCGGATTCAGTAACGTTTTGAACCGGTCCCGAAAGACGACCACGACCGCTAAAATCGATCCTAATTGAATGACGATTTTAAACGTGTTCGCTACTTCCTGCCCTAAAAACTGACTCGAATTCAACCAGAGACCATCCACGAGAATCATATGACCGGTCGACGAGACCGGGGCAAATTCCGTCAATCCCTCGACGACACCTAATAAAAATCCTACAAATAATTCATACCATTCCACATTGTTTCTCCTATTGATTCATCAAGATTGTTCTCATCATACACTTCTCGACACAATCTTTCGTCCGTCTTAAGACGTAAAAACAGACATGGCTTATGACCCATGTCTGTAAAGATTAGCGGATAGTCGCATGAACGAACCAAACGACAAGCCCGATTAAGATGAACGCCAAAAATAGCGACGCTGTCGTTCCTACAATAAAGACAAACCCCAACACAAGGATACCGAGATGCCATAGCATCGAGACAGATGATTCGGTCGTCGCTCGGATATCGGAAGGCACCTGATGATGCAAGAGCCCAAAATAGAGTGGCTCCATCGCACCATACAATAGAGCTAGGAGTCCCATCACCCCGATTCCAATCGGACTCGGGAACAACCCGACGATGAGAAATCCACCGCCCATTAACCAACCGAACCCGTTTAACCAACGCTTGGATGACGCAAATCGTATAAGCGTCCCCGCAAAAAGTTGACCAGGTAACTGAATCAAAAGCAGGACGCTTGAAATGGCACCGAACCAATAGATTGGGATGGATACATCACGTGCATACAGTTGCCAGAACTCATCGATGAAATTGAATGCGGACACGGCTGCCAAAAATCCGATGGTGACGTTACGAAGGGATGTGTGCGACCACACAAATTGAAATCCTTTCAACAAGTGCCGCCACGTCAATCGGTCTTCTCCTTCGCCATGAACGGGTTCAACGAGAAATAAGCTACACACGGTCGCCATCAATAAACTGAGAATGGAAAGTCTGTAGTTCCACTCCAATGGAAGGTACTGAGCCAACATACTGCCACTCCATGCCGCCGTCACAGCGGCCATAATCCCAATCGCGTTCAGTTTTCCAAGAACCCGTTCGAACGACGACGCTTCATGACTTTCTTGTAAGGACTCGTATAGCAGCGCATTCTCCGCCCCACTTCGAATGACCGACCCAACGGCCGAACAGCTGATGGCGACAAAAAATCCGCTGAAGGTGAACGAGTATAACAAGATCCAAAACGATAACCACTCTAAGGCTACACCTGCCTGGATCAGCCGACGCCGTGTCGTTCGGTCCGCCCACACGCCGGTCGGCACCTCGAACAAGACGATGATGAGCGCATAGATCATCTCCAAGTAGACGACTTCTTGAATGGTGATGCCTCGCGACTCCCAAAACAACCGTTCAATCACGTATGCGGGAATCAGCCCTTCAAACCAACGAATCCACCCTAACCAAACAATGTTTCGACGAACTTAACTCGGTGAACGTGCTCGTTTTTTCATTTAAATCTCCTCCTTACTTGTCTATTCCCGAAAACACAAAAAAACCACGAGACGAATCTCGTGGTCGACGTGTTATTTCAATAAGTTGAGCATCTCGCGATTGAATGCTGGAATATCATCCGGCTGACGGCTCGTCACGAGCTGGTTTTGGCAGACGACAACTTCTTTGTCCGCATATTTCGCTCCGGCATACTCCATGTCGACTTTAATCGATTTGTAGCCGGTCGCGTCACGACCTTCTAACGTCTTCGCCGTAATCAACAGCTGTGGTCCGTGACAGATGGCAAAGACAGGCTTTTTCGCATCCATGAAGGCTTTGGCGAACGAGACGAAACGCTCGTCCTCACGCAACAAGTCAGGTGAGAATCCGCCCGGCAAGAGAAGGGCATCAAAATCTTCTGGCGATACATCGTCAATCGATTGGTCGATGTTCACTTTCGCCTCCCCTTGTTTCCCTTCTACCGTATTACCCGCTTTCTTCTCGATCGTCACGACATCATGTCCCGCATCCACCAATGCGTCACGGGGACCCGTGAATTCCACATCTTCAAACATATCCGTAATGAGCGTTGCTACTTTTGCCATGTTCTAAACACTCCCTCTGTTTGTTTTATGCACATAAGGACTGTTCCACTGGCATGAATCAGTTAAACATCTCAAGTGGCGTTCAACGGAACTTCGAGACGTACGGATTGTCGCGTTCAAAGAAGCGATACGGGTAGTCACGTGCCTCGCCCGTGTTCGGGATCCCGATACGGGGACCCGCCTCAATTACTACTCCTGCCTCACCCTCCGCGATGTAGAGTGGGTCTTGTTGAAAGGAATGGCCGTATAAATCCATTGTGATTCCGAGTGCTTTCGTCAACTTCCCTGGTCCGTTCGTCTGGTCATATCGTTTCACCCCAGGACGGTTCGAAGCAATCCATTCATGTCCTTGAATCGGTTCGACGGCTCGAATCAGCACGGCTTCCGGAGTACCGACCGGACCGCTGACTACGTTCAGGAGCGTGTGCGTATGCATCTGATAGGTGTACACATGCCCCGGTTTCCCAAACATGACTTCCGTTCGCTTCGTCCGACGCCCTCCGAAGCTATGCGCTGCTCGGTCGATGGCACCGAGGTAAGCTTCCGTCTCGACAATCTTCGCGATGATGTCACCTTCTGGATGTCGCCTCACCAAATATTGCCCGAGTAAGGCACGCGCCAAGTCAAGTGTCGGTTGTTCATAAAATGCTAACTCGAGTCGCTTCATCGTTCCACCTCCATTTGTTTCATTTTCTCAAAAATCGTAGCTTGCACACAAAAAAGATGCCCTGCATGGCAGGACACCTGGACGTTATGATGCGATTTTTAGTGATTCACGTTGCTTCCCCAATCGGACGTATCCCAAGATGATGGAGAAGACCGGGCTGAGCCAGAGGAAGAACGCAAATGGGGCGTATTCTAATACAGGCACGCCGAGTGTCGCTGCGAAGAACGCTCCCGAGACACCCCAAGGTATGAGCGGGTTGATCACAGTTCCACCGTCCTCAAGCGCCCGTGACAAGTAGCGCGGGTCGATCCCACGATCGATAAACCCTTGCTTGAACGCCTGACCCGGCAAGAGAATCGACAAGTACTGTTCTCCTGCGAGCAAGTTGACCCCGATTGAACTGAGGACGACTGATAGGACCGAGCTCCCTGGTGACTTCAAACGCTCGAGCAACGATTCAACGATGGCTTGGAAGACACCGAGTTCACGTAACAAGCCACCGAATGCAAGGGCGATCAAGACGAGACTGACCGACCAAAGCATCGATTCAAGACCACCACGATCGAGTACCGTCGCAATCGTTTCATTCTCGACACCTGATTTGAAGCCCGACTGCATGACACCGAGCCAGTTCGAGATGCTCCAGTTCCCTTGAACAAAACCGGCCGTCAACACACCCGCGAACATCCCAACGAGCATCGTCGGTAAGACCGGCATCCGACGGAACGCAAGCACTGCGACGAGCACAGGGGCAATCAACGTGAGCCATGAGAGGTCAAACCGTCCGCTGAGCGCGGCTTGCGCCTCTGCAATTTGTGCCGTGTCGGCAGTTTGACCGCTACGTCCGAGGAACGTGAATAGAATCAACGTGATGATGAACGCTGGAATCGTCGTCCCCATCATGAAGCGAATGTGGTCGAACAGTTTGACGCCCGCCACTGCCGGCGCAAAGTTCGTCGTATCCGACAACGGGCTCATCTTGTCTCCGAAGAGGGCACCCGATACGATCGCACCTGCGGCGAGCGCTGGCGAGATGCCTAGTGCCGTCCCGATTCCAAATAAGGCGACACCGACCGTTCCGACGGTTGTAAACGCACTTCCTGTGAAGGTCGAGACGATCATCGTGATTAATAAAACACTCGGTAAGAACCATTCAGCAGAGATTGTATTTAGACCGATGGAGAGGATCGTCGCGACCGTCCCGGACATTTGCCATACTCCGATGAGCATCCCAATCAACAACAAAATCAATACCGGCATGATCGCTTCACGAATCCCGTTGATCATCGCCGTTTCAATCTGTTTGAAGTCGCGTGAACGATAATATGCGTATCCACCTACCATTACCATTGTGCCAAAAATCGCCATATGTGGCGTCGCTTTGGCCAAAAACATCAGTGCGAGCAAGGTGATCCCGCTCATCAACACGACGAATACAGCTTCTTTTCCTTTCATCTGCATCGACGTCCCCTCCTTTCGTTATATCTTTATGATTTATTATTTCGCCTAACCGCTTAAACGCTTTTATGCACAAAAGCATGTCAGTGATGTTTTTTACTATACTCGCTTCCTTTCTCCCTGTCAAACGTCTTTTTATGATAAATTATATGCTTGAGGGTGACCTCCGGAGTTCGTAACCTCCTCCGACATCAAAACTAGCGAAAAGGAAGTGTGCTTCATGCAACACGAAAAAGCATTGGTCGTCTTCAGTGGTGGCCAAGATTCAACCACTTGCCTGTTTTGGGCAAAACAACAATTCTCTCATGTGGAGGCGGTGACGTTCGCATATGGTCAACGCCATGATGCGGAAATCGAGGTCGCAAAAGAAATCGCGGCAGAGCTCGATGTCCCACACCACATCCTCGACTTGTCCCTACTCGGACAACTCACATCGAACGCGCTCACGAGACACGATCTCGACATCGACAATGCGGATGTTCCAAATACGTTCGTCGATGGACGCAACCATCTATTCTTATCATTTGCGGCCGTCATGGCCAAACAACTCGGTATGCATCACATCGTGACCGGTGTATGTGAAACGGACTTTTCAGGTTACCCGGATTGCCGAGACCAATTCATCAAATCACTCAATGTGACACTCAATTTAGCAATGGATTATCCATTCGTCATCGACACACCGCTCATGTGGCTCGATAAAAAAGAGACGTGGGCACTCGCCGACGAGCTCGGTGCCTTTGACTACGTCAAAGAACGCACGCTCACTTGCTACAACGGTGTCATCGGTTCAGGTTGTGGCGAATGTCCGGCGTGTAAGCTTCGTCAAAACGGACTCACAGCTTACGAGGAGGTGCGCGTATGAAACATGCTCCATTCCTCGCTCCGACCAGTGTTGAATCAAAGCAAGAAGGCTCGCTCATCTACTGTCCGCATCGCGTTCAAATCGTCAAAGAAGTGACGTTCGACGCAGCGCACCATCTCTTTGATTATGACGGCAAATGTCGTGCTCTTCATGGTCATACGTATAAGCTCCAAATGGGTGTCAGCGGCTTTCTCGACAATCGCGGGATGACGCTCGACTTTGGTGACTTGAAAAAGATCTTCAAAGAAGAGCTTGAGCCATATCTCGACCATCGCTATTTGAACGAGTCACTCCCTTATATGAATACAACTGCAGAAAACATGTGCTATTGGATTTTTGAACAACTAGCGACACACTTGCCAAATGAACGCGACGTCCGTGTCGAATTCGTCCGCTTGTATGAAACGCCGACGTCGTACGCTGAGTTCCGCCGTGAATGGTTGGTGGAATCGTGAAAATTCCTGTTCTTGAAGTGTTCGGACCAACCTTCCAAGGCGAAGGCCGGGCCATCGGACAGAAGACGATGTTCGTCCGGACCGCCGGTTGCGATTATCGCTGTTCGTGGTGCGATTCCGCCTTCACGTGGGACGGTTCAGAAAAACCAGACATGCTGACAGCCGATGAGGTCATCGCTCGCCTGGACGCACTGGGTATGTACGATTACGTCACCATCTCGGGTGGCAATCCGCTCCTCATCGCGGCTATGGAAGACCTCGTTGTGAAGTTGAAAAAACGTGGTGTCACACTCGCTGTCGAGACGCAAGGTAGCCGCTATCAAGATTGGCTCACACAAATCGATGACGTGACCCTCAGTCCGAAACCTCCATCGTCTGGTATGAAGACGAACTGGGAGCAACTCGACGCCATCGTCGAACGGTTACGCCCGGAGCAGACGACATTCAAAGTCGCTGTCTTTGATGAAGCGGACCTCGCCTACGCAAAAGAAGTGCAGCAACGCTACTCACCGGACGTCATGTATTTGTCGGCCGGTAACCCAGAGCCTGGTGCAGACGGAGACATCACCGATGCCCAGCTCCGTCGTTTGAAACAACTATGGGAAGACGTCGCACGCGACCCGTCATGGCAAAGCGTCCGCGTCCTACCACAACTACACACATTACTGTACGCCAACGAACGTGGCGTCTAAGGAGAATGAACATGAGACCAGAAGACTTACAAGACCTCTCGCTCCTCGGACAGAAGAGCGTCCCATATATTTTTGAATACACACCTGACGTCCTTGAAGCGTTCCCGAATCGTCATCCGGAGAACGACTACTTCGTGAAATTTAACGCACCCGAATTTACATCGTTGTGCCCGATCACGAACCAACCGGACTTCGCAACCATCTACATCTCGTACATCCCGGATGAGAAACTCGTCGAGTCGAAATCGTTGAAGTTGTACTTGTTCAGTTTCCGTAACCACGGTGACTTCCACGAGAACTGCATCAACGTCATCGGGAAAGATCTCGTCAAGTTGATGGAGCCGCGCTATCTCGAAGTGTGGGGGAAATTCACACCACGTGGCGGTATCTCAATCGATCCGTACTACAACTACGGAAAGCCTGGCACGAAGTATGAAAAAATGGCAGAACACCGTCTGTTCAACCATGACCTGTATCCAGAGACGGTCGACAACCGTTAATTGAAAAGTAGGCGCTCCATCCTGGAGTCGCCTACTTTTTTTGATAGCGATGAATCTGTCGTTTGATCGGTTCACGGAAAACGGTCGCAACGAGCGTCAATACGAGCATGATTCCAAATGCCAAGGCGATGAGCGTCCAATCCCCACTGGCGATACTGCTTCCGAGAAAATTGTTCGCAAACGCGCCAGGAATCATACCGACAACGGTCGCAAACAGATAGGCGAGTACGTTTACTTTTGCCAAACCAGAAGCATAGCTTACCAAATCGAAATTGACGAGCGGGATGAGACGTAAGATGAGGACGTAAAAGAAGCCGTCTTCTTCGATTTTACGCTGAATGGCTTCGTAATTCGTTGATTCGAAGTGATGCAAGAAACGGTCGCCGAAATAAACGGCTACATAATACGCAACAAGCGCACTCAATGTCGCCCCGATGACGGTATAGATGACACCCGGTAACATCCCAAACGCCAAGCCGCCGGCGACCGACAAGACGGACGTCGGGAACAAGATGAGGGGACGAACGGTGAACAACAAGATGTAAATGAGCGGAGCCAACCATCCGAATTGAATGATGTAGTCCCGAATATCGCCTGGGCTTACGTCAACCCACTGATAAAGGAATGTCGCCGTCCCGAACAGGAGTAGGACGAGTGCAACCATCCATTGTATCTTCCACTTCTTCATCGTCCTCCTCCTCTCTATTTGCTTTTATTCCCGTAATCGAGGATGTCATCCACCTTTTTTCAGCCATCTCGATATGGTACGGTTAGAAAAAGCAGAAGGAGGAAATCGATATGAACCTTGCAGATGCCCTAACATTGAAACAGTTGCTCCATGAGCAAATCGATACATTGACTGAAGAGATTGAGCATGTGGCGTTCATCTCGCTTCAAGCGAATGAATCCATTCCGACCATTCAGTCCCGTTCCCTTCAAGACATCGAGATGGAACTTGAACACATCCGTCTAGACTTACGTCAGCTCGACCGTCTCATTCAAGAGGCGAACGTCCAGGCCGTTGTCGAGACGCACGACGGTCCGCTTCCGCTCGTCGAGGCAATCGAACTTGCTGTTCAGTTACGCGTCCAAGCACGACTTTATGAAAAATTATCGCTTCGTCCGAAGAAAGACTATGTGCATGGGGTTGCCGTGATCAAACACGCCTTATACGATCCGGAGCTGTATCGCCTGAAAGCACGCGATATTAAGAAGCGTGCCATTCGAATCGAAAGTGCGATTCAAGCCGTCCGTTATCAGACTGACATTGAATTTGATGCATCACGATATATGTAAAAAAGCGAAGGGATTCCTTCGCTTTTTACATATGGTCATGGTGATGGTGGTGGATATCATGATGACTCGATGAAGAAGAACGTCGACGTGGTGGTGCCTCATCGGCAAATTTTTCTCCGTCTAAAATCCCGAGACGCTTATATTGACGATCGACCCGCTCTTTCGTCTCTTCGCGAACAGCGTCAGACTCCATCACCAATTGATAGCATCCGAGCGCGACACGGAACGGCTCCATGCGTGTCCGTTCAATCGAGAAGGAATCGATGCCCCGTAAATAGTCTGCTAAGCGCTCAGCCGTATCGTCGGCCGGGGCATCGGCGAGCTGCGAGGCGAAGCGTTGTAAGTCCTTCAATGTATTTGATGTTTTAGAGTAACTTCGACTTGATTTGATGACACCAAATGCGATAAGTCCAACAATGGTGAAAAACATGAGTGGAAAGAATAAATTGATGATCGTGAAAAATGGGTCCGCCCCAAATTCTAAAGTAGACATTTCAAATTCCCCCTTTTCTTTTAAGTACGTTCATTCAGTCGAATCGGTTTCATCAAAAAAACCGCGATCACACGACCGCGGCATCCATTCAACTGTTCAGTTGTTTCTCCATCATGATGCGCGGCTCGCCATCTTCTGTGTAAGCGCCCATGATGTCATATCCGCAAAGGAGGTTTAAGATGATGACCCCTTTGTTCGTATTGCGTGCTTTCGTCCGAATCGAATGGAACCCTTGCGCTTCGACCCATTCGAGTTGCGTGTCCATCAGCTTGCGACCGATGCCATGCTTTTGGAAGTCCGGGTGTACGCCGCCCGCCCAGCTATAAAACCGATAAGGCTCCGCCTCATAACCAATTTTAAAGCCAACTAGCTGCTCTTCAGAGAAAGCCAGCAGCACTAACGGATTGGCGTGTCGATACAGGCGCTCTTTAAAGCGCAGCTGATCGAGGTCACCATATAACGTGCGATACAGTCGGAAAAAGTCCTCTTCAAAATCCTTAAAGTTGTTCGTCACATCTTTTACGATAAATGAACTCGTCGTACTCATCGTGCCATCCCCTTTCAGTTTCTGGACAAAGATTCCGTACGTCTGTTCATTTCGCCGTTCATTCTGAATTTCCTGTCTCCCGTTCAAAAGCCGTGACACCTTTTTGTTTATATAGTCCAAGCGTACGCTTCGGTAAGCTCTTGACCATCCAGTCTTTGAAGATGCGCGCTTGATCTTCGACCGGCAGTTCATAGCCATCCGTCACGATATGTCGTGACCGTGTCGTGACATCGTACAAGGAAATCGCCGCCGCCACGGAGATGTTCAAACTCTGCACATACCCTTGCATCGGAATAACAAAGTTCCCGTCCGCCTTATGGAGTGCTGTTTCCGAGACACCACTATGTTCATTCCCGAATAGAAGAACGGTCGGCTTCGACACATCCACTTCTTCGAGCGGAATCGCCTCTTCACTTAACGCGGTCGCATATACTTGGTAACCACTTTCTTTTAAAGCGTCAATCGCCTCTTCAATGGAGCCATGCTCGACGACGTCCACCCAGCGATCGGCACTCTTGGCGATAATCGAGTTCGGTTTGAACTTTGCCCGTCCTTCGACGACGTGCAACGTCTGTACCCCGAACGCATCGGCCGAACGCAACACGGCGGATTGATTGTGCGGATCGTCCACACCTTCCGTCAAAATCGTGATATGGTTCGTTCGTGTATTCAACACTTCATACATCCGTTTAATGCGGTCTGGCATGAGCATCTCATATAGAGGAAGATCGTCCTCCTTCAATACACCCTTCTGCAATAACTCTTCTTTTAATTCCATCTGCTCGTCCTTCGTCAAAGCAGATGTGGTCTGTCTCCAACCCATCTTTCTCGCTCCCTTCAACCTATCATATTGTAGCTAGATTCGATTCGACTGACAAGTTCGCCTGATATCTACCCTTTACACTTCAAAAAATGAAAACAAATGAAAATAGCGAAAACGGTTGCATGAATTTATGCAATCGATTACAATCATTTATGCAAGCGATTGCACTATTGGCAAACACAAAAATAGATAAAACTCCCTCACAGGAAGGAAGCGTATAGCATGAAACAATTGATCTCATTCGATTTCTGGCAAAAGCTCGGTAAGGCCTTGATGGTCGTTATCGCCGTAATGCCAGCTGCCGGTTTGATGATTTCCATCGGTAAATTGATTGGAATGTCAGCCGGAGATGTCGGTATTTTATTAACAACAGCTCGCATCATTGAAGATTTAGGTTGGGGCATCATCGTCAACTTACATATCCTCTTCGCAGTCGCGATTGGTGGTTCGTGGGCAAAAGATCGTGCAGGTGGTGCGTTCGCAGCACTTCTCGCCTTCATCTTGATCAACCGTGTCACAGGTGCCATCTTCGGTGTTAACGGGGCCATGCTTCAAGATCCGGAAGCAACCATCGAGTCACTCTTCGGTGCGAACCTTGTCGTCGCTGACTACTTCACATCTGTACTCGGCTCACCTGCCCTCAACATGGGTGTGTTCGTCGGGATCATCGCCGGTTTCCTCGGTGGTGCACTATACAACCGTTTCTACAACTTCAACAAGTTACCGAACGCCCTCTCGTTCTTCAACGGGAAGCGCTTCGTACCATTCGTCGTCATCCTTGGTTCAGTCGTTGCTGCCATCGTTCTATCGATTGTATGGCCAACTATCCAAGGGGCGCTCAACAGCTTTGGTGAATGGATTGCCACATCACGTAACACGGCGCCTGTCCTCGCCCCGTTCATTTACGGTGCGCTCGAACGTCTCCTCTTGCCGTTCGGTTTACACCACATGCTCACGGTACCAATGAACTACACGGAGCTCGGTGGAACGTACACGATTTTAACTGGCGCGACAGCTGGATCGGTCGTTGCCGGTCAAGACCCGCTCTGGTTGGCATGGGTAACGGACCTCGTCAACTTGCGTGCTGCTGGTGATACGGCTGCGTACAATGCTCTTCTCGCTGATGTCGTTCCGGCCCGCTTCAAAGTCGGTCAAGTCATCTTGTCATTCGCTGCATTGATTGGTGCCGCATATGCGATGTACCGCAACGTCGATGCGGATAAGAAAGCACAATACAAGCCGATGTTCTTGTCAGCTGGACTCGCTGTCTTCTTGACAGGTGTCACAGAACCGATCGAATTCATGTTCATGTTCGTCGCACCAGTCCTTTATGTGGTGTACGCGCTCATGGCCGGCGCTGCCTTCGCATTGGCAGATATCATCGACCTACGCGTCCACGCTTTCGGTGCAATCGAACTCTTGACGCGCATTCCGATGATCGTCAAAGCAGGACTTCTTCAAGACTTGATCAACTTCGTTCTCGTCTCTGTCGTGTTCTTCTTCCTCAACTTTGGTGTCTTCAACTTCTTCATTAAGAAGATGAACTTGCCGACACCTGGACGTAACGGGAACTACATGGAAGAAACGACAGAAAAATCATCCGTTACAGGTAACGAACAAGTCATGGGGATTATCGCACTTCTCGGTGGGGAAGAAAACATTGAGGATGTCGATGCATGTATGACGCGTCTTCGTGTGACCGTGAAAGACGTTACACTCGTCTCTGACGAACAAGAATGGAAGAAAAATGGCGCCATGGGTCTTATCGTGAAAGACCGTGGAGTCCAAGCCATCTATGGCCCGAAAGCCGACGTATTGAAATCAGACATTCAAGACGTCATCGGTGCATAATCTACTGGCCAACTCGCTCGAGAGTTGGCCTTTTTCTAAAGGAGGACTATCGTGAATATTTTAACGCTCAATTGTCATGCCTGGTTAGAAGACCGCCAACAAGAGAAAATCGACGCAATTGTCGAACGTATCGCAAGCGAAGAGTATGACTTCATCGCGCTCCAAGAAGTCAATCAACATAAAGAGGCCCCACTCATCTATGGGAACATCCGTGAAAACAACTTCGCACACGTCCTCGTCGAGCGCCTGAAAGAGTTAGATCTTCACTATCACATGACATGGGACTTTGCCCATTACGGATATGATATTTACGAGGAAGGCGTCGCCATCTTGTCACGGACACCGTTTCTATCGACCGAGTCGTTCTTCGTATCCAAGACGACGGACCCTGACAATTACAAGTCCCGTAAAATTGTCAAAGCCGTGATTGAAGGTCCTGAAACGCCGACGACCGTCTACTCGTGTCACCTTGGATGGTGGCATGATGAAGAGGAGCCAGTGAAGCATCAACTCGACGAACTTCTCCGTCGCGTCGAGCATGACGACCATGCGCTCCTACTCGGTGATTTCAATAACGACGCCTTCATTCGAGGCGAAGGATACGATTACTTGATGGAGAATGGACTTCAAGACTTGTTCCATCTCGCAACGGAACGTGAAGGCGATGCGACGGTACAAGGAAAAATCGCCGGGTGGGACGAAAACAAAAAATCGCTACGCATCGACTTGATGTTGACGAACGCACCCATTCACGTCTCCCGTCATGCCGTCGTCTTCGATGGGGAGAACGGCCCCGTCGTCTCCGACCACGCCGGTGTCGAAGCCACTGTGTTTTGGCGCTGATTCACCTTTTTCTTCCGACTTGGGAGAAAAGGGTTTTTCTTTTGGGGAAAATCTTGTAACGTGAGAGAAGACTGATGTCTAACTACTAATGAATGAAATAGAAAGAAGTGTTTGAACATGAAGACAAGCTCGCTCAGTCGAAGCGACTGGACTTTAGTTTTATCCCTATCCTTATTAACCTTCGTTCTCGGAACGAGTGAATTTGTCATCGTCGGCATTTTGCCTGATATCGCAAGCGGTCTATCCATTTCCATCGCGACAGCAGGAAGTCTCGTATCGGCATTCGCCATCAGCTTTGCCGTCGGCACGCCAATCACGATGTCCTTGACGAGCCATCTTCCAAAACGTAAATTGATGCTCGGCTTGACGATTCTCTTCACCGTCCTGAACTTATTAAGCAGTCTCGCTCCCATGTATGAGTGGTTACTCGTCTTGCGAATGCTGACGGCCGTTGTCACAGGTGTCTTAATTTCGCTTGCCATGCTCGTTGCTAGCGAGAGCGTCCCTCCGGCAAAACGGGGTGTGGCCGTGTCCTTTATTTTCGGTGGATTCACAATGGCGAACGTGTTCGGGGTTCCGATCGGAACGTTCATCGGACAACAGGCAGGATGGGAGTCCACGTTTTGGTTGACGACTCTGCTCGGTGCAGTCGCCTGGATTGCCATTTATCGTGTCTTGCCGAATCAATTGTCTCAAGAAAAAGCATCACTTCGTGAACAAATGGCACTCCTGACGAATCCGCGTATCTTGATCGCCTTCTTAATTCCGGCGTTCGGTTTCGGGGCGACGTATGTCGTATATACGTATCTCGTGCCGATTTTAAAAGATGTCCTCGGGGTACCGGTCGCTTGGGTCAGTCCGATTTTATTCGCCTACGGATTCATCTCGATCTTCAGTAATATCGCTGCCGGAAAGATCGCCAGTCACAATCCGATCGGACGCTTACGGTTCGTCTTTCTCGTCCAGGCGTTCGTCCTGGCCGCGTTGTTTGTGACGACGTCGAATGTGACGCTCGGTCTCCTCAATATCGCCCTCATGTCGTTCATGGCGATTTTATTGACGACATCGACTCAGATTTATTTGATTGATTTGGCGGAGAAGTTCAATCCGAACGCCAAAGGTCTCGCTTCGTCACTTATGCCCGTGGCGAGTAACGTCGGAATCGGACTTGGTTCCGCTCTTGGTGGTGTCGTCTACGCGACGAGCCCTATCATGACGCTCGCGCTCGTCGGTGGTTTGGTCGCCCTCGTCACAGCCGGGTTGACCGCAGTCAGTTATTCACTCGATCAACGCTAAAACGTGCGCACCTCGATGCAGGTGCGCACGTTTTTTATAACCATTCGAGAATCGCCGATAGGACTTCGTCGAGTTGTTCTTTCGATGTGAGCGGACTTTCCTGATCGCCTTTTTGTGGACCATACATTCCGAAGTTGGCATGATTCCCGCCTTCGATTTGTACGAATTGACTATCGTCAGGTAGGTCGCTTCGACTCGCCTCGATGTCTTCCGGGACAGCCAATCCATCCAACTCACCCGAGATGGATAGCACGCGTAAGTCACTATCGACCATCGAGCTGATCGGATATGATGCGAGGAAAATGACACCTTCCACCGCCTCTTGATGCTCAAGCGCGTAACCCGATGCCGCCGAACCTCCGAGTGAATGACCGGCCACGACCCAGCGTTCAATCTCCGGATGTGCCTCGATGATTGGATCGGCTGCGTCGATATCTAAAATGCCTAAGTTGAGTCGAAGCGACGGGATGGCGACGAAATACCCTTCCTCGGCTAAACGTGTTCCATAATAGGCATACGCCTCTTTCTCGACTTTCGCCCCTGGATAAAGAATGACACCGACCTCACTCGTCGGATCTCCAAACTCGAGACGGTTGTCGACCACTTTCCCCTCTTCGGCATACTGTGTCGCTTCATCGGTCGGTCCATACGTGAACTGCGTCCAAATTAAAAAGCCTGCTACCGCGATGATTAGCAATCCTACGATTGAGAGTGCGGTCCACTTGAAGAATTTCTTCATTATATAGCCTCCATTTGCATCCACTTCTTCATAACGTTACACTAATAAGAAAAAGCATGATCAGGGGGACACCATGACCAGAAGTAATGTAACCACGACGATTCAGTGGTTTATTTTTATTTTAGCTACAAATATTGTACCACCACTCTCTATCGCCGCCTTGTTTGAACTGTCACCAGATGAGACGATGACCTTCATATCCCGCTCACTTTTCATCTTCGCACTCTTTAGCATCATCCAGACGTTGCTCGGTCATCGCCTCCCGATACTCGAAGGACCTGCCGGCATTTGGTGGGGTGTCTTCACCTTATACGCCTCCATCGGTCCCGCCCTATATGGAAGTCAGCAAGAGACGCTGCAGGCACTCGGATTCATGCTGTTTTTGAGCGGAATCCTTGGTGTGTTGTTGACTGTCACCGGCATCTTAAGACGCATGCTCGCCCTGTTTACACCGCAAGTGCTCGGCGTCTATATGATTTTGCTCGTCCTTCAATTGTCAGGGGCTGTCATTAAAGGTGGCTTTGGAGTGACGGAAGACGGAATCAATATTGTTCAGGCCGTGGCGACGGCTGGGCTCGTCTTGTTCGCACTCACGCTCGAGCAAAGTCGCTTTAAACAATATGGACTCGTCATGACGCTATTCGTCGGGTTCGGCTTGTTCCATTTACTCGACCTTGGAAATCCAATCGTTCGTTCGGAATCCTTCTTCCTCGTACCGGAACTTCTTCCGTTCGGAAATTGGGTGTGGGATTGGAACTTGTTGCCGACGGCTTTCGTCATTACCCTACTTCTCATGACGAACGTCCTTGCGAACATCAAGTTGATTGAGCGCATCGTCAGTTCTCGCGAAAAACGAGAAATCAAAGGAAACGTTCCCGCATCGGGTGTCGCCAGTGGCGTCAGTCAAATCGTGGCTGGTCTGTTCGGTACACCGGGTCCTGTCGCCATCTCCGGGACAGCTGGTTTCCTCTCTTCGACGGAGAGCGTCCAGCGTGCTCCGCATTTGGTTGCCCACGCCCTCATGATGGGGTTAGCACTCATCGGTCCGTTCGTCTCGTTGATTGCGAGCATCCCCGCCGCTGTCGGTTATGCGATTGTGACTCCGCTTATCGCGACGATGATCATCATCGGAATCAATGAGGCCGCCTTTGAATTAAAACAATCGACGGCATCCCTCACGGTCGGGCTCCCGCTCGTCATCGGTGCCGGGGCGATGTTATTACCACCCGGTTCAATGAATGACCTGCCACCGCTTCTTGCGACCGTCTTCTCTAACGGGCTTGTTCTCGGAACAATCGTCGCCTTAACGACTGCCATCTTAAGTAAAATCAAGGATTGAAAAAAAGAACTGGCCATATTGGTCAGTTCTTTTCACGTACATGCATATGGTAACGGGCATCGTGTGGTAACACGGCGCCGTCTTCTTGTTCGAAATGTGCACGGTCTTTCCAATAACGTACGACTGACGAAGTATCACGGTGCAGGGCGCGCTGTAGTGCTTGTTTCGCCGTGACAGGCGTTTCGTCATCGTTTGTCAATTCAAGCCCCATCAGTTTATAGCCGATGGTTTGTCCACCTCGACTCATTTGCCACGCTTCCATGGCATATGTCAGTAGTGTCGGTGTGATGACCGCATGCACGAACTCGCTCTTTACTTTCTTTCGCACGAGCTGTTCCACGCCAACGCTGACGAGACCTGCAATGACACTGTCAATCAAGACGGCTTTCGTTCGCTTTTTTGTCAATGGATTCATCGGCTCATCCTCTGCATCATCCCTGACGTCAACACTTCGATCCCTTCGCCTTCTTCAGACGCCATGATCAAGGCACGCGCGACATGAAGCGCTTGAATCGGTGCGACTTCCGGTGTCTTCTCAAGCAAGAATGACTGGAACGGTCGACTGATGACCTCGGCCGCTTTCTCCCCTAGGCGGAATGAATCACGTTCCCCGAGTAACAGAGAAGGACGCGCGATAATTAAGTGATGGAAGTTGAAGATGCGTAACGCGTTCTCAAGTTCCCCTTTCACACGGTTATAAAAGAAAGATGAACGCAACGATGCGCCTTGTGCCGATACGACCGCATAGCGCGTCGCACCATGTGCCTTGGCGACACGGGCAACTTCAAGTGGTAATTCTAAATCAACTTGTTTGAACGCTTCTTGCGAGCCGGCTACCGCAATCGTTGTGCCGAGCGCACAGTACACGTCGTCAATCTGCGGAAGGGACGAATCCATCTCCTCGAAACCGACGACCTCATGTAACTTCGGATGACTCCAACGCTTCGAGCGACGGACAACAATCCAGACCGCATCATAACGGTCACTCTCTAACAACTGTTCCACCAATTCGCGGCCAATCAAGCCGGTCGCGCCTACGACAAGTGCAGTTTTCCCCATTCGTGACTCCTCCTAGACTACTATTTCCTTCAGTCTAGCTGACTTGCCGTTCCTCGGCAATGATTGTCCCGGGACGGAATCGGTCCATCATACGGAAGAACCCATTCAACAGGAGCGCTGTGAACGAACCTGCCACGATGGCACTATCTGTGAACAATTGAAGCCATTCCGGCATGTTGGCGACAATCGCCGGGTTAGCGGTGATGCCGAGTCCGACACCAATCGAGAGTGCGATGGTAATCAAATTCTCGTTTTTCGAAAAATCGACCTGACTCAGAATTCGAATGCCGGAAGCAGCGACCGTTCCGAACATGACGAGCATCGCTCCACCTAAAACAGGCTTTGGAATCAATGTCGTGAATGTGGCGACTTTCGGAAGGAATCCGAGCAAGATGAGTAACCCACCTGTCCAGAAGATGACACGGCGCGATTTTACACCTGACAATTGAACAAGTCCGACATTTTGACTGAATGTCGTGTACGGGAAACTGTTGAAAATCCCTCCGAGAATCGTTGCGACACCTTCCGCACGATACCCTTTCGTCAATTCGTTCGAACCAATCGGCCTTTTCGTGATATCGCTGAGCGCCAAGAATACACCTGTCGATTCAATCATCGAGATAATGGCGACGAGCGTCATGACGAGGATCGCGGACACATCAAATGTCGGCATCCCAAAGTAGAACGGTTGAACCATTTGGAACCAACCCGCTTCCCGGACAGGACTGAAGTCCACGAGACCGAGCGAAGCAGCAACCCCTGTCCCGATGAGGACGGCAAAGAGGACAGCAGCGGCGCGTGTGAAGACAGTACCGACACGGTTCAAGATGAGAATGAGTAAAATCGTCAAACCACCTAATCCGAGATTCTGCATCGATGCGAATCCAGGCTCACCTGGCATCCCGCCACCGATGTCATTAATGGCGACCGGAATCAGTGAGAGACCAATGATTGTCACGACCGAACCGAGAACGACCGGCGGGAAGAAACGTGCGAGCTTCCCGACAAATCCGGAAATGAGGATGACGATGAACCCACTGGCAATCAAAGCGCCATAAATAGCCGTAATTCCATTTGCGCTTCCAATCGCGATCATCGGACCGACCGCTGTGAACGTACATCCGAGGACGACCGGCAATCCAACACCCGTAAAGCGTGTCGTCCATACTTGTAAAAGCGTCGCCACCCCACACATGAATAAATCAATTGCGACGAGATAGGCGAGCTCGGTTGGACCAAGCCCGATGGCACCACCGACGATGAGCGGGACGATGGCTGCTCCCGTGTACATGGCGAGCAGATGCTGAAATCCGAGACTTGCCGTCTTAAATGTATTCATCGAACGACCTCCACGAACGAGATATGGTCTTTCTCTAATTTCGCGACGCGCGCTAGCGATTCGACGCGATAACCACGCTCAATCAGTTTATCGCGCCCTAGTTGGAACGATTTTTCGATGACGATGCCAACACCTGAAACTTCTGCACCTGCCGCTTCGACGAGTTGTGTCAGCCCGAGTGCCGCTTCCCCGTTCGCGAGGAAGTCATCGATGACGAGAACGCGTTCGCCTGGTAAGACGAAACGTCGGCTCAAGCTGATGCGGTTCGTCTCCTGTTTCGTGAACGAATAAACATCCGCTTCGACGAGGTCGTCTTGGAGCGTCAGCGATTTCCGTTTACGCGCGAATACGAACGGGATGTCCATCTCAAGCGCCGTCATCATCGCTGGGGCAATCCCGCTCGATTCGAGTGTGACGATGCGGTCGATTTGAGCGTCTTTGAAACGTTCTGCGAATTCTTTGCCGATGGCTTGCATAAGTACCGGGTCGACCTGATGATTCAAGAAGGCGTCAACTTTCAACACTTGGTCGGATAAGGCCCGACCCTCTTCACGGATTTTGTCTTCTAACTGCTTCATTGTTGTCCCCTCCATTAAAAAATGCGATTCGTCACCCCTCATCGGGAGGCAACGAACCGCATGGAAATCAACGATAGCATACGACAAGCGCCACCCGTAGTCGAACCATTTACGGTAGTTCGGTAGAGACTTGCGGACCATATTTCCGCTGATATACGAGTGCGAATCTATTTATTTAAGATAGACCTTATTGTAGACGAGCTGACGAGAAATGCAATAGGTTGCAATCAAACGGCGAAATGTTCGATTTTTCTGAAACTGCTGTATACTGTATGTATTGGATATGAGAGAGGAGCCTTGCCCTTATGAAGTTATTCGTATTAGGCGCAACCGGTCGGACCGGACATCAATTCATCGATCAAGCCATCGAGCACGGTCATGACGTCACCGCGTTCGTACGTGAACAGAAAAAGTTGATTCGGACCCCACAACTTGAAATCATCGAAGGTGACTTATATGACATCGATGCGTTAACAGAAGCGATGCACGGTCATGATGCGGTCATCAGCTGTCTCGGAACGGATTTGAGCGATCCGGACTTTTTAGCGAGTGTCACGGACAAGCTCGTCCCAGCGATGAAGACGAATGGCATCTCACGCGTCGTCTATTTGGCTTCAGCCGGGATCGACAATGAGATCCCGGGACTTGCAGGAAAAGCCATTACGTTCATGCTCCGGAAGCCGCTCCGTGATCATCGGGCAGCCGTGGACTTGTGGCGAAATTCGTCATTCGATTATACGATTGTACGACCGATGCAATTGACGGACGGACCTCGCACTTCGACGTATCGCACGGCCATCGATGAAGTGCCAGAGAACGGGAAACACATCTCACGGGCAGACGTCGCCCAGTTCATGCTTCATGCGATTGAAGAACAGGAACACGTACGGGAGTCAGTCGGACTGGCGTACTAATTTGATCCAATTCATGCTACAATATCGGGTAGTTTACTTTGAAAGGAACGAAAACGAATTATGAGTATATTAACGGTACAAAACTTGAGCCACGGCTTTGGTGACCGCGCTATTTTGAACGATGTCTCTTTCCGCCTCTTAAAAGGGGAACACATCGGTCTCGTCGGAGCGAACGGTGAAGGAAAATCGACGTTCATGAACATCATCACACGCAAACTGCAACCGGATGAAGGCAAAATCGAATGGGCGAAAAACGTCCGTGTCGGTTACCTGGATCAACATGCGGTGCTCGAGCGCGGGATGACGATTCGCGACGTCTTGAAAGGTGCTTTCCAATACTTGATCGACATGGAGACGCGCATCGGCGAACTCTACATGGAGATGGGCGACGCGACACCGGAACAGATGGAAGACATGCTCGCGGAGGTCGGTGAGCTTCAAGAGACGCTCGACTCGAACGACTTTTACATCATCGATGCGAAAGTAGAAGAAGTCGCACGCGGTCTCGGTATTCTAGACGTCGGTCTCGACCGTGATGTCACGGACTTGTCAGGTGGACAGCGTACGAAAGTATTGCTCGCGAAGTTGCTTTTAGAGAAGCCAGATATCTTGCTCCTCGATGAGCCGACCAACTATTTGGATGAAGTGCATATCGAGTGGTTGAAACGCTATCTCCAAAACTATGACAATGCCTTCATCTTGATCTCACACGATATCCCGTTCTTAAATAGCGTCATCAACTTGGTCTACCATATGGAAAACCAAGAGTTGAACCGCTACGTCGGGGACTATGACAAGTTCATGGAAGTGTACGAGATGAAGCGTTCGCAACTTGAAGCCGCCTATAAGCGTCAGCAAGCCGAAATCGCGGATTTGAAAGACTTTGTTGCCCGAAACAAAGCGCGTGTGTCGACACGAAACATGGCGATGTCACGTCAGAAGAAACTCGATAAGATGGATGTCATCGAATTGAGTGCAGAACGTCCGAAACCAGAATTCCGCTTCTTGCAGGCACGTACATCGGGGCGCCTCATCTTTGATGCGAAAGGTCTCGTCATCGGATACGATGAGCCACTCTCACGTCCGCTCGACCTTCAGATGGAGCGCGGTCAAAAGATTGCCCTCGTCGGAGCGAACGGAATCGGGAAGACGACGCTCTTGAAGAGCTTACTCGGCTTGATCAACCCGCTTGAAGGAACAGTCGAACGTGGTGAGTTCCTCGAAATGGGTTACTTCGAACAGGAAGCCGCATCAAGCAACAACACGTGTATCGAAGAGATTTGGAGCGAATTCCCGTCACTCAACCAACAGCAGGTGCGCGCGATGCTCGCGAAATGCGGTCTCATGACGAAGCACATTGAAAGTAAAATCTCTGTCCTCAGTGGTGGAGAAAAGGCGAAAGTACGTCTTTGCAAACTCTTAAACAACGAAACGAACTTACTCTTACTCGATGAGCCGACGAACCACTTGGACGTCGACGCGAAGGAAGAGTTGAAGCGTGCGTTGAAAGAGTACAAAGGAAGCGTCCTCCTCATCAGTCACGAACCAGAATTCTATGAGGATATCGTCACAGACGTCTGGAACTGTGAATCGTGGACGACGAAAGTATTCTAATTCAGTAAAGGACGTGTCGTATGGCTGGCCCAATTCAAACGAATGAACGGATTATCTTGTATGACATTATCCGAGGGTTTGCCCTCTGCGGCATTTTCCTCGTCAATATCCCGAGCATGCTCGGGAGCGACTGGATGTTCGGTCGTCCCGATTATTACGGGAGCGACCTGTTCGTCCGCACACTCTTCGATTTGTTCGTGCAGACGAAGTTTTATACGATTTTCTCCCTCTTATTCGGGATCGGCTTTTCGATTTTCCTCGAGCGTTCTTACGCTCGTGGCGAATCGGTCAGTCGTTACATACGCCGGATTTTGATTCTCTTCTTGTTCGGTCTGGCACACCTGGCTATTTGGTCAGGGGATATCCTCCATACGTACGCCATGTGGGGCTTATTGCTTCCCCTCTTTTACGGATTGAGCAACCGCGCCATTCTGGCGTGGGCGTGGAGTTTATTGATTGGAAGTTTCTTCTTATTTTATGGATCATCTGCACTTGTGGAATGGGCAAATGGCGGTGACTTCGATAGTGGCGCTCCATTTCCGACACCATATAATATGGGATTCGGCATTTGGTTCGACTACCGTCTACAAATTGAAATATTCGCTGCTATGTCGAATTCACTTCTTGTAGGTATTGAGATTCTTAGCTTGTTCTTGTTCGGTCTTTATATCGGACGAGAACGAAAACTTCTCACATGGTCGATTCAAGGATTGACTCGTACTGCGACCATTTGTGTCCTCTTCACTCTGCCATTTTTCGGGGTCATCATCTGGCATCATTATGGTCAAGGCGAGGCCTATTACTGGGTGAATCTTGTTGCTGTTCTCGTCTCCGGAAAACTGCTCGCTACAACGTACATCTGCCTGTTCACCATCGCCGTTCGAAAAGGTCGGACGTTCGCCCCGCTTCAAGCGCTCGGACGAATGGCACTCACGAACTATCTGACACATACGTTGATCATTGTCTTGCCAGTGATCGCACTCGGGGCGTACGGGGCGCTTTCCTTAACCGAAGGTCTATTCCTCAGCATCGCCATTTTGATTGCGCAGTCGTTCTTCTCGATGTGGTGGCTAAAGACTCACCGCTACGGACCGTTTGAGAAACTATGGCGTCTCGGAACATACGGACGACAAACAAAATCATCCTAAGATCGGACTTCATTGTCCGGTCTTTTTTTTGTACAGGTAGGAAATCCCAGATTCACATGCTATTCTGATGAAGGAAAACGCTTGCATGAATGAGGAGGAACGTATGTCACAGTCAGCTATCGAGGTCCGCGACCTCGTGAAACATTATAAAATTTTAGAGCGAGATGCCGGATTAAAAGGCGCCATTAAGGCTTTGTTTTCACGAAAGTATCGCATCAAAGAAGCCGTGAAAGGAATCGATTTATCGATTGCACCAGGCGAACGCGTCGGATATATCGGATTTAACGGTGCCGGCAAGTCCACAACCATCAAAATGCTCGCCGGTGTCCTTCGTCCCGATGCCGGTTCCGTTCGTATCTTTGGAATCGATCCGCACGAAGACCGGATTCAAAATGCTCGACAAATCGGGGCGGTTTTCGGTCAACGGACCCAATTGTTTTGGGATATTCCGGTCCGTGAGTCGTTCGACCTGCTTCGAGAAATCTATGAAGTGCCACGCGCAGAGTTCGAGGAGACTGTCGCTTGGTTCATAGCACGTCTCCAACTTGAACCACTTCTCGATGTGCCCGTCCGTCAATTATCACTTGGACAAAAAATGCGTTGTGAGCTCGCAGCCGCCTTCTTACACCGACCTCGTGTCGTATATTTGGATGAGCCAACGATTGGTCTCGATATTGACATCAAAGAGACAATTCGGGCGTTCATTCGCGAAATCAGCGATGCCTGGGGGACAACAGTCATTTTGACGACGCACGACATGCAGGATATCGAGGAAGTGTGTGACCGGGTCATCGTTCTCGATGAAGGCCGCATCATTTATGACGACCGCATCGAAACGCTCAAACAGACGTTCAACAATGAGCGCACACTTGAAATCACACTCGACGAAGGGACAACATTCACCATCCCGCCGTCGGTGACAGGACTCGTCACGGAGCTTGCGTCCGAGACAGATACCATCCAATTGGCATTCAACCATCACGAGATTTCAAGCGGACAACTGATCCGTGAAATCGTGAACTGCAATCGAGTGAAAGATTTATCCGTTGTCGTACCGAAAATGGAAACGTTGATTCGAAACTTGTATCAGCCTGAGGTGAGTGCATGAGGCTTCAAAAGTACGTAGCGCTCGCCGCCTCACAAATTAAAGTCGATATGGCTTATACGGCCTGGTACTGGGCAAGTATGTTCTCGGTGACGATGCGCCTGTTCATCTTATATTTCTTTTGGCAGGCTGTTTATGAGAATAAGACTGACGTGTCAGGCATCTCGCTCTCGATGATGTTGACGTATGCGGTGCTTGCGACGATGCTCGATCAATTCCGTGGCGGTGCCGGACGCGAACTCGCGCATCTCATCAAACATGGCGGGGTCGCCGTCGAATTACTTCGACCGTATCATTTACTGGATAAATTACTCGCTCAAGACATCGGAACAAAAACATCGACCTTTTTCCGTTCGACGCTACCGCTTCTTGTCATCGCCATGCTGTTTATCGGCGTTGACCCACCGACGTCAATTGAAAGTGCCTTCGCCTTCTCAATCAGTGTCGTGCTCGCGATCCTCCTTGCGACACTGATTGATTTGCTCGTTGGGGTGTTGTCCTTTTATACGGTGAACGTGTGGGGACTTTCTGTCTTACAGGAGGCAATCATTACGATTATGTCCGGGGCAATCATCCCGCTCACCTTATTCCCGGATTGGTTCCAGACAATCAGCTTGTATTTACCGTTCGCCTCACTCGTCTATGTGCCAGTTGCCATCTATACAGGTGGGATTGATGCATCTGCTATATGGTCGTCGATTTTGATTCAACTCGCATGGGTCGGTGCCTTCTTTATTTTTGTAAGACTTCTATTCGCGTATGCGGTTCGGAAAGTGACGGTGTTTGGCGGATGAAACGATATGCGAAACTGTATTGGCTCTATGCCAAAAATCATTTCAAAGTGATGATGGAATATCGGATGGACTTCTTGATTGGTGTGTTATCGGTCTTCGGTCAACAATTTGCCGCGCTCTTCTTTTTATCGATCGTCTTCCAACACATCGAATCGCTGAACGGTTGGGGATTTTACGAGATTTTGTTCATCTATGGCATCGCGTTTTTAGGTCGAGCCGTCCATCATATCTTTTTTGATAATCTTTGGACAATCGGCTGGCAATATATTCGTACAGGGAACTTGGACCGCATTCTCATGCGTCCTTTAAACCCGTTGTTCCAAATTGTCGCCGAACGGGTACAACAAGACGGATTTGGTCAACTCTTGATTGGGGGGAGCGTGCTCTGGCTCGCCTCGAATGAGCTCGGAATGACATGGAGTATGATGGATATCCTAGTCCTACTCATCATGGTCCTCGCGAGTGGAATGATTTATATCGCGGTGAACCTATTCTTTGCGACGTTCTCGTTTTGGATGATTGATAGTCTACCGGTCGTGTTCGCTGTATTCAGCTTGAGTGATTTTGCTCGATATCCGATGACCATCTATTCGAAGGTCATCATGTTCGTCTTAACGTATATCATCCCGTTCGGCTTTACAGCATTTTATCCGGCGATGTATTTCTTTGAAGGACGTGGATTTACCATGTTTGCATTGGCGACCCCGTTCGTCGCTATGCTCTCACTCGTCATCGCCTATCGGTTTTGGTTATATGGACTGCGTGCATTCGCAAGTACAGGATCTTAATGGAGGAAGGGTGAGTAGATGAAGATCGTTCAACAGTGGAATCAGGAAGACAGCGACTATATTCGACAGCGACTGATTGAATATAACGCATCACAATTACCTGATGAAGTGAAGCACCCCGTCGAGCATGTAAGTTTTATCGTTCGAGATGACTTCAATCAAATTGTCGGGGGCGTTACCGGAACGGTGTTTTGGTACACGATGCACATTCATTTCTTATGGGTGGACGAACAGCTTCGAGGAGAGGGATATGGAACAGAGTTGATGATGCGTATCGAACAATTGGCCATCGAGCGCCAATGCCGTCTCATCCAACTCGATACGTTCAGTTTTCAGGCACCTGACTTTTATACAAAGCTCGGGTATGAAGTTTTCGGAGTGATTGAGTACCACCCGACAGTCAATCATCAGCAATACTATTTGAAAAAGACTCTTCTCAATCAAAATTAAAACTGCAGACGAGCATACGTCTGCAGTTTCGCTCGAGGCCACGGCTTCGAGTTTTTATTTTGTCGCCGCTTCCGTTAAGAATGGCACGATTTGCTTCTTACGTGAGACGACGCCAGGAAGTGTCGCCAATCCGTTTTGAAGGGTCACGTTGAACGCTTGTTCGAAGAGTTCTGGTTTTGGTCCGACAACGATGGCTTCCGAATCGTTCGTCAAAATGTTCGTGATGGCGAATACGAACAAGTCTAAGTTTTTCGCCGCAACCGTGTTGGCAATGGCCGCCTCGACTTCCGCTTTCCGGTTCAAGACATCATTCGCATCGACCGTGTTCACTTGTGCGATTTCGACACGATAGTCGCCCATCGCGAATTCTTTCGCATCGAGTGAGATGAGTTCTTCAATCGTTTTTTGGCTAAGGTCCGCACCGGCTTTGAGCATCTCAAGACCGTATGTTTCCGCATCGACGCCAGCAATCTCCGCAAGTTCTTTCGCTGCTTTGATATCTTCATCTGTGCATGTCGGCGATTTGAAGAGAAGCGAGTCTGAGATGATGGCCGAAAGCATTAAGCCGGCCATATCCGCTGCGATTTCGACACCATGCTCTTTATACAACTTCAACAAGATTGTCGCCGTACATCCGACTGGCTCCGCACGATAGTAGAGCGGGTCTGCCGTTTGGAAGTTTGCGATACGGTGGTGGTCGATGACCTCAAGGATTCGCACGTCTTCAATCCCGTCCGCACTTTGCTGGAACTCGTTATGGTCGACCAAGATAACTTCTTCCGCCTCACCTTTCACACTCTCGATCAATCGTGGTGCTTTCACACGGAAGTGATCGAGCGCATATTGTGTTTCGCCGTTCACTTCACCGAGACGGACCGCTTCTGCGTCCATCCCTAATTTCTTTTTCAACTCGGCATAGGCGAGCGCTGATGTGATTGTGTCGGTATCTGGATTTTTATGTCCGAAGACTAGTACTGTACTCATGTCTCATTCTCCTCACTAAATAGTTTTCCCTTATCCATTATAACGTCCACGGCATTTCTTTCAATTCCCAAACAAAAAGAGCCGTGTCGGCTCTTATGCTTGTTCGTCTTCATCTGTCTCTTCGAGGTCGGAATGATCTCCTTTTGAATCTTCTTCATGGGAGATGTCCGGTTGATCTCGTTTCAACTTTTCTTTTTCTTCTTGTTCACGCTTTTCTTTGTCTGACATATCGTGTCATCCTTTCGAAAATCCGACTTGTCGTAATCTGTTCCCCAAGCCAGATTTCGTCAAACGACATTTCACTAAAAGTAAACAAACTGAAACGTCAGGCCTGCACGAAGACGATTTCTTCTCCGCGAAGTTCGACTTTCACGTCTTGTCCTTGGAACAACCACTCATCTTGTTCCGCCACGACAAAACGAATGCCGTCTTCTTCGGTCTCAACAGCCGCATTGTTCACGTCTTCTGTGATGACCCCGACAGAAAAACCGTGCGTCAAGTCTGTCGAACCTCCGTATTTGGCGAACAAACGAACCGTTTGGCCTGCTTCGACTTCCATCTCTTCTTTAAACCATTGGAGCGCTTCTGCTGTTACTTGAATCTTCATAACATCTCCTCCTCTCGACTACTCCTTTCATTCTAAACGTTTCAAAAGAGTCGAGCGAGGAAGTTGCCTAAAGTGTGGTGCCAACTTGATAGCTCACTGTCATGCCATGCGTTTCCGGTTGCGCACCATTCATTTCAGCGAGCGTCGTTTCAAATAGGCGTCGCCCGATTTCTTCATTCGGTGAGAGCATCGTCGACAGTCCGAATGCATGACCGATCGGATGTCCGTCAAACCCGAGCATGGCGACTTCCTGAGGAATCTTGATGTCTCGCCGTTGCATCTCTCCTAAAAATCCGAGGGCGACATAATCGGACGAGAAAAAGAGCGCTCGAGGACGCTCTTTTTGAGAGAGGAACGTTTCAGCTAGCCGAATACCGTCCTCACTCGTCAAATAGCCCGTCCAAATCCATTGCTCACGCGCATGCGCTACTTCATCGAAATAGGCTTGCTGACGCGCAAGGGAACTTGGACTATGGCTTCTTGACAAGATGATTCCAATCTCTTCATATCCGTATTGCTGTAACACACGAATACCTGATACGAACGACGCGTAATGATCGACATGGATCGACGAAATTGTCTCCGGTGCACCGACGGTCGCCACAGCGATCGGTCCATACGCGCGATATGTCTCCATTTCCTTAAAGGACATCTCATGAGACAAGACGATTGCCCCATCGACTTCACGGTGCTTCAATAAATCGAGCGCTTGTCGTTCCTCGCTCAGTTTATACTCCGTCTGCCACATGACGAGGCGATAATCGTGCTCGAGCGCCGCCTTGGCGAGCCCATTAACGAAGAAACCGTAATAAGGATGATCCATATAAGGTAGGATGACGACGATTCGTTGCGTCTTCCCTGTCGACAACGTCAACGCCTGTTGATTTCGCAAATACCCGAGCTCCTTCATTGCCGCATGTACACGGGTCCGTTTTTCTTTCGATACGTACGGATGCTCGTTCAGGACGCGTGAGACCGTCGTCACCGAAACGTCAGCGTGCTTTGCGATATCTCGAATGTTTGCCATTCATCTCACCTCAACTTGTCAGTCTTTGCATATAGTGTACCCACTCTGCTTGCTGACTGTCACCTCTTTCGACGACTTGACAACGAATCGCTTGAACGAGACGGAAGCGCTCTTCTAACGGCAGATGAAGAAACTCTTCCTGGAAACGGGTACACAACATTTTTCCAAACGGTGTATACAACTGATTGATGACGAGCTCGTATACGATTCCACTGCACCATGTCTTCCACGTTGTCGGTTTCATATCGGTTCCCCTCCCTTTGTCTATACCGTATCTTCTGAAACGCGTTTCAGAGCAAGCATCTTTTTTTTAAAAAGTTTATTTCCGAACATTATTTGTCTTCAACTTTCATTTTTCATGTTTTTTACTCAAAACAATTGACGGGAATCGAACATTTTTGTATAGTCATCAAGTTGATAACGTTAATTTAAGCATTTTCCTCAATTAATGTTCGGAAATAGACCGAAATAAGGAGTTATATCGATGAATATTTTTCAATTGAAACAACATGGTACGAATGTTAAACAGGAAGTGACTGCTGGGATCACAACGTTCGTGACAATGGCGTACATCTCTGTCGTCAACCCAGCGATTCTATCTGACGCAGGGATTCCGTTCGCACAAGCATTCACAGCGACAATCATTGCCATCCTCATCGGAACAGGCTTGATGGCGTTTTATGCGAACTTACCGATCGCCGTAGCACCCGGGATGGGGCTCAACGCATTCTTCGCTTACACGCTCGTCGCTCAAGAACAGATTGCCCCGTCCGCCGCGCTCGGTGTCGTCTTCGTCTCGTCCGTCTTCTTCTTGATTTTGTCGCTCTCTCCAATTCGGACGAAGTTAATTCAAGCGATTCCGACTTCGTTGAAGCATGCCATCACGACCGGAATCGGTCTTTTCATCGCTTCACTCGGATTAAAACTATCAGGTTTGATCGTTGCTGATGAAGCAAACTTGGTGCGTCTCGGTGACGTGTCTTCTCCAGAAGTACTACTTGTACTCGGTGGTTTGATCGTCTCGGCACTCCTCTTCTCACGAAACGTACCCGGTTCTTTACTCATCGGGATGGTACTCACCGGGATTGCGGCTTACTTCATGGACATCTTACAAATCGACGGTGTCACGGCGATGCCGACGCTTCCCGAGGGACTCATGGTCAACCCTGTGACGGCATTTAGTGATGTCATTCAATACGGTTTGTTCGGTGCTGTCCTCTCGTTCTTCCTCGTCACGCTTTTTGATACGACAGGTACGCTTGTCGGTGTCGGAAAACAGGCCGGTCTCTTAAAAGAAGATGGAACAATTGAGAATGGTCACCGTGCACTCTTTGCCGACTCGCTTGCCACAATGGGTGGATCACTCGTCGGAACGAGCCCGTCTACGGCATACATCGAGTCTGCTGCCGGTGTCGCGCAAGGTGGACGTACAGGGCTCACAACGGCCGTCGTCGCTGGATTGTTCGGATTGACACTCTTCTTCAGCCCACTTATCGGCGCCATCTCTGGCGTTGCGGCGATTACGGCTCCTGCACTCATCATCGTCGGGGCACTCATGTTGACGAACGTCCGGTTCATCGACTGGAGCGACTTCAGCGAATACTTCCCAGCGTTCATGACGATTTTGATCATGCCTTTGTCAGGAAGCATCGAACGCGGAATCGCCTTCGGGTTCATCTTGTACCCGATTTTCAAAGCAATGAACAAAGAGACGGTTCACCCGCTCATCTACTTGTTCGGCGCACTCTTCATCTTGGAAATGTTCTTCCTATAAATTAGACAGAAGATTCTCGTCATGTATCGAGGATTCAGTTTGTTGACAAATAACATGTTCGAACTCGTCCTTCCGGCGCCCGCGCTTTCCTCAGGCAATCCCGGAGCCGCATCGCGACCTAGGTCGCTGCTGGGTCTCCGTCGGATTGCTTTCCTGAAGGAGTCGGGGCGCCGTCGGACAAGCAACGCAAACGGTCGTCATCTGGCGGTCGTTTGTCTTTTTCTAAGGCCTCGACGGCCGAAGAAAAAGCTCGATACTTACTTCGAATCGATGTATCAGGGGAAAGGAAAGGGAAACGTCGAGCCCGCCCGTCATCGACACCATCCATCCTCCTCGGGCCCCCGTTCGTCAGACCGTGGAGGATGGATGGTGTCGACTTGTTGATCATCAGATCCGCCCCCTGTGTGTTCTTCTCACACCATTATATATGGGACGAAGGACAAAAGGTGACCAAGAACGGGCAGGCGAGACTCCTGAGGGAATAGCAAGCAAAGGGAGACCCAGCAGTGACGCAGTCGCGATGCGGCTCCCTGCTTGCCCCTAGGAAAGCGAGCTATGTCCGGATTGGGCATAAGACCTATACTTTGTCTACAGTCTGGATCCTCGTCATGTATCGAGGATCTTTTTCTGTTATACGTTCTCCTTAGCTGTTTTATATCAGAAACGAGATGAATATCGGTTCAGTGAGATACGTTATCAATTAGACAGGATTTTACAAATAAATCAGTTTTTCTCCCCATTTTTCTGTCACTTTCCTACGCTTTATGAAATAATGACGTTGAAATCGCTATCATCAGAAGAAAGAAGGAATGGCTATGCCGAATGTAGCTTTATTCGTCACTTGTCTATCTGATACGTTGTTTCCATCCGTCGGACAAGCGACAGTCGAATTACTCGAACATTTAGGATGCGAGGTGACGTTCCCTTTCGAACAGACGTGCTGTGGGCAACCCGCCTACAACAGCGGCTATCATGAGGAGACAAAAAAGATTGCCAAGCACATGATCGAAACGTTCGAACAGGCAGATGCAGAATATATCGTCGGACCATCGGGGTCGTGTGTCATGATGATGCGCGACTATCCGCATTTGTTCCAAGATGACCCTGTGTGGCGTCCTCGGGCAGAGGCACATGCCGCCAAAACGTTTGAGCTGACGCAATTTATCGTTGATGTGCTCGAAGTCACTGATGTCGGTGCCAAGTTTCCCGCCAAAGCGACCTATCATGCGTCTTGTCATATGACCCGCCTCCTCGGAATCGAAGCGGCTCCCGGAAAGTTGCTCGGAAACGTCGATGGACTGACGATGGTCCCCCTCGCGAACGTACATAACTGTTGCGGGTTCGGTGGGACGTTCTCCGTCAAGATGCCAGACGTGTCGGTGCAGATGGTAGATGAAAAAGTCGATTCCATCTTACAGTCAGGCGCAGAGGTGTTGATCGGAGCGGATGCGTCATGTTTGATGAACATCGGCGGACGTCTTCATAAACAGGGACATCCGATTAAAGTGATGCATATTGCCGAAGTCTTGAACGAAGGAGTGAAGCAAGCATGAGCATGGGGATTCGATTGGATGAGAAGTTTCAAGATCGACGAAAAGATGGAATTGAAGATGCGTTCATGCGGCAGGCCGTCAGTTCGGCTCAAAACCGTCTACGGGATGGCCGGTTGAATGCTGCAGGTGAACTCGGGGACTGGGAAGCGTTTCGCGACCATTCGGAAGAAATTCGTCAACATGTGCTGGAACATCTGGATTATTACTTATATCAATTGAGCGAGAATGTCTCAAAACGTGGTGGAAGCGTCTTTTTCGCGGAGACACCGGAAGAAGCGAACCGCTACATCCGGGAAGTCATCCGGTCGAAACAAGCCAAACATGTCGTGAAATCGAAATCGATGGTCACGGAAGAAATCGGCTTGAACGAGGCACTTCAGGAAGAAGGATGTACCGTCGTCGAGTCCGATCTTGGGGAATGGATTTTGCAACTCGACGAAGACCCACCGTCTCACATCGTCGCCCCGGCTCTGCATAAAGACCGCAACGCTGTCCATGAGACGTTCACTGCTCACGGCTATACCGGTTCAAACGATCCGACTGAACTCGGTCGTTATGCGCGTCAAGAACTGCGCAAAGACTTTTTGAAGGCAGAAGTCGGCATCACCGGCTGTAATTTCGCCATCGCAGAGAGTGGAGCCGTCGGGCTTGTGACCAATGAAGGGAACGGACGCATGGTGACGTCGCTTCCTGATACGGTCATCTCTGTCATGGGGATGGAACGCGTCGTCCCGTCTTATGAAGAGTTCGAGGTGCTCGTCAATATGCTTTGTCGAAGCGCGGTCGGTCAGCGACTCACGTCATACATCACGACATTCGCCGGGACGCGCGCGGTCGGTGAAGTCGATGGACCAGAAGAGTTCCACCTCGTCATCGTCGACAACAAGCGTTCTAATATTCTCGGCACACAGTTCCAATCGGTCCTGCAATGCATCCGTTGTGCGGCCTGTATCAACGTCTGTCCCGTCTATCGTCACATCGGTGGTCATGCGTACGGGTCGATCTATCCAGGTCCGATTGGTGCCGTCTTAGCCCCACTGCTAGATGGTTACGAGAACTATAAAGAACTCCCCTATGCGTCGAGTCTCTGTGGCGCCTGTACGGAGGCGTGTCCTGTAAAGATTCCGCTGCATGAGCTGTTGATTGAACATCGACGCGTCATCGTAGAGGAGAAAAAGCAATCACCTTTCGTGGAGCGGATTGCGATGAAAGGATTTGCCGTCACCGCTTCGAGCCCATTCTTATTCGAAGCAGCGGAACATGTCGCACCGTTTGCGACATCACCATTCGCCACCTCGGGTCAGATTGAGAAAGGGCTACCGGCTTGGACGGACTCGAAAGACTTGCCACAGCCGAACAAACAGACCGTCCGAGATTGGTTCAAGAAACGGGGGAATGCCTGATGAATCCTGGTACAATCACAAACCGTGAGGACTTTCTACAACGAATCGCCAAGCAACTCGGTCGTGAGGTCAAGCTCACGCCGCCAAAACGGGAATATACACATCGTCCGCAAGATGAGGTGTTGAAAGGCGCGAGTGAAGAAGAGCTGCTCGAGACGTTCCGCATGGTCGCGACCCGAATCCATACCGATTTGGTGGAATGTGAATCTGCGAAGCTTGATGATACGCTTCGCCTCTTGATTGAACGCTATCATGGCGCACGGATTCTCGCAGAAAACGATGAGCGAATTTCCGCTTGGGCACCTACAACAAGTGAGACGTTTGATTGGTGGGATTCGTCACAACCCGAAGCGAGTCGAGAGCTTGCCATTCGAGCGGACATCGGCATCACGATTGCGGATGCGGCATTTGCGGAAAGTGCGACAATCGTCCAATATGCGATGCCTGGTAGATCACGGACGATCAGTCTGTTACCCCAAGACCATATTGCGATCATCCCGAAATCTGTCCTTGTTCCACGTATGACGCAAACAGCACAACAACTCGCCACACTCGACCGAGACGGTCTCCATTCCCCAAACGGTGTCAATTTCATCTCTGGTCCGTCGAACTCGGCCGACATCGAGATGAACCTCATCGTCGGCGTTCATGGTCCTGTTCGAGTCTCCTATGTGTTGGTACATGATTTATAAGTATAGCCCCTCCATCGATATCGATGGAGGGGCTATGTTCATCCTGATACGGTGACGCTCCCATTTGAGCTCGTTAATTTCACTTCAATCGATCCGTCTCCAAATACGCACTCTTTCGACCGCTCTCCAAACACATCAACTTTCCCGTTTCGTGACTTCGCACGAATCGTCACATCTTCCGGACGTTCATCGACATGTAAGTCAATCTTCCCGTTGTTCGTCTTCAAGCGAATCGGTGCTTGAATCGCTTGTACGGAACAGTCTATCCGTCCATTAGAAGTTCTGGCATCGACCGCTCCCGTGACGTGATCGACATCGATTCGACCGTTCGAGGAATGGATGTTGATCCGCTCAAGCTGAGAATGTTTCGCTTCGACACGACCGTTTGAGGAATGAAGCTCCCAATCGTGCCCGTGACAGCTTGATGCGAGCACTTTTCCGTTCGATGTGCGCAGAACACCATGACGTGCTTGAATGTGATGTGCGACGATTCGACCGTTCTCACTCTCCACGTGGAACCGTTCCGCTTGGAGATCTTGTACATCACTCGAACCGTGACGATTTTTCAATTGAATCTGATGATAGGCGTGATGAGGCAATTCAACCCGAAGTACAGGTGCCTTTGACCCGAACCATGAAAACAGGTCCGAAAGACCGAAACGACGTTCGGATTCAATCCGTATCTCTAGGGTGTCCCCGACGATATCCATCACGACCCCATGATCGGTCTCCGTCTCAAGCGTCGCATACGCATAACCGTCTTGTGATGGGGTGACGAACACTTGCGCATTTTGAACTTGAATGAGGACGCTTTGGAAGGCTACGTTCGAACTTTTGACCACCGCAGGCGGTCGCGTCGAGACCGATTCTTCAATATCGACAGAGGCGAGCAATTCCGATGCGAGTATGCTCGGTTCCCCTAACTCACGTGCCAATTCTTCGTCACTTCTTCCTTCTAATCGACCACTCGTGAAATATTCCGATACGTCTCGTAAAATATCAAGCCGATCTTTCACCTTCACGTTCATCAATAATTGTTCGAGCTCTGACAAGTACTGTTCTTCATTCATCTGTCGTCTCCCCCTCGGATTAAGTCATTGACACCGTTTGTGAATACGTTCCATTCCGTTCGCAATTCAACTAAGTGTTTGCGGCCCTGTTCCGTAATTTGATAGTACTTCCGTGGAGGGCCCTCTCCAGACTCCATTAAATACGTCGTGAAATAGCCCTCTGTCGTCAATCGACGCAACAACGGATAGACCGCACCTTCTGAAATGGCCACTTTGGCCGAAATCGCCTGAACGAGCTCATACCCATAGCGGTCTTGTTCCGCGACGAGTGCTAACACACACAGGTTAAGTACGCCCTTTTTGAATTGAGGATTCATCATCCCACCCCCTACTATACATAGAACAATAGCATACTATCCACTACTGTTCAATAAACAATAGCGTTCATTTCCTTGATTTCTCAATATCTAGCATCTGAAGAGTTGAATCTGTACAATGAAAGAACGACACTCGTAGGATATTAGTCACAGTCGGAATGTTCATCATTCTAGGAAGGAACGGTCTTTATGAAGTCATGGATTGACCAACGGATCGGGAGACAATTTTTATTCGTCTTCTACTTATTCATCGGACTGATCCTCCTCACGTCGCTTGCCGTATATGTGTATACGGAAAACCAAATCGAACAGACGACGTCATCGCTCGAGAACATCAGTGAACGACGCACAAATGCGACCGAGTTGTTCGAGACATGGCAGTCGATGCAATATGAAATGCGCGGATATGTCCTCCTTGGGGATGACGCGATGTTAGAACGTGTGCAAGATAAACAAGTTTTGATTGACGAACAGACCTTTTGGTTCGAACAGAACGCAGTGACTGAGAAAGAAAAAACGTACGCGAGCGATGCGCGCACACTGTTTGTTGCGTATCAGGAACGTGTCATGCCGAGCCTTGAACGTTATGTAGCAGGAAAACGGGACGGGAGTGTGACCGAACCCTTCTTAAAGATGCCGACACTCGGGAAAGTGAATCCTCAAAAAGACCCACCGGCAGATCGTAAATTCAAAATCAATTCGAAAAGTGCGGCAGATATGAGTGCGAGCATCGTCGATATGGAAAGCGTCTTCACGGAATACCGGAACTCACTGAACGCAGAAGAGGATGCGCTCCGTGCTCAGCTTGCGACCCATACGAAGTGGGCACAAGCTCTTTGGCTCCTCTCATTACTTGGCGTCCTCTTCATTCTCTTCATCGTCGCCCGTCCATATGTGAGACGCTTAACGGGTCAACTGCAGGAGTTAATCGAAAACAGTAAGCGCCTTGCCGGAGAACGACAGCCAATCACACCGGCGGCAGCCCAATCTAAAAATGAAGTCGGTCAATTGACAACATCGTTCCGACAGATGGCTACATCTCTCACGACACAACGCTATCGGATTGAAGAAGAACGTGAGAAGACAGCGCGCCTTCTGCACTCGATTCGCGATGCCGTCATCTATGTCGAACACGCAACAAGCGAAAAAGTAGCGAACCAAGCGTTGTTCGTCTTATTCAATCAACCGATCACGAAACGAAATGAAGTCGATTTATATCGTTTAGACGCTAGCCTTGAGGAGCTTGGACTGCAGGTCGACCAAAAGGATGCCTTTTTCGCGTTCATGGAACGATCATTCGATGGACAGTGTAAAGAAGAGAGCGTCACATTCTCGATGAATCAGGAGGAGCGCTTCATTCAAATGTATGCGGAGAAGATTTACTTGCGAGGAACACGTCATGGAACGATGCTCGTTTTCCGTGACGTGACGCATGAGACCGAAGTCGACCGTCTGAAAACCGAACTCGTTTCGACCGTCTCTCACGAACTCCGGACTCCGCTCACAAGTATTATCGGATTCACTGAACTTCTTCGTTTCCGAAAGCTTTCAGCCGAACGTTCCGAAAAGTATTTAGGAATGATTCATCAAGAGACATTGCGTCTTGAAGACTTGATTTCAAACTTGCTCGATGTACAACGGATGGAGTCTGGACAACAGACGTACCATAACGAACCGGAGCGTCTATCCGCCATTCTTGAACAAGCGATCGCGGTACATCAAGGCTCAAGCCAACATCATCACATCACGTTTGATTGCACGGAAGACGTCTATGTATACGGAGACCGGACGCGACTCAATCAACTCTTCATGAACCTCCTGCACAACGCTGTGAAGTATTCGCCTCGCGGTGGCGAAATCAATGTCCGTGTCGCATGTGAACGACCGGATTGGATTGACATTTCAATTGAAGATCACGGTATCGGGATTCCCCAAACCGCGCTACCAAAATTGTTTGACAAGTTTTATCGCGTCGACAACTCCGCCAGTCGAAAAATCGGAGGGACCGGTCTCGGTCTCGCGATTTGTAAAGAAATCGCCGAAGGTCACGGTGGAACGATTCACGCTACCTCAAACATCGGCAAAGGCTCTATGTTCACTGTCAGCCTTCCCAAGTTGGATATGACCAATCAAATAAGTAGCTAAACGAAAAGAGGGTGCATCAGCGCACCCTCTTGTTTATTGGACTTTGTTCTCTGGACCAAATGACGGATAGAGCGAAAGCCCACCGTCCGCAAAGATGGTTGTCCCCGTTACATAGGACGACTCATCCGACGCGAGCCAAGCGGCAACGGCTGCGATTTGTTCCGGCTTCCCGATGACGTGAGATGGGATGAGCGCTTCTAATCCCTTCTTCTCTTCCGGGTCGCTCATCGTCTCTTCGTTGATTGGTGTATCGATTGCCCCAGGTGCGATCGCATTGACACGAATATGGTTCGGTGCATATTCGAGTGCGACGGATTTCGTGAACATTTTCACGCCACCCTTGCTGGCTGCGTAATGTGTATAACCTGGACGTGGGATGACTTCGTGAACAGAAGACATATTGATGATGTTCCCCTCGATTTCATGCTCCACGAAGTATTTTAAAGCAGCACGGACACCAAGGAACGTCCCGTTCAAGTTGACATCGATAATCTGCTTCCAGTTATCAAACTCCATCTCATGCGTTTTTGCCTCGACTTGAACGCCGGCGTTATTCACGAAAATATCCATCTTTCCAAACTCAGAGATAGCTTTCTCAATCATCTTCTCCGCGAGTCCTTCTTCCGCGACGTCCCCTTTCACGGCGACGGCTTTCCCACCAGCTGCCTCGATGCCACGGATGACTTCCTCCATCTCTTTTTCACTGCTGCGGTAATTCAGGACAACGCTCATCCCTTCTTTTGCGTAACGTTCCCCGATGGCACGACCGAGCCCCTTCGAGCTGCCCGTGATGACCGCGACCTTACCTTTTAACTCTGGATAGTTTGCCATGTCAATTCCTCCTTCATCTTCTCGGGTTTAGTTCCCGCATTCCCCTCTTCATGAAACATGATTGGCTGCATTTTGAATATTTGAAACAAATCAACTATACTGAAACAAACTATTCGTTTTCAGGAAACGCCTGAAAGACGTTTGATCTTATACTCAATGGAGGTGACTCCCCGATTTTAGGGGGAATTGTTGGACAGTCCCATGTTACTCAGCTTACTCGTCGTCGCACTTTTAATCTTTTTGACTGCCTTTTTTGTGGCAGCCGAATTTTCAATTGTGAAAGTGCGTGGCGCTCGACTCGACCAGCTCGTGCTCGAAGGAAATAAGAAAGCGGTCAGCGCGAAAAAAGTCATCGAGAATATCGACGACTCCCTTTCTGCCTCGCAGTTCGGAATCACGCTTTCTGCACTCGGTCTTGGGTGGATTGGTGCCGATCAAATCGAAACGTATATCCACACATTGGTCGAACAATTGAACATATCGCCTTCTCTCGTGACATTCTTGTCGTTTCTGATTGCCTTCTTATTGATTGCGTTCGTCCATGTCGTCATCGGTGAACTCGTGCCAAAAACGCTCGCGGTTCACGAAGCGGAGAAGTTGACGCTGCTCGTCGCACGTCCGCTCTACGTCTTCACAAAAATCTTCTATCCGTTTATTCGAGCATTGAACAGTATGGCTCGAATCACACTCCGTTTATTCGGGGTACAGACGACAGCGCAGGAAACGGCACACTCTGAAGAAGAATTGAAAATCATTATGACGGAAAGTTTCCGTAGTGGTGAGATTAACGAAAACGAATTGGCATATGTTCAAAATATCTTCTCCTTTGACGAACGGATCGCCAAAGATGCCATGGTACCACGAATGAACATGGTGACAATTGATGAAGAAGATACGATCGAAGAGATCATCGCCGTAGTAGAAGAGCACCAGTATACGCGCTATCCCGTCACACGAGATGGCGATCGTGATGACGTTCTCGGATTCGTGAATGCGAAACAACTCTTCACTGCCCAACTTTCAAAAAATGACGCGCCATTCGAATCGTTCATTCATCAATTGCCGCTCGTCACCGAGTTCACACCGCTTCAAGAAGCGATGGTGAAAATGCAAAATGCACAGACGATGATGTGTCTCGTCATCGATGAGTATGGTGGGACGGCAGGACTGTTGACGATTGAAGACATTTTAGAAGAAATCGTCGGCGAGATTCGAGACGAGTTCGATCGAGATGAGCAGGCTGAAATTACAGAAGTTGCTCCGAAACATTACCGCCTTTCAGGACTCGTTTTAACGCAAGAACTGGAGGAACGGTTCGGCATCGAAATCGAGGATGACGTCGATACGGTCGGTGGTTTCGTTTTATCACAAAAAGCGAATGCGCGAACGGGGGAACGCTTCCTTTTACCTGGCGACCATGAACTGATTGTCAGTGAAGTCGATAACCACCGCATCGTCTTCGTCGACTTGATTCTCGCCTCTCATGAAGAGGAAGAACCACTGTCTGAATGATGCATCTTTCAAACCCTTCTCTAAAATATGGAGAAGGGTTTTTCACGTTTGCACCGAACTGTCGCTATATTTTCGCCTCTTGCCGTGATATACTGCACATATGTTGCTTATTTGAGTGTCACCCACTCAATGACACAACATCACCGAAACATGGCGAGATGTTCGGTTTAAACAGAAAGAAATAGAAAGAAGGTTACGCATGGAACGCAAACTATTTTTGATTGACGGTAACTCCATGCTGGCCAGTGCTTATTATGGTGCCGCCGCGAGCCGAACGAAAAAAGGACGCGAGGTATCCAAAAACGATCGGAGTGCCGTCATCGGAATGACCGGCCTCATCCGGACGATTCTACGCAGACATCGTCCGACTCATTTTGTCGTCGTCTGGGACGTCTCACGTGAAACATTATGGCGTCGAGAACTGTACCCGGGCTACAAACGTCGCAGACGTCAAACACCGCCTGAATTGAAAGCGCAGATGGAACTCATGCGCCAACTGCTTGAGGATAGTGGAATCCCACAATTCCAAGTAGAAGGGTATGAAGGGGAAGACTTGATTGCCCACATCGCCCGTAAATTCAGTTGCAGTGCCCCTGTCGTCATCATGACAAAAGACAAAGACTTGTTACAGCTTGTCAGTCCACGAATCACCGTTTGGTTACAAACACAGGAGCTTCAGCAAATGCAGGCTCGCTGTGATATTCGTGATAATCGTCCGTTGCCGCTCAAGCGTCATTTAGAAATTCGACCAGAAGAGATTGCAGCGTTATACGAAGGATTGAAACCGAAGCAACTGTCAGCCGTCAAAGCATTGACAGGAGACCGTTCTGACGGAATCCCTCCAGTTGCCGGGCTCGACGAAAGCCAATCGGTTCAACTCATCAAACGATTCGGTTCGCTCGATAAGCTGTATTCTGCCTTGAGCATCAAAGGTGAAAAACGACAACAAGTAAATGAAACGATCGCGGCACTGACGTCAGAGGAGGTGCCCCGTAACTTGAGACGAACACGCAAAAAAGCAGAGCGCAACATGGAGCTCGTTCGACTCGATGTCACGGTGCCGGCACTTGAACATTTGAAGTTGGCTCATCTCGAGCTCAGCCTCAACCCAAAACGAGTCGAGCAAGCGTATCAAAAACGCGGACTTCGTCTCTCGTTTAACGCAAGTCAGAAGAAAACATCCGCACGTTAAAGAACGGACGCCATCAAGCGTCCGTTCTTTTAATATGCACGGTAATCCCGTCTTCATCAGTCAACGTCCATTCAGACGACGTTCCGCCTAACGCTCGGTTCGTGTCTTCATTGACGAGAAGTGTCCATGACTCAAGTCCGGTCTCCATTCCCATCGGATCACTCGGACGGGCCCACACGTTCGTCCCGATATGATGGTGATAGCCATCTGCCGCTAGGAACAGTGCCCCTGGATAAGAATCCGTCGTAATGGAGAAGCCCAGCCGATCATGGTAAAAACGTTTCGCCGCCTCGATTGAGCGTACTTTAAAATGCACGTGCCCCATCGTCGTGCCAATCGGTAAACCAGTAAACGGCCGATTGGCTGCCGCTTGAAGCATCGATTCATAGTCGACAGGCTCGGTCGCCATTTTCACATGGCCGTTTGCCTCGTACGTCCATTGGTCCTTCGGGCGGTCGGCATACAATTCAATCCCGTTCCCTTCTGGGTCACTCAAGTAGAAGGCTTCACTCACAAGATGGTCGCCTTGCCCCACTTCGACGCGTCGCTCAATAAGATGCGCCAACATGCTTCCTAACTCTATTCGGTTCGGAAATAAAATCGCTAAATGGAACAATCCTGCCGCTCGTGGATTCGTCTTCGCTTGCGGGACACTGTGCAGGATGACAAGTGGACGTTCCTTCGTACCGAGTGTAATGTGCTCTTCGCTCTCTTCTAAGACGCTCATCCCAATCACGTCTACGTAAAATCGTGTCACCTGTTCGATGTCACGGACGCGTAGCGTCACCGGTCCGAGTTCAATTTTCTCGATTTTCATACATCATCACCTCTCCTTCACTATACCCGCTCAGCTTATGTTACAGAAGTAGGCACAAAAAGGTGGTATAGTTACTTCAACGATACTATTGGAAAGGAAGAGCGACGTGACCAACATAACAAGCTGTGAAGTCGACACGGCACTCGAACTGATTACAGGAAAATGGAAACATTCCATCCTCCTCGTGTTGATCAATGGAGATACATTGCGTTTCAGTGAGTTGAAACGAGCGTTACCAAAGATCAGCCAAAAGATACTGACTGCTCAACTCCGTGACTTAGAAGAACAGGATATCGTCATTCGGACCGTCTACCCGGAAGTTCCGCCCCGTGTCGATTATCGCTTAAGTGAGTACGGGAAAACACTGATCCCGATTCTCGAAGCGATGAACGAATGGGGAATGCGTCATGCCGAACGGATGCGCTCTAATTAGTTGTCCACATGTGGATAACCCATTTTCCCTACTGAACATATCACTTATCCACAGGAGGTTGTCATGATTCGTTATCCACAGTTAACCGGTCATCAAATCGGTGTCACCGCCCCTTCATCAGGTATACCAGAAGAGTTACACCATTTATTGCATCAAGCGGAACAGAAGTTTTCCGATCGAGGGTTCACATTGCAATTCACTCCGAATGCGTGGAAACAACGATTTGGGAAGTCCGCTCCGGCTCGGGTCCGTGCACATGAACTGACATCCCTATTTCAAGATGACAATGTCGACTTGATCATTCCACCCTGGGGTGGGGAACTCTTAATGGAAATCCTCGATCAAATCGAGTGGCAGTCCTTGCCCGCAAAATGGATGCTCGGCTATTCAGATACGAGTCTATTGCTTTTTGTGTATACGCTAAAAACTGGAATCGCCTCGGCCCACGGTCCAAACTTAGTCGACTTACGTGCTGATTTGTGGGACGAGACGAGTTCACGCTGGCTCGATGTGTTGTCGACGCGGACCGACGAGACGGTCATCCAACGTTCGTCCGAGAAGTTCCAAAACGAATGGCAGTTTGACAACCCGACGCCACATCTGTTTCATCTGACGGAAACGACCGAATGGAGAGCGATTGGCGGTCAGAATGCAACAGGACGCTTGCTCGGTGGATGCCTCGATGTGCTCTTACATACAATCGGGACACCATATGGAGACGTCAAGACGTTCCAGCGCGAACATCTGAATGACGAGCCGATTCTTTGGTATTTTGAAAATGCTGAGCTAAACGTTCCGGCATTAAAAAGGACCCTCCTTCAAATGAAGTGGGCCGGTTGGTTCGATCATACGTCTGGTATTCTGTTCGGACGGAGTGACGCCCCATCTATCCATCAAGACTATACGGCCGAGATGGTGTATGAGGAACTCCATCACATGTTAGAGGTTCCGATTTTTTACGATATCGACTGTGGACACGTTCCGCCTCAAATGACGCTCGTCAATGGAGCACACGCATCCGTCCAAGTCGAGCATGGCAAAGGGACATTGATTCAAACGTTCAAGGGCTGATTCGTCAGCCCTTGATTTGTTGTAGCAATGTCTCTAAACGTTTGCGAAACAGTCCTTGCGGGAATTCAGCTACTTGTTCTTCGATAACTGGCACCCAATCATCCCCACAACCGTTCAATGTTCCTCTTAATAAACCTTCGTAGTAAATCGCGATATCGACTAAACTATGTGCTTTCCACTCGTCTCGATTTTCCCATAATGCCAATAAACACTCTCTTCCTTTTTCTGATTCTCCTCGAAAAGCGTAGTACACCCCTTTCGCCATCGAAATCGCCGCAATGAACGGCTCGATCTCTGTCGTGAGTGATTCCATCAACTTGACGTTTTCTCCTAACAGATCAATATGTCGATATTCCATCGCATAGAGTGCTTCGGAAAGTGCCACTTTGATTTCTGCCAAGCGGTCTTCCGTGAATTGAATGTATTGCTTCGCCTTTTGTAACGACTCACGAACTTGCTTTTCATCGTTCAAATAGAGCGCACAAATCGAAATGGTGCGATACACGTCGTCCGCACGGTAGTAGATTCTTGTCCGTTTCATATACTCGAGCACGTCTTCAAGCTGTCGAATCGAATCTTCCAAATCCTCGTCACAAAGAAGATTTTTAAAGACAATCAACATGACATACTCAGTTCTTGTTTTCGCTTTCATGTATTTCGCATCAAGAAGTTCAATTGCGTCAATCCGTTCAAGCGATTCCTCATATCGATTCCACATCAATAAATAATAAGCCTGGCTGATTCGTCCCATTGCCAATTCATCAGATTCACCTAGCTTCTCAAAAATTTCAATGGCGCGGTCGTAGTAGGTCAATACCTTTTCGTTTTCCCCTTCTTGAAAATACGTATCCCCGTACAACATGTATGCTTTACCTTGCCAAACGGAGTTCATTTCTTCTTTTAAGTATGGGGAAAGCATCTGTCGTATTTCTTGATCTGGACGCGAAACGAGTGTCATTTCTTCATATTCTAACTGTTCGACCATCGTCTGTAGTTCAGCTTCTTTCGGGTCAGTCAATAACTGTTGCATCGAGACATCTAACCGACTTGCGAGTTCTCGTAAGCTACGCATTGATGCCTCCGCTTTCCCATTTTCAATCATACTGAGCATCGATTTCGTGACGATCCCTTCCGCTAACTGCGTTTGAGTCATTTTTTTCTGTTTTCGTAATGTTTTAATGCGCTCACCAATCATATTCCACCTCTAAAAGTTAAATTATATTGAACTTTATGTTTACAACTCGCTTCGTTGCCTTTACGATAATGTTAAATCACATTTAACTAATTTGCAAAGGAGTGTTCTCTGTGAAATTCTTTTCTTCCAATTTATCGATTTTATTACTCGGTAAATTCATGTCACTGTTCGCATCCAACTTATTTACGTTCGTGGCGGGACTCACGGTATTGACGACGACTGGATCTGGATTACAATTCGCCTTCGTCTTACTGGCGGGCACATTGCCACGCGTACTTTTGTCGCCATTTGCCGGCGCTTATGCGGACAAACTTGACCGAAAACGAGTCATCATCAAGATGGAGTCTTTGAACGGGGGATTATTTTTACTCGCAGGTGTGGGAAGCTTGCTTTGGACGTTTGAAGCACCCGCTTTTTACGTCATCACATTCTTCTTATCCATCGTTTCCACTTTCTTATCGGTCACGTTATCGAGTTCAATCCCCCTCTTATTTGAGGAAGATGAACTGCAACGCGCCAACTCTCTCATTCAAAGTATCATTTCCATTTCAAGCATCGGTACCCCGCTTCTTGCCGGGGCCCTATTTAAACTCATACCGATTCCAGCGTTTTTATTCAGCTCAGCCCTATTCTTCATGATTGCCGCCTTGCTTGCTTCCCGACTCGCATTTCATCAGAAAGAGGTTGCGCCAACCGAACAATCGACCTGGGAAGATGTACGATCTGGTCTCTCTTATTTGAAGCAGCAACGAGTTTTATGGACAGTTGCCGTCCTCGCCGCATTTTTGAACTTCTTCTTTGTCGCATCGGAAGTGTTGTTCCCGATTGCCGCGTTACAAGAAGTCGGTGTGTCCCCGTTTCAATTCGGACTCCTTGAAAGCATGGTCGCCATTGGTTTTTTAGTCGCTTCCTTACTTCATGCCTTACCGTTATTCAAAATCAAACATCGCTTAGCAACGATGCGATCCGCGTTGACCATTCTTAGTGTCCTGTTCGCCGGACCTGCCATTCCATTATATTTTAACTTCAACGTCCTCACGTCGATATTCTTTTTCGCTACATTCGCTTTATTGAGTGGTTTCTTAATCGTACGTGTCAACATCCCGATTCAATTGTTCCTCCAAACGAATACGGATCCAAACTATTTAGGACGCGTGATCGGGGTACTCGAGTCACTCGCGATGGGGATTACACCGATTGGCTTTATCCTATTCGGGGTATTGAGTGACCTCGTCTCGGTTGCCCATCTCTACACCGCTTGCATGGTGGGTCTACTCATCTGTACGTTCGTCCTAACGTACCGAATCCGGCATGACATCCAAGCAGAACGAGATGCAGCCCAGTCAATGGAACGTGTATCGTAACGAAAAAAGACATCGAACGAATCAGTTCGATGTCTTCTCTGTTGACGGGAGTACCCGTTTTTCTAATAAAAATGGTCCGAATGGGATGACAGATGCCATGACAGCAAGCGTCAAAACTTTGAATCCCCAGCGCAAGCGCCATGCCATGTAGATCGCTGCGAGCACGTAGGCCACAAATAAGAAACCATGTGCTGCACCAACGATACTGACCGCGAGTGGAATACCGGCCATATATTTCAACGGCATCGCGATGAACAGTAACAACAAGAAGGATACACCCTCTGTGTAGCCAAGCCATTTAAAATGAGTCGTAGTCATATGCGTTCTCCTTTATTTCTGTAGGCTATATCTATCGTAGCCGAAACGTGAGAGGTTTGTCACAAGAGAACGCATAAAAGTTACGAGGCTATTTGACGATTTGGTGAACGATGTAACACTTTCGTGTCGACAAAACGGCGAAGGAACAACCCGTCGACCCCAATTTTTCCAGCGTTATGACCGGCAACTAAAATCAAGACAGATACGATCAACATCGTTGGGTTCGTACTGACCGTTCCTGATAGTAAGAACGCCATGTTCATGACAAGTCCGAAGAATGCTGCACTACGCGTGAGGGCACCGAGCAATAATCCTAATCCGACCAAGAATTCACCGTAAGGAATCAAGACATCGAATAGCCCGGCGTTTGGGATCGCAAAGTTTTCGAGGAATGCAGCCCACCATCCAGCGACGGCCGGATGTTCTCCAGAAGCGAGTGTCACCGCGTTGTTCAAGAACCCTTCTGTTCCAAAACCTCCCGTGATTTTACCCCAACCTGCCGTTAACCAATGATAACCAAGCCATACACGTAACACCGTCAAGATGGCTGTAGCGACATTATGATTTTGCCAAAATTTCGTGAACATGATGATTCCTCCCTTTCAAGAAGTTAAATAAATTTATAATGTGATTACATTCACAATATACCATTCATGTTCACTATTTCACATACGTATTTTCCTTTGTTCATGATTCGTCCATATGTACGCCATATTCTATTCACATTCATCTACAACAAAAGACACCTGATTTAGGTGTCTTTGAAGAGATTATAGTGTCACTTCTTGTGGTGGTTGACCTTTTTTGTTCATCACGCGCATCGATTCCGGTTCGATTTTAAGGATGACAAGCTTTGGATCGTCCGGACCATCGAACCATCCTTCGAGTTTCTCGTTCCATACTTTCTCTTTCATCGATTCATCATCCGACACGGTCGCTTTACCGAAGATCTCTAAGTAAGTGTCGCCCACGCCATCTCCATCATAGCCGATTAAAATATGCGTATATGGATTCTTTTCTAACTCTTCTACTTTATCTGTATCGTTCGAGGTTGCCGTGTAGAGTGTGAAATCATCATGGAAAAATGTCATGTAACGACTGTGGGGTTTCACCTTATACACGGTCGCCATCGTCCCGACATTACTTGCATCTAGAATCTTTAACGCTGTGTCTTTTGCACTCATTCCAAATTCCTCCTTCATGATTTGTCGCTCGTATACTGTTCCCTCAAACTATGGGATTAAACACAAAAAAACCTGCTCGCCGATGCGAGCAGGTATCATATTCCTTAGAAAGGAAGATTAGATTTTTTCAACGTTAGAAGCTTGTGGTCCACGAGCTCCGTCTGTGATTTCGAAAGTTACTTCTTGGCCTTCTTCAAGTGTTTTGAAGCCGTCGCCTTGGATTGCTGAGAAGTGTACGAATACGTCGTCTCCGCCTTCCATTTCGATGAAGCCGTAACCTTTTTCTGAGTTAAACCATTTTACTTTACCTGTGTTCATGAATGAACCCTCCTGAAATAAACGCTATGCGTTATAGTAGTGCCTTACTAGAAAAAACTTGACCAAAAAAAATACAAGCCTCTGGATTATCTAATGAAAAATAATCCCAAGCACTTGTGAATTATGATTCCAGCTATTCTTAATTAAGCACATATTGAATATAACACGACTAGATGTTTCTGTCTAGTAAATACTTCTGATTGCTAAAAAACAAGGTGAAACGGGTACATGCTAGAGAAGATGATGCTAGGAGGATTTATTATGAAAAACGTAAAGGACCCACAATCAATCGCATCGATGATTGCCTCTTATTCCGCTTGGCCGGAAGAAGACCTCATCCAGCGAACACTCGAATGGCACCGCTCCACGCGCGAGACATCTTACTCAGAGCAGCAACAATCCATCCCTTGCCGAATTCCAATGACTGAGCGCATTACGCCTGTTCAAACGTCACTCCCGCTCGAACAAATGGACGGAATGGTTCGTCCTGTTTGGATGCGCCGCCTCGATGCGGAATATTTGAACCTAATGCAGGTCACAAAACAACGTGTTGATGTGACAGACTATGGCGCCGTCGGGGACGGACAAACGGATTGCACGCTCGCTTTTCGTCTCGCCCTCCGCTCGAACCGCCGCGTCTTTGTCCCGGCAGGTGTGTATATCGTTCGGGGCATTCGCCTTCCTTCGAACTGCGTGTTAGAAGGTGCCGGACAGGACGTCACCATTCTAAAACTATCGGATCGTGCGCCAAAGCATCGAAGACTGTTACGAAACGCCACCCCATTTGCGGGAAACCATCATATCGAGGTATGTCACCTGACACTCGATTGGAACGTCGCACGATTAGGCGATGTGAAACGGACGACGAGCGGTGACACGACATCGAGCGCCTTGACGTTTGCCCATGTGACGTATGGCTGGGTGCATCATGTGACGGCTAAAAATGCCGGTCTTCATGCGTTCGACATCACGTCTCCACATTATCATTACTTAGGAGACGGCCTCCGTGCCGCAAACGGCAGTCGGTATATTCATCTTGATCATCTCGAGGCGACGAATTATGGGGATGACGGAATCACCACACATCACAGTGATGCCATCTACATCACGAACTGCTATTGTCATCATCCTCACGGCCGAACACACGCCGTTGGATTCTCAAACTCGAACGGCATTGAGATCGACGACGGATCGCGGCACGTCACACTCGTAAACAATAAAAGTGAAGGGTGTTTTGGCGGAATCGAAGTAAAAGCACATGGGACCTCATCTGCCGCACACGACGTTCATATCTTCGGCCATCTTTCGGTGCATGACAATCGTTCATTTAACTTCCGTCACATCGGTCATCATTTAGCAGACGATCCGAACTCAGAGACAGCCCGCTTCCTATCAGGCACAAACTTAGTGTCCGTCGAGCCGGTTCACAGTTCACTCTATACAAAATCCTCACCACGAAGCCTGGTTGTATCGGCCTATCAGGACGTCTTGATTCATGGTTTGACTGCAATCGGCGACCCGACCTACGATTACGAACAACATCCGGCACTTGCGATCCAATACAAATCGAGACGCGTTCAACTGAAACGAATCGCCGTGCGCGGGTTTACCACAGCCCGAGCTGACCTCGAACTATTTGGGGGAGATAACCGCACCGATGAAGTGACTATCGATGCCTTACGATGCCAAGAATCTGCACCCATCGCTCTAAAAATCGGTCGTCAACTTGAACACCTTGCTCTTCATCAGATTGAAGGACAGAAAAAAAGCGGAGATGTTCTCATCTCCACGAAAAGTCCGATTGAGGTGCATGATCTACTCGCTCAAGGATTTTCAGATCGGGTGCGCTCAGACGTGTGAGCCGCTTCCACGAGTTGATTCAGTTTGGCATCATCAAGTTGAAGTGAACTCTCTTTTTGTTTGGCCATCATGCGGACAATCGCTTTGTCTAAAAATCCCATTCGTTCAAAGTCATACCCGCTCCCGACGACCTCGACGAAATAGGCATGTTCGCGGAGTGATTCACGGTAGGCTTCTTCTAGCTCGCGAATCCGCTCCGATTCCGTCGGTGTCCCGGCACACAAATATAGAGCGAGAGGATGCTCTAGCAAGTGTGCTTCATGAAGCGTCAACCATTCTTTCATCTCGTCCTGGATGGTACCCATCCGAATCGAACTACCGACGATGACGTGATCCACCGTCTCCCACATGACGTTCGGCTCTTCTACGATATTTTGGACATGAACGTCTCCCGATAACCGTTCAGCGAGTAAAGACGCTACCTTTTCACTCGTTCCATATCTGGAAGAGTACGCGATTAAAGTACCCATGTCGTTCCCTCTTTTCATGTCAGACGTTACTTACACTATTCCCGAATCGTGAGAAGAAGATACGCGACCACTCAAAAAAGCTCGCCGTCTGGCGAGCTTTTCGTCACAGTTTATACACTTGTGCTTCGTAAGGACGAAGGGTGAACGGTTCAATCGGTTCCATGTTTCCGATGACGCGTTCTTTTACGTCATATGGTAAGTCACGTTGTTGTGTGTCACCTGAGAAGTTACAAAGCACGAGCCATGCCTCTCCTTCGAACGAACGTGTGAACGCATAGATTGCCTCATCTTCCGGTAATAACAGCTCATACTTTCCATAGACAACGAGCGGATTGGCTTTACGGAGCGCAATCAATTGACGGTAGTAATGGAAGAGCGAATTCGGGTCTTTCTGTGCCGCTTCCGCATTGATATCGACATAGTTCGGATTGACCTCGATCCACGGCGTCCCTGTCGTAAATCCACCATGTGCTTCGTCTGACCACTGTACCGGTGTGCGTGAATTGTCACGTCCTCGCTCATGGATGCCACGGAAAATCTCGTCGTGCGTTAACAACCCTTTTGATGTGTAATCACGGTAGGCGTTCAACGTCTCAATATCTCGGTACTGATCGATTGAATCAAACGCGACGTTCGTCATGCCGAACTCTTCCCCTTGATAAATGTAAGGTGTCCCTTTCAATAGATGAAGAAGTGTCGCAAGCATCTTCCCGGAACGGACGCGATATTCAGGCGAATCGTTCCCGAAGCGCGAGATGGCACGGGGCTGGTCATGATTACTCCAGTACAGGCTGTTCCATCCTTCCTCTTCGAGCCCTTCTTGCCAACGCGAAAAAATCGTCTTCAGCTCAGTCAACTTCCAGTCTGTCGGATTCCACTTCCCGAAGCTCCCGTTCCCGACATCCACATGTTCAAAATGAAAGACCATGTTCAGTTCGTTTCGGTCTTCACCCGTATAAAGTTTTGCTTCCTCTACACTGACCCCTGGCATCTCCCCGACCGTGATCGTGTCATATTTCGATAAGACTTCACGATTCATCTCCTGCATGAATTCATGGATGCGTGGTCCGTTAAAGAAGAATGGTGTCCCGTCTCCATACCCCGTTCCTTGCGTTTGACCGTCTGGATAGCTCGGGTCTTTTGAAATCATATTGATGACGTCCATCCGGAACCCGTCGACCCCTTTATCGAGCCAATATGTCATGAGGTCGTACACTTCACGACGAAGCGTCTCGCTTTCCCAGTTCAAATCCGGTTGTTTCTTACTGAAGAGGTGGAGGTAGTACTCATCACTCGCCTCATCATACTGCCAAGCGCTGCCGCCGAAGAAAGCCCCCCAGTTCGTCGGAGGTTGACCATCTTTCCCTTTTTTCCAAATGTAATAGTCACGATATGGGCTGTCTTTTGAAGAACGTGACTCCATGAACCATTGGTGTTCGTCCGAAGAGTGATTGACGACGAGGTCCATCATGATTTTAATCCCGTGACGGTGTGCTTCTTCAAGCATCGCATCGAAGTCATCCATCGTACCAAACTCGTCCATGATGGCACGGTAATCACGAATATCGTATCCATTGTCGTCGTTCGGTGAATCGTATACCGGCGAGAGCCAGATGACGTCGATCCCGAGTTCTGCCAAATAAGACATCTTCTCCGTGATTCCTTGAATGTCGCCAATCCCATCACCGTTTGAGTCATTGAAGCTACGTGGATAAATTTGATATACGACCGCTTCTTTCCACCATTGTTTCATGTTACGTCCTCCTTGAAGTTCATTTCCGTTTCAACGCTTTCATCGTACTGCCTCCAAGGAATCATGACCATCCATGATATGATTAAGATATGTACAATCTTGCTATTAAAAGAGGAGATTATTATGGAAATCGGCTTTTGTGGCTATTCATACCATACAACGACTTATACTTTTCCATTTGCTAATCGACTTGATACGTATCTGATTCGCTTACAAACGGCAGGAACGGCTCGGATTGTGGTCAATGGGGAAACGATGATCACACGACCTGGTGACGTATTGATTGTTCGTCCGGGTGACTTCTATGAAATGCATGTCGATACACCCGCGAGCGGAGACTATCATATCTTCTGTACCGGGCATTCAATCGATACATGGTGGCATGCGACTCCACGGGGGCGATTGAATACCATCGCCATCGATTCACGCCTTCTTTCGCTATGGCAACACATTACGGAAGAAGTGCGCCGTCCACCGTCTGAACAAAGTGCCGTTTTAATTGAAACACTCGTTCAAGCACTCCTACTCATGCTCGATCGTTCGATTCAAGATGTGCATTCCCAGGCGCGACCTCCAGTCGTCTCTCGTATGATGCGCTTTATCGAAGCACACGTCACGAGTGACTTCAAAGTTTCAGACGTCGCCGACGCCGTCGGACTCAGCGTTTCACGGACCGTTCATCTCTTTAAAGAAGGGACCGGGATGACAATCATCGAATATGCACAATCGATTCGCTTACAGCTTGCCGAAGAGCAAATGCGCTATACAAAACATTCGTTAGAAACGATAGCGGAACTGTCTGGATTTCGAAGTTATCCATATTTCCACAGAATTTTTAAACGAAAATATGGCGTAGCACCAGGGGTTTATCGCACTCTTCAACAAAAAAACGAAAAAAAATAAAAAAAGAGTGATCCATTTTTTGAACCGCTCCGTTAGATGGGTGTAAATAACGACAACACTCACTTACGAAAAGGAGCGATTACCCATGAAGAAGAAGAAGACGTTAAACAAAATCGTAGCACCGGCACTAGCCTTAGGACTACTCGTACCAGTCAACGCACAGGCAGCGGATCACACGCCGACAGCAAGTACACCAGCAGGTGACCTTCGCGCCACACTCGATCAACTCTTATCTGAGCATTACGTCTTAGCCGTCACATCGATGATGAAAGGATACGACGAGGCAGCAGATGCTGAGGTCGCGGATCAAGCACTCGATCAAAACGCGCTCGACATGACACCAGCCATTGCTTCCATCTACGGTGAAGAAGGCGCTGCACAATTCGAGGAAATCTTCCGTGGTCATAACGACTACTCAGCTGATTTCGTAGAAGCGGCAAAATCAGACAACCAAGAACTACGCATGGAAGCGGAAGCGGAAGTCGATGAGTTCGTAGAAGAATTCTCAACATTCCTCGACGCAGCGACAGAAGGGAACTTACCGAAGGACGCAGCAGCTGATGCACTCGAACTTCATGAAGACCAAGTCCTCTCTGTATTCGATAACTATGTCGAAGGAGATTACGAAGAAGCTTACATGACGTTCCGTGAAGGCTACAAGCACATGTTCAACATCAGTAAAGCTCTCTCGGGTGCAATCGTCACACAAATGCCTGACAAATTTACAACTGGGGCCGACACACCAGCTGTTGAACTCCGCTCAACATTGAACAGTCTTGCAGGTGAGCACTTCGCCCTCGCTGCGATCGGTATGCAAAAAGGGTACGACCAAGCAGAGGACTATGACTACGTGACATGGGCAGAAGACCAGAACACACTCGACTTCAAAGCAGCCATCGCATCCGTATATGGTGACGAAGGGGCAGCACAGTTCGAGAAAGTATGGAACTCCGATCACATCACAGCACAAGGTGACATCGTTGCCGCTACACTCGAAGGCGACGAAGCGATGATTGAAGATGCGCGGATGCGCCTCGACCAATTCGCTGTCGACTTCAGCACATTCCTCGATGCAGCAACAGAAGGTAACTTACCACAAGCTGCCGGTGAAGAAGCAATCAAACAGCACGAAGCGCTCGTACTCGACACATTCGATCAATATGTCGCTGGCGATGCAGAAGCGGCTTGGATGTCATTCCGTGAAGGATATGCGTTCATGTTCGGTGTTGGTGAAACACTCGGTAACGCGATCGTGACACAAATGCCTGACAAGTTCGAAGAAACAATGATGCCTGAAGAGATGCCTGAAACAGGTCTCGGTGGTGCACAAGAACAATCAATGAACACACTCTACGCTGGATTAGCTGTACTTGGCGGAATCTTACTCGCCTTCGTAACGCTTCGCAAACGTAAAGTGTCTGAACAATAATCAATAAGGAGGGAGTCCCATGAACAAGCGCCTTTTGTTTCTGGCGCTCTCTCTCTTTTGTTTTAGCTTCTGGACGTGGACGAGCGCCCAAGAATCGTCGTCACCACCTGTAGAAGAAAAACAAATAGAGGAGAGCCCGGATTTAACGGCTGAATTCTCACTTCTACAGGAAGAGGTGAAAAAGCTACGTTTAGCCGAGGAAGAAGAAAACGCCAAGGCCGTCACCCCTGTTCAAATCCAGATCCCTAAAATTGATGTCGATACGGCAATTGAACAAGTTGGGGTCCTAGACAATGGACAGATGGGCGTACCAGAAGACGAGAACCAGGTCGGGTGGTTCGAACCTGGTGTCACACCAGGGAGCAAAGGAAATGCCGTGATCGCCGGTCATGTCGACAGCAAGACCGGCCCGGCTATCTTTTATCAACTCGATCAACTCAAAGAAGGCGATGACGTTCTGATTCAAGATGAAGCGGGTAACACACTCCGGTTCCGCGTCACAAAAACAGAACGCTATGATACGAAAACCGCGCCAATCGAAGAGATTTTCGGTGCCACATCAAATCGGAACTTAAATTTGATTACCTGTTCGGGTACGTTCGGGGACGGGGGCTATGATGAACGATTCGTCGTCTATACAGAGCTGGTGGATACCGAACTGAACGAAACTGTCGATCTCGAGACACCGACGGCAGTCGAACTAAAAGGTAACTTATTGACATGGCACGCCGTTCGTCAAGAGAGCGTGATTGGATATCGGATCTATGAAGTCATCGACGGAAAAGCGACTCATATCGAAAGTATCCCATCCCATGCACGAAAAAGTATCGAGGTCACAAATGAGAACAATGCATCCTACTACGTGACTGCGATTGACCAACTTGGAAATGAGTCGAAACCGTCTCAGACAGCGAAGTAGGCACGAAACGTCCTTAGATAAACGCTAAGGACGTTTTTCTATTTCCCATGTATAGTGAAGATAGCAACACATACATCAACTTTAGGATAAGGAGTTTACACGTCATGAGGACTCAACTTTCATCACCTCTCGCCAGTCAAGTAAAAAGAAGAATTCGCGCCATTTGGGGTGTGACCGATTCACACTATTGGTACCCTCTATCGACTGCTGGGCGCCCCGATGTGATCGCATTCGATAGTGACTATATTGAAGAGGATGATCAAAAAATTAAGGAAATCCAACAATGGATATCGCGTCGAGGCGCGGATGTCGTCTTTGAACTACATGAGGACCTTACGCTCTGGCAAATCGATACCGATTCCTTGGATCCTTGTTATGACGGACGTTATCTAGAACGTTATTGGTTTGACCAACACATGAACTGGGTCATTTACGCATCTCACGAAAGTACGATTAGCTTTGGGGGGAACGAATTGATTACATCGCTCCAGTCCTCTTGGCCAGATTGGCAGGAACATCTATCTGTTATAGACCATCGCTTCATTGAATGATGGACCCACAAAAAAACGCACCCATTCATCAATGAGTGCGCGGAACTTATACGAAGCAAGGAATTTGCGGGTTGAACGTCTTGTTGTTCTCCGTCATGATCTGCTTTTTAATTTTGCCTTCTCCAAGGTAGACAATCCGGTCGGCAAGTGCCTCGGCATCTTCCTCATCGTGCGTTACGAAAATCGTTGTCGTACCTGTCTGCTTCAAGAGACGACGCAAATCGTCGCGAATCCGGTGTTGAAGTGACGTATCGAGGTTACTAAATGGTTCATCTAGAATCAACAGTGCTGGTTTCGGTGCGAGCGCACGCGCGAGCGCGACACGCTGTTGTTGTCCCCCACTAAGTTCGTACGGATAACGGTGACGGAACTCCGTCAAGTTGACGAGCGCGAGCATCTCTTCGACACGCGCATTCCGCTCCTTGCGGTTCAGTTTATGAAGACCGAATCGAATGTTCTTTTCAACGGTCATGTGCGGGAAGAGTGCGTAGTCTTGGAAGACCATCCCCACGCCACGATCTTCTGGCGGCATGAACTGACAATCGTCGCAACAGACACAGTCATTCACGACGACGACGCCCTGGTTCGGCATCTCGAGTCCTGCGATCAAACGGAGAATCGTACTCTTCCCCGATCCGCTGTCCCCAAGAAGCGAGACGATTTCACCTTTTGTAATCGAAATCGAGAACCCTTTGATGGTCTCTTCATGCGCACCTTTATAGCTAAAATGTAAATCGTTGATTTGAACGAACATTAGTCGGCCTCCTTATCAAGCACCTTATGGGAAACGAATATCAACAGTCCACTCATGAGGACGATGACGATGGAAGCGAGTGCCGCTTCGTGAATCTTCTCATCACTCACGTATTTGAACGCCTGTGTCGCAAGCGTCGAAAAGTTAAATGGTTGTAAAAAGAGCGTCAATGGCAACTCTTTCATAATATCAATAAAGACGAGGATAAACGCGCTCATGATGGCGCCTTTGATCATCGGGATATCGACGCGGAAGAACGTCTGGACCGTATTCCACCCAAGCATACGGGATGCTTCCGTGAATGACTTCCCGACCTTCTCAAACCCGCTCTCGATCGAGTTGTAGCCGATGGCGAGGAAGCGGATGACGTAGGCAAAGATGAGCATGATGAGCGTCGTGCGGAACACGAACGTTTGACTCAAGTCGAGCGCCCGTGCCAAATTGAGCACTTTGTCATCGAGCCACAAGAAGAGCGTGATGACCGCAATGGCAATGGCCGCTCCCGGAATCGAATACCCGAGCGTCGTCACTTTCGAAATGACACGCGTCATGTTCGACGGGAAGAGTCGTGTATAGTTCGCAATGATGAGTGCGAACAGTAAGATGATCACGGTTGCGGTAAAGGCGACTCGTACCGTATTCCAAACGAGTTGCCAAAATTCTTCCGTGAAGACCGTATCGAACGTCAGAAACGTCCATGCCGTCAACTGCGTGAACGGAATGACGAATGCAATCGCAAAGACGAGCGAAACATATGCGAATACCGCATAGCGATGCCAGCCTTGCAGCGGTCTCGGTTTGAGCGGCTTTACTTTCGTCGAAGCGTAACTGAACTGCTTCCGTCCCCGGACGAGTCGTTCCATCGTCAAAATAGCGATGACGAGAATCATGAGAGTGCCCGCAAGCTTCAGCGCCGACGACGTATCCTTCATCCCGAACCATGTGCTAAAAATAGCGGTACTGAACGTCTGGATCCCGAAGTATTTCACGACACCATAGTCGTTGAGCACTTCCATCAAGACGAGACTGACACCGCCGATGATGGCGACTCGAGAAATCGGAATGACGACGGTGAAGAAGATGTCCCATGAGCCGCGACCGAGAATCCGTGCGTTCTCAATCATCGAGGATGACTGGTTATGCAGAAACGCTCGTGTAATCGTATAAATGTATGGATAGAGGAACAACGTGAAAATAAACACGGTTCCTTGAATCGACATGATGTTGAAGTACGACTGATCGACGGTGATCCCGAACTGATTTCGTAGCGTCGTTTGGATCACCCCGGTGTAATTTAAAATGCCGTGATACGTATACGCCCCGATATAAGGCGGAATCGCGAGCGGCAGGATGAGTGCCCATTTAAAGAAGCGACGGAACGGGAAATCATAAACGGTCACGAACCAAGCGAGACTCGTCCCGATCACGGTCGTCAAGACACCGGTAGCCACCATAATGAACAACGTGTTTCTCACGTAACGGGGCAACAGGTACTCCTGAATGTGCTGCCAATTGTCATTGACCGGGGCGAACAATTCGACGAGCACGACAATTCCCGGCAAGACGATCAATAAAATCGCGAGAAAGCTAAGGATCGCCCATCCATTCAGTTGTCGTTTTACTGCGTGCCAGTTCATGTCGTACCGCTCCCGTTCTGTAAACTATCAATTCCTGTCCCATCATATCAGTTTCTGTGCATCCCGTGTAGCGCTTAGGGTGTGAAGAACGCAAAAATCTCCGGCCTGAACTCTCGTTCAAGCCGAAGTCATCTTACTTCCAACCCACTTCGTTAAAGATGCGGATTGCTTCTTGTTGGTTTTCACCAAGTGCAGAGAGGTTGATGTCTTGCTCTTTGAACTCGCCCCATGATTGAAGAAGTTCGTTCGGCTCAACCGACTCGTTGACTGGATATTCGTAGTTCACACTCGCAAACTTTTCTTGTGCTGACGGTTCTGACATGAACTCCATCAATTTTTGAGCGTTTTCTGTATTCTTCGATGCTTTCGTCATCGCGATACCCGAAATGTTCACGTGTGTGCCTGTTGTATCTTGGTTCGGGAAGAAGACACCGAGCTGTTCAGCGACTTTCTTCTCTTCTTCGTCTTCAGAATTCAACATGAGCCCCATGTAGTACGTGTTCATGATGGCCACGTCCCCTTCACCGGCGACGACCGCTTTCGCTTGGTCACGGTCGTTCCCTTGTGGGTCGCGTGCCATGTTGTTCACTAAGCCCTTCGCCCACTCTTTCGCTTCATCGACCCCGTTCACTTCGATGAACGATGCGAGGAGTGAGATGTTGTACATGTTTTCAGATGGACGGACGAGTACTTTGCCGTTCCACTGTTCTTCTGTCAACGCTTCATACGTCGACAAATCTTCTGGTTTCACGCGATCTTTTGAGTAGACGATGACACGCGCACGTTTCGTCAAACCGAACCATTCGTTGTCCGTGTCACGATATTTTTCAGGAATGTTTGACTCAAGCTCATCGCTATCGACCGCTTGAAGATGTCCTGCTTCTTTTGCCTGATACAAGTTTCCGGCATCTGCTGTGATGAAGAGGTCTGCTTCTGTGTTTTCGCCTTCCGTGTTCAAACGCTCGAGAAGTTCGTCACTCTTTCCTTCCACCACGTTGACTTTGATGCCTGTTTCTTCTTCAAACTGCTTGTATAATTGTTGATCGACATCGTAGTGGCGACTCGAGTAAACATTGACGACGTTCGAATCGTCTGAGCCTTCATTTGAAGTTGTCTCATCTGTGCTTGCACAAGCGGCAAGGAGCGATGTCGTTAACGCTGCTGAAATTCCTAAAGCTGCATATTTTTTGTTCATCTGTCATTCCCCCACGTTCGGTTATTTCTCTCTGGTAATGATAATTACTCTCAGTACCTATCATCACTGATAATCATTCTCACGTCAAGACTTTTCTGCAATCGCTATCACACTAAATGTGTACTTGGTGACAGTTTTGAGGACATCATTTCTTGACTTTAAAAGAATACGAACGATATAGTAAAATCAAACAAACCGTCTGGTCGGTACAGAAAGAGGTGAAGATATGTCAAACCGATCGAACGTTACAAAGCAAAAGCTGTTGGATGCGGCAACCGACATCATCATGAACCACGGCGTGCATCAACTTACCTTAGATGAAGTCGCCAAGACTGCGGGTGTATCTAAAGGGGGACTTCTTTATCATTATCCTTCAAAAGAAGCGTTGATGACGGCGATGGTCGAACGATTACAACAAGAACAAAACGAGCTATATGCTTCATTGCAAGATGAAGGCCATGGACCTGTCGAGGCATTCGTTCGTCTATTTGATGAAACGAAGTTGCATCCTGAGCGTGCTGCCATCCAAATCGACGTCGAGAAGATGATTGCATTTCTCACGTTGTTCGAAGTCGACCAAGAGTACGCCAATCGTTGGAAACATGATTTAGATACGTTCTTCGCACAGTTCCAACAAACGGCTGATCCGGTGGAAACGATGATCATTCGTTATGCACTCGAAGGTATGATGATGTCCGAACACTTCGGTGTCGGTGTTCCCCCTACCGAACTCAAACAAGCGATTATCGCACGCTTGATTGAACGAGCCCACGACATCGATCGTGAGTCATAAAACAACATAATAATAGAGGAGATTAAAAACCCATGCAGAAAATCACGTCCTTCTCCGTCAACAACAAGTTTGCGGTTTGGTTGATGACGATCATCTTGACGGCCGCCGGTCTTTTCGCCGGTCTGACGATGAAGCTCGAGACGTTACCGGACATTACGACTCCGACCGTCTCGGTCACAACCATTTATCCAGGTGCATCCCCTGAGCAAGTGCTCGAAGAAGTCAGCACCGTGTTAGAAGATCGTCTTCAGAATTTAAATGGTGTGGAACAAGTTCGTTCTTCGTCATTCCAAAACGCTTCGAACATCCAAATCGATTATGATTTCAGTACCGATATGGATGAAGCGGAACAACAAGTCAAAGATGCGTTAAGTAACGTCGAACTACCTGAATCGGCACAAGAACCACAAGTGTCGCGTCTCAGTTTCGACGCTTTCCCGGTAATCGGGGCTGCCATCTCGGATGAGAGTCTTGATTTGGCCGAATTGACAAAACTCGTCGAGGAAGAAGTGCAGCCTGCTCTTGAAGGAGTGGAAGGTGCGCAAACCGTCCAAATTGCCGGACAAGAGATTCGCCGCGTCGAACTTCAATTCGACCAAGAAGCGCTCGCAGAATACAATTTGACAGAAGATACGGTCAAACAATTGATTCAAGCGAATGACGCTCGAATTGCGCTCGGGTTATATGAATTAGGTGATACGGAGCAAGCGGTCGTCATCGACGGCAAGTCGGAGACGCTCGAAGCGTTCCGCGACATCCAAATCCCTTACTCACCAGCACAATCAACGCCGACGACACCGTCTGCCCCGACTGAATTGCCACCTAGTCAAACGCCAGACGTGCCAACAGAGGTCCCGACGGAAACACCATCGGCATTACCACCGAACGTTCCGACGACGGTTCCGACTGTCGCGTTGAGTGAACTTGCGACAATCGAGGACAAAGGAATCGAAGAATCGATTTCTCGCTCGAACGGTGAACGTTCAATCGGCGTACAAGTGACGAAGACACAAGATGCGAACACGGTCGATGTCGTCAACGCCGTCAAAGAAGTATTGAATGACTTCGAAGCTGAAAACGATACGGCGAATGTATCAATCACACTCGACCAAGGACAACCGATTGAAGAGTCGGTCGAAACCATGTTGTCTAAAGCATTACTTGGTGGGTTGTTCGCTATCCTCATCATCTTAGTGTTCTTACGTAACTTCCGATCGACGATCATCGCCGTCATCTCGATCCCGTTGTCGCTTCTCATGGCACTCATCGTCTTGAAGCAGTTGGATATCACGTTGAACATCATGACGCTCGGTGCGATGACCGTTGCGATTGGGCGCGTCGTCGATGACTCCATCGTCGTCATCGAGAACATTTACCGTCGACTCACGCGTTCGAACGAACCACTTCGCGGTAAAGAGTTGATTATCGCGGCAACAAAAGAAGTATTCATCCCGATCGCCTCGTCGACCATCGTCACGATTGCAGTATTCTTGCCGCTTGGATTTGTCACTGGTTTTGTCGGTGAACTGTTCTTGCCGTTCGCATTGACGGTCGTCTTCGCATTACTCGCTTCGTTACTCGTGGCAATCACGGTCGTACCAATGATGGCCGACTCGTTCTTTAAAAACCGCGACAAGTTGAAGCCAGAAGAAGGTCCAGGCAAGCTCGCGGAATGGTATCGTGGCGTCTTGAACTGGTCACTGAACCATAAACTCGTCGTGTTCGGTCTCGCGACTGCCCTATTGATTGGTAGCTTTGCCCTTGTCCCAGCGATTGGGGTCAACTTCTTGAATCAGGATTCGGAGAAGACGTTGTTCGTCACGTTCGACCCAGAACCTGGTCAAACACTTGAAGATTCGATTGCCGCAGCAGAAGTGGCAGAAGAATACTTCATGGAAGAACAACCGAACGCAACCGATGTTCAGTTCACGGTCGGTGGAGAGAACCCGCTGAACCCCGGAAACAACAAACAAGGAATCTTCATCGTTCAATATGATCCAGATACAGAAGACTTCGCGGATGTGAAGTTAGCTGATATCGAGAAGTTGAACGAACTCGCTTCGAACGGGGAATGGAAAGAACAAGACTTCTCAGGTGGCGGCGCAACGAGCGGTGTCACATACAACGTCTATGCCAACTCCCTTGAAGATCTAGAAGCCATCGTGCCGACTTTCATCGAAACGATTGAAGAGGAAACGGATTATGTCCGTCAAGCGACATCTGACTTACGTGAGTCCTATGTACAATACACGTTCAACGTCGACCAACAGGCCGCTGCAGAAGCCGGTGTGTCGGCAGGTCAAATCGCGCAAGTCATCAGTCAGTTCCAGGCACCAGAAAGTCCACTTACAAGTGTCACAGTGGATGACAAACAGTTAGACGTCGTCATCCCGAACGAGCAAGTGACGTATGACAGTGTCGATGACCTGCAAGCACAAGAAATCACGACACCGTTCGGACCACGCCCGATTTCAGACTTCATTGAAATCGAAGAAGGCACAACACCGGACACACTCGTCGAGCGCGACGGAAAACTGCTTGCGCAAGTAAGTGTTGAACTCAGCACAGATAAAGCGACAGAAGCGTCTGCTGCGATTGAAGAACGCGTATCGGACATCGAGCTCCCTTCTGGCGTCTCGTATGATGTCGGCGGTGTAACGGAACAGATTCAAGAATCGTTCACTCAGCTCGGTCTTGCGATGCTCGCCGCAATCGCCATCGTCTACTTGGTGCTCGTCATCACATTCGGTGGGGCACTCACGCCATTCGTCGTGTTGTTCTCACTACCGTATGCGATCATCGGGGGACTTGTCGCCCTCCTCATCACGGGTGAAACGATTTCGGTTTCTGCCTTGATCGGGGCACTCATGTTGATCGGGATTGTCGTCACGAACGCCATCGTTTTGATTGACCGCGTCATTCATAAAGAAGAAGCTGGTTTATCAACACGTGAAGCGTTACTTGAGGCAGCGGGCACACGCCTTCGCCCAATCTTGATGACCGCACTCGCGACAATCGGTGCACTCGCACCGCTCGCACTCGGTCTCGAGGGTGGGGCACTCATCTCGAAAGGTCTCGGCGTCACCGTGATCGGCGGACTTACAAGTTCGACGCTCCTCACGTTGCTCATCGTACCAATCGTCTATGAGTTCTTCGCACGATTCCGTAAGAAAAAACAAGCGTAATCAAAAGAGAGTCGACTCATTCGAGTCGGCTCCCTTTTTTTGCGTTCAATAACACTGCATAATGATTTCGGTTTCTCCAAACCGTTTGGCACGGAGAGCATCTTCCGGAATGAGAAAATAAAGAATACCCGAATCCCCGAACATGACGTCTAACTCCTCAGACGTGTCCATTTGAAACAATAGGAAAGGATGATCGAATCGTTCCCCATATGTTTCTTGTATCTCTTCAAAAACATCACCTTGTACTTCACTCGGATGTCCACCGATTGCATGAAGTTCTTCTTGTTCGAATCGTTCGAGTAACCGATCGTACATCTCTTCGTCGAGCAGCTCATATAAACTGTATTCATTCTCTGCATAGCTTTCTTTAAAGGAAACGGCACGTTCATTCAATGCTTCTCCAACCCGCACTCGCTCAAGTTGCGTTTCTTCCGTATACAAGACACGCCAAAGATGACGCTCGTCCTCATCTCCCCAAGGTTGTTCTTCCAAGTCATAGAAGAAAGACAACAAACCTTCTTTTGGGAGTGCATCCACGGATTCAAACTCAGCTAAATCATTTAAACGAAACTGGGCTAAAAACGTCATATTCTCCCCAGGGTGCAAGTCAGCATGTGACAAATCAGGATGCCCACCGAATTTTGAATGGCCGATTTGAACTTCTTCTCGTGTGGTTCGTGGTACAAGCGTCAAATTGACCCGCTTCGTGAACGCACGTAAAATGTCTTCACCGTTTTCTAATCCATGCTCTTGAATAAATTGCTCAATCGTTTTTAGTTCCATCTCGACACCCCGCTTGTTTATGATAGATGTAGTATATCATGCCGAACGTATGTACCCCTTGTCTTTTTTGTTGTACCCTTTTCTTGACCTCTCTCGTTGAATTTGAGAAGATTCATACGTTTTGAATGACGTGAAAGGAAGTCATGTATATGAAATTATTAAAATGGATGATTGGGCTCGCTCTTTTATTCGGACTGAGCACACTCGGCAATTGGATGGTCGAAACGTTCGCTTGGAAAGTACCGGGCAGCGTCATCGGCATGGTACTGTTGCTCATTCTCTTAGTAACAAAAGTCATTCGGGTGGAATGGATTGAGGACAGTGCTGGATATTTGACGAAGCATCTCGCCTTCTTCTTCATCCCCATTGCCGTCGGCCTTATGGCGTACGGCACTTTGTTAAAAGCTGCCGGTATCCCGCTCCTTATCACGTTACTCGCCAGCATGGCGATCGGTATGGTCGTGACGGCGTTTGTTTCCGGGAAAGAAGGTGAGACATCATGACATACGTTTGGATCGGATTGACGATTCTCGTGTATTCGCTCAGTCGTCGACTTTCCATGAAGTGGGCATCTCCGTTCACCAATGTCGTCTTCTTAAGTACAGCGATTCTGATTCTCTTGTTACTCGTGACAGGACAGTCCTATGATGCGTATGAACCGGCTACCGATCTCATCACCATCTTACTCGGTCCGGCGACTGTCGCCCTCGGGTTACCGCTCTATCGCAACTTACCCGTATTACTCGCACGTGCAAAGCGAGCACTGAGCGCGATTGTCATCGGGTCACTTTCCACAATCTTTGTGGCTGTACTTTTCGGCAAGTTATTTTCGTTCACCGAAAACGTATTGATTGCACTATCGGTCAAATCGGCGACGTCCCCGATTGCCCTTGAATTGGCTCGACAACTAGAAGGGGATGCAACACTTGCGGCCTCGATCGCCGTTGCCTGCGGTATTTTAGGGGCGATGCTCGGACCGGTCTTATTGACGTGGATTCGTATGGACGACCCGTTCACGCGTGGACTCACACTAGGCACAATCAGTCACGGGATTGGGACCGCTCAGGCGGCAACGGAACATCCGTTGTCCGGCGCAACAGGTGGTGCCGCGATGGGATTAACGGCCATCTTCACCTCGTTTATCTTGCCGATTCTATATCCGTTCCTCTTTTGAACAGGTCGCGTCCATCGATGGGCGCGACTTTTTTGTTTCGACTTCGATTGCGCGTGATAAACTAATGAAGATGAAACTTATTAGAGGAGGGCAATCCATGCAAGCAAAATTAATTGAACGCTTAATGACGTACGCGAAGATTGATACACAGTCTGACTTCACGAGTACGACAACACCATCGACGGCCAAACAATGGGATTTGATTCGTCATTTGGAGAAAGAATTAAAAGAACTCGGACTGACAGACGTCGAGACGGATGAATACGGCTATCTATTCGCCACACTTCCAAGTAACGTCGATTATGACGTCCCGACAATCGGCTTCCTTGCCCACGTCGATACGGCGACCGATTTCACAGGAACGAACGTCTCCCCACAACTCGTTGAGCATTATGAAGGTGGCGACATCGTCTTGAACGAGTCATTGAATGTCGTTTTATCACCAAAAGACTTCCCGGAACTGGACGGGTATGTCGGGCATACGCTCATGACAACGGACGGGACGACACTCCTCGGCGCGGACGATAAAGCGGGAATCGCCGAAATCGTCACAGCGATCGAATACTTATTGGCTCACCCCGAGATTCCACACGGGCCGGTCCGCATCGCCTTCACACCGGATGAAGAAATCGGACGTGGACCACATAAATTCGATGTCGCCCGTTTTAACGCAGACTTCGCTTATACGATGGATGGCGGTCCACTCGGAGAGTTGCAGTATGAGAGCTTTAACGCGGCCGGTGCGACCGTCACCTTCCACGGGACGAACGTGCACCCAGGTAGCGCCAAAAACAAGATGGTGAACTCGATGAAGCTCGCGATGGCGTTCCAAAACCGTTTGCCTGCTGATGAGGCACCGGAACGGACGAGCAACTACGAAGGATTCTTCCACTTGAACGGCTTCAATGGGGACGTCGAGAAGACGACGCTTCAATACATCATCCGCGATCACGACAAACAGAAGTTCGAAGCGCGTAAAGCGTTGATGGAGAAACTTGTCCTCGAATGGAAACAAAAATACGGGGAAGAACGGATTGAACTCCAGATGGAAGACCAGTATTACAACATGGCTGAGAAAATCGAGCCGGTCAAACACATCGTGGATACCGTCGCTGATGTCATGCGTGGTCTTGGCATCGAACCGAAGATCGAGCCGATTCGTGGTGGGACAGACGGTTCGCAACTTTCTTACATGGGACTCCCGACGCCGAACATCTTCACGGGTGGGGAGAACTATCACGGGAAGTTCGAATATGTCTCTGTGAATAACATGGAAAAAGCGACAACAGTCATCATCGAAACACTTCGCACATTCGCGAAACGTGCACAAGCATAACACATGCGCCTCCAATCGTTCTCTTTTACACTAGAGACATTGGAGGCGATTTTTGATGAAACATACATTTAGCATGAACCTCGGCTGGGAGGGCGGACGAAATGACGTCGGCACCCTCGAGGCCGAGCGATTAAAGACACAGATTTCAATTCCGCCAGAGATGGACGGTCCTGGAGTTGGCACGAATCCGGATGAGATGTTACTCGGGGCAGCGGCAACGTGTTATATCATCACCCTCGCAGCCGTACTCGGGCGAAGTGATTTGACTCACCGTGGCATCACGATTGATGCAGAGGGCATCGTCGATGTGACAAACGGCATCTTCACTTACGAGACAATTCGCTATGCGACAACGATTCATGTACCTACAGAGATGACCGACCGAGACATCACGCTTGTCGAGCGCATCGCGAAAAAAGCGAAAGATCAATGTATGATTTCACGCGCACTCGCAGGAAATGTAGCATTTGAGTTGAATACCGTCATTTCACGTAAAAGTGGCAATGATTTTATTTGAAGAACCTTTGAAAAAAGCGATAATTGTAAACAGACGTAATCGCTTTGTCATGGACGTACTCGTTGATGATTTGCTCGCGCCTTGCCATTGTCCTGTAACAGGAAGGATTGGAGATATTATATTTGAAAACATCCCCTGCCTCGTCTCAGAAACCTATGACTCGAATCGTAAAACCCACTTTACAGTCGAAGCCATTTCAGTCGATGGTGAACAATGGATTGGAATCAATCAAGGTCGTGTAAACGACTATGTTGAAGCTTTCTTACTCGAGAACCAGCTTGATGCTTTCTCAACCCCGAGGGGAATCAAACGTGAAATAGTAATTGAAGGTGCACGGATCGATTTTCAGATTGATGGAATCTTCATGGAAGTGAAGGCTCCGCTCAGCGAACTACTCACTATTCCTCTCCCACACTTTAAACGTAGACGATTGAAACGACCCATCGAGACAGAACGGTTGATTCGTCATCTCCACGCTCTGATTTCCACTCTACCCCAAACCGGAAGAGCAGTCCTCTTATATGTTTTTTTATATGACGCACCAATTTATACCGGTAATTCCAACCGAAAACAAGACCATCTAATTCGTCAATTGATTAACGATGCGATACCTTCCGGATTAGAAATATGGCAACTGAACTGCACTATTTCCCCTGAAGGAATTCGTTTACTTCGTTGCTTTGACACAACGTCTCACTTCAAGTAACCAAATGTATTAAGTGAGACGTTATGTTTTTACTAAACATATGATATGTTGGGAATTACCGAATAGAGTCATTTTTCACTTCCACTTTTTACGCGACTGCGCGATTTTCAAAAACGTGATACAATACACGTCGTAAACTAATCAGAAAAACGAGGGATACCATACATGATTACAGTAAATAACGTCAGCCTACAATTTGGCGGTCGCAAGTTGTTCGAAGAGGTGAACATCAAGTTCACGCCAGGCAACTGTTACGGATTGATCGGTGCGAACGGTGCCGGTAAATCGACATTCTTAAAGATTTTATCAGGTGAGCAAGATACGACGACTGGTGATGTCAGCATCACACCAGGCGAACGTCTCGCTGTCCTCAAGCAGGACCACTACGCGTATGAAGACAGTGCGGTTCTCGAGACCGTCATTATGGGTCACGAGCGTCTCTACAAAGTAATGAAGGAAAAAGACGCCATCTATATGAAAGAAGACTTCTCAGATGAAGACGGCATGCGCGCAGCTGAACTCGAAGGTGAATTCGCTGAGTTGAACGGTTGGGAAGCCGAGTCAGAAGCGTCGATGGTCCTTCAAGGTCTCGGAATCTCTGAAGCGCTCCACCAGAAACAAATGAGCGAACTCACAGGTGGGGAGAAAGTCAAAGTCCTTCTTGCCCAAGCGCTCTTCGGTAAGCCAGATATCCTCCTCTTAGACGAGCCGACCAACGGACTTGACCTAAAAGCGATTCAATGGTTAGAAGAATTCTTAATCAACTTTGAAAACACAGTCATCGTCGTTTCCCACGACCGTCACTTCTTGAACAAAGTCTGTACGCACATGGCCGACCTCGACTTTGGAAAAATCCAATTGTATGTTGGGAACTACGACTTCTGGTATGAGTCTAGCCAACTCGCTACACGTATGGCGGCAGACCAGAACAAGAAGAAAGAAGAGAAAATCAAAGAGCTTCAAAACTTCATCGCACGTTTCAGCTCGAACGCATCGAAAGCACGTCAAGCGACGTCTCGTAAGAAGTTGCTCGATAAGATCACACTTGATGACATCCGTCCGTCGTCACGTCGTTATCCGTTCGTCGGATTCACGATGGAGCGCGAGATCGGAAACGATGTTCTCTATGTCGATAACGTATCGAAGACAATCGATGGTGTAAAAGTACTCGACAACGTCACGTTCTCACTCAACAAGACGGACAAAGTCGCATTCGTCGGTCGTTCGGACGTTGCCATCACGACACTCTTCAAAATTCTCATGGGTGAGATGGAGCCAGACACAGGATCAGTCAAATGGGGCGTCACGACAACTCAGTCATACTTCCCGAAAGACAATTCGGAGTACTTCGAGGGCTCAGAAAAGAGCATCCTCGACTGGTTGCGCCAGTTCTCACCTGCCGATGAGTCAGACACGTTCCTTCGTGGATTCCTTGGCCGCATGCTCTTCTCAGGTGAAGAAGTCATGAAGAAGGCGTCTGTCCTCTCAGGAGGAGAAAAAGTACGCTGCATGCTCTCGAAGATGATGCTTTCAAATTCGAACGTGCTCGTCCTCGACGATCCGACGAACCACTTGGACCTCGAATCAATCACGGCACTCAACAACGGTCTCGAGTCGTTCAAAGGCGTACTCCTCTTCAGCTCACATGACCATCAGCTCATCTCGACGATTGCGACACGCATCATTGAAGTGACACCGAATGGCATCGTGGATAAAGAAGCAACATACGATGAGTACTTGGAGAACGAGGCGCTTCAACAACAAGTTGAATCCCTTTACCAAAATGCATAATAAAAAATCGGCTCAAACGCGAGCCGATTTTTTATTTAACGTTTACCGTTTCCATCACGTGCTCATGAATGTCATGACCTTTCGTGACATGGACTTGAACGTTGTATGCGCCTGATTCAGCAAAAGTGTGTGCACCTTTATACATCCCAGCATCTGCTTCCTCCAACTTCACCCATTCATGCTTCTCTGCCCCATCTTGGAAGATTTCGAGCTGTACGTCCGCTCCAGCGAGCATCTCGTCTTCAATCATGACGTGTACCATGAATGGTTGTTCTTCCCCTGCTGTCGCCTCTTTCGGGTCAAGCGTGATATCCGCTCCAGCGTGGTGATGATGCTCACTCTCTTCTTCTGCTTCAGCAGCCGTTTCTGGATGTCCAACCGTCACGTTTGTCGTCGGCATGGTGTGCATCGAACGCGCTGTCACGTGAACCTGAACCGTATAGACCGCTTCTTCCGCGAACGTCGTCTCCGCTTCATAGATACCGTCTTTCGTGAGTGATGCCTTGATCATCTCACTTTCTTCCTTCGCACCATTCTTCCATACCTCGAACTTGATTTCATCCGCATCGTCTACAGGTTGACCATCTTGCGTGACTGTTACTGATAAAGGTACCGCCTCTCCCTTTTCAGCCGTTGCCTCTACCGTCAACTCTGCCTCGACCGGTTCCATTGACTGTGGAACAGCCGCGCTCTCCGCTTCTTTCTCCGTACCACACGCACCGAGTACGAATAACCCGATGAGTCCAAACACGACCCCAAACCGTGTCATCATCTTTTTCATCATAAGTCCTCCTTATAAATCGCTTACATCTTTCACACATTGTTCATGATACCATCTCTTTCCAAAAAGAGTGTGAGCATTCTGTGATATATCCCACGATACATTCTCACAAATTTCACACATATAGTTGAATCAAAATTTATTGAGTACATTTCCGAATTTTAGTCCATCATTTCTAAAAAGGGGTATATAAAATATATCAAGGTCAATCATTTGGAAAGTCTTAACATCAAGAGAGTTACATCATGAATGGAGGCGAATTCAGATGAAACGTAAGGTCATTCGTGGGGCGATGGCACTGTTCATCTTATTGGCGATGGTGATCACACAATCGATTTCCGTCAGTGCCGCCGCTTCAAAATTTGTCACGAGCGTGAACACGACGAGCAAGGTCGTCGCATTGACGTTCGATGACGGGGCAGACGGGGCGAACACGAACAAGATTTTAGACATTTTAGCAAAAAACAATGTCAAAGCCACTTTCTTTTTAACGGGGTCGGGCGCAAATAACCATCCACAGTACATTAAAAATATCGCCGCAAAAGGACATCAACTCGGAAATCACTCTTATACACACCCTGACTTCACCAAACTGACTGCCACGCAGATGAAATCCGAACTCGACCGCACGGAAGCTTTGATTAAATCGTTGACCGGAAAAACGACAAAACCGATTTTCAGAGCCCCGTTTGGTGCAGTGAATAGTACCGTATTGAACGGTGTCGGGGCTGCAGGATACGGATACACGATTCAATGGAACATTGATACGATTGACTGGAAAGGGTTGACCGCGAGCCAAATCAACACGAAAGTTCAGACTAACATCAAACCGGGTTCAATCGTCTTGATGCATACCGGAGCCGGAGCCCCGGGTACACCGCTCGCACTCCCAACGATGATTTCACAACTCAAAGCAAAAGGGTACAAATTTGTCACGGTCTCACAATTACTTGCATATCAAAACACATCGACGAACAAAACGTATACCGTGAAGTCAGGTGATACGTTGTACAGTATCGCACGGACATACGGAGTCACCGTCTCGGCGCTTGCTGCCGCCAACAACATTACGAACTACAGCTTGATTTATGTAGGACAAGTGCTCATCATTCCAGGAACGACCGTTACACCACCTACGACGACCGTGAAATACACCGTGAAATCGGGCGACACACTCTACAAGATTGCGACGATGTACAATACGACCGTCGCAAAAATCGCAGCCGCCAATAACATCACAAACGTCAACTCCATCTATGTCGGACAAGTGCTCATCATTCCAACTACGACCGTTACACCACCTACGACGACTGTGAAATATACGGTGAAATCGGGCGACACACTCTACAAGATTGCAACGATGTACAATACGACCGTCGCAAAAATCGCAGCCGCCAATAACATCACAAACGTCAACTCCATCTATGTCGGACAAGTGTTGACCATTCCGAAATGATTGCCTCGTGAATCTTTTCCTCAGCTTGTGACGTATCGTATACAAACAGGAAAAGAGGAAACGCTATGACTCGAACCGTAATCCGTGTCAGTACTACCGCATTCATCGGACTTTTGGTTTCAATTGCCACATTCTCGATTTTGATTTGGCTCGGTTATGAACAAGCACTCACATCCGGTGAGCCGATCCAATTCTTAACACGTGAGATTTATCAATTTGAGAACGGAATCGGAGTCGCCAACCAGAATCAGATGGCCATTCTCGGTGCCGGATTCATGGGCATTGCCGTTCTCATTGGAGAGCTCGGGATACGTCTTAAACGAAAGTAACCGCTGCATACGCAACGGTTACTTTTTTAATGGTGGTGTCCTCCACCATGGTCGTGTGAGTGAACGATCGGTTGCTGCAATTGATCGATTTGATCTTGTGGTACGTCGCCGACAATCATCCACGTGGCCGGCGTATACACTTTTTGCCCTTCATGCACCATGCCGTTCACTTGGTAGATTCCCTGATCGAGCTTCACGCTCGTCACGAGATAGCCATCCTTTTCTGTCACTTCATACGTCCGGGTCTCTTCCGAATCGTAAGGTGTGACTTGAATATGGCTTTCCGTCACACGTTCATCATTCGATACTTTCATCGCAAGCGTCGTCGAGCCAACTTCTACACGTTCAGGTACGATCAGTTGAATGCCAATCGGATCAATGGTCCGTTCTACTGGTTGAAGTTGACACGCGCCTAACCAAATCGTCGCTAGGATGACAGGAATGACTGCTTTAAATCGTTTCATGCTGCCACCTCCGCTTTCAACTTCCGGCGACCAATCAACCAATCAAATAGGAGAACGACAAGAGTACTGATTCCTGCGAGCGGTAATGTCACACCGAGAAGTAGAATCAAAATACCGACGATTCGTTTGATCCGTTCGTCCTCAAACCGCTTCATCTGTTCGATCGATCCGATTCTCCGTTTACGCCACATCACGAACGAGCTGATGACCACGAAAATGAGACTTAGACAAAGCGTGACTCCGACCAATTGATTAAGCAAACCGAAGAGGCGACCTTCATGGAAGGCGATTCCGACCGTAATCAGTTTTCCGAGAACCCCGTAATCTGCGTATGTCACAGAGCTGAGTGTTTCACCACTGTATTGATCTAAGTTCACCGTCGCTTCTTTAAATGGATGTCCCGCTGCCGATGTGATAGTATAGACGCCTGTTTCGCCTTCCGGAAGCGAGATCGTGTACGGTCGTTCAATCGTGGACTTGTTCACCACTTGATTCAAATCAATCGGCAACAACGTACCTGGAGAAGACGTTGGAACGAGATCTGCTTGGGTCGCCCAAGGTACGTCTTCTGCCACATCTTTTGTCGTCACGGTCGACTCTGGCTTAGCCCCGAATGCATACGCATACATCGGCGTTCCCGTGTTTGTCGACGAAGAAACCCACTGCAGCATCGCACCGGAAACGGATGACCACGCCAACCCTGAACTAATGATGATGACGAGTCCTAACGATGACCATAAGGCGACGCTACCGTGCATCTGTTTCCACCATTGCCGTCCTTTCCCGAGCTCCGGCATAAGCATCCGAATCGGATTCTTTCCGCGCGGCCAAAATAAGAAGGTTCCTGTAATAAGAAGAATGATTGCCCAAGACGCTGCGAGTTCGACAACCCAGTTTCCAATCTGACCACCTAATAGTGTGCCATGAATCACAACTAATAAATCCATGCTACCTTCAGCAGACCGTGTTCCTAAAACTTCTGTCGTTTCCGGATGAATATATGTATACATCATCTCGTCTTCGTTCATCCAACCGATTCGAGTCGATTCACCTTCATCCGGCAATCGAATTGAAGTGATCATCGCATCCGGATATTTCGCCATGAATGATTCCTTTTGAACTTCAATCGGCTGTTCTTCCGTGAAAGATGCCGCCATCATGTCTTTGTATTGCATCTTCGTTACTTGTGGTTCAAATAAATAAATGCTTCCTGTCACAGCTAAGATAATGAAAATCGGTGCAAATATGAGACCTGCATAAAAATGCCAACGCCAAACCGCTTGATACCAAGCGTTACGTTTGTTCAACCGTTCCCCTCGCATGATGCTTCCCCCTTTATCATTGTGTCCAACTTGTGAACAGATTGAGTATACAAGGAATGGAAACGGTTTATTCTTACTATTTGTGACAACTATTCGTCGAATTGGAGAAGTGAAAATGAACTTTGATTCACCCTTATTTCACATATTCATTGAACTGATTCACATACTTTCACATAAAGAAAGAGACACCAACAAGTTGGCGTCTCCAAAATATGATCAATTTGTGAACTGCTCTGCTTCTGTCGATCCAGCCAGTGCAGTCGTAGATGATTGCCCACCCGAGATGACGAGCGAGACTTCATCGAAGTAACCCGTTCCGACTTCCCGTTGGTGACGTGTCGCAGAAATTGTTGTATCATTTTGTATTTTTTTAGGGAAAAACAAGCTCTATGATGCGATGAATTACGTACCAAGACATTCATCGACCATCGCGACCGCGACATGCGCATCGTCAACACCATGGACGAGAACCCTTCCGTCTTTGAACAAGAGCATCCGATGATTCCGCCATCGCCATTCCAACGTGAACGGGGTCTGCTTCACGGTGATGTCCGCCCGCTCGAGTTGATGCGCAATCGGGTCAAGCCCTTCGATGGAGCGACGGACTTGGACGACATCGCGACCACATAGGAGCGCTGTCTGCTGTCGACTTGAAACGAGACTCGGGTAGTCATGGGTCTGACAAGACGGGCAAGACACGTCGACGAGCCGTGCGACATCGAGCCGCTGTGACTGATTCTCCCACATGTCTTCAATCAACAGTCGACGTTCCATCTTTTCATGACGCCCCGTCAAATATTTCAACGCCTCGACGGCTTGACGGCTCGCCACAAGTTGCACGATGGGAGCCACCACCCCCGCTGTCGCGCACGTCTGTCCGGCTAACGGCAAATGACGCATGAGACAACGAAGACACGGCGCTTCTTCCGGCATCACCGTGTAGTTCATGCCGTATGCCCCGACACAAGAGGCAAACAAGAACGGAATGCCGCGCTCGAGTGCGAAATCGTTCAATAGAAGACGTGTCTCGACGTTATCGGTCGCGTCCAAGACGAGATCAACGGGCGGCAAAGGCCGAAGCCAATCCCACGATACGTCGGCGATCTGCGCGTCCAACTCAACGTCTGAGTTGATGGTCCGCAGGCGTTCGAGCGCCGCGACCGCTTTCGGCGTCTCGGCACGTGCGTCCTGTTCCGTATAGAGCGTCTGTCGTTGTAAGTTCGTCACCTCTACATAGTCGCGGTCGACGAGGATAAGTGAGACGCCGGCCCGAACAAGTTGATCGCTCACGGCCGCTCCGAGCGCACCGAGACCGACGACGAGCACTCGTTTCACCATCAGACGTTCTTGCCCGTCCCCACCGATACCGTGGAACCGGGCCTGCCGCGCGTAACGTTCCGGAACATGTGTCATCGGACGTAGTCCCCTGACTTCCCGCCTTGTTTCTCAAGCAAGTATGTCGGCCCGATGACGATGCCTTTATCGACCGCTTTCGTCATATCGTATACGGTCAACGCTGCGACCGATGCGGCCGTCAACGCTTCCATCTCAACACCGGTATCACCTTTCGTCTTCACGAACGACTCGATGATGAGCTGTGTCTCGTCCCATTCGAATGTTAAATCGACTTTTTTCAAGGCGAGCGGGTGACACATCGGGATGATGCGGCTCGTCTCTTTGGCGGCCATAATCCCGGCCACTTGGGCGACAGCAAGCACGTCGCCTTTCGCAAGGTCACCATCCGTGATGAGCTGTTTCAGTTCACTGCTCAATTCAACTGATGTGCGGGCCCGAGCTGTCCGTGTCGTTTCCGGTTTATCCGAGACATCGACCATCCGCGCCCGCCCTTGGTCGTTCATGTGTGTCAGTTCCATCGTTTATCCTCCGCTCACCATTGGAATGACGGCGACCGTGTCTCCGTCTGCAACCGTATATTCGTCCGTCTCATAGCGCTCATTGACCGCGAACATGAGACGTTCCGCTCCCGACACGCCCCGCTCGGCCAAATCCGCTCGCAAGGCGGCGATTGTTTGTGGAGCCGAAACGGTATAGGACCGGACCGCCAACTCTTCTGCCACGTGGGCAAAACATAATACCTCAATCATGTGTACGTCACTCCTTCCGGGCGTCCTGGGTGTTGTTCTTTTTGATCACCCATCCATTTCGTGCCGTCGGTCCAATGCTCCCGTTTCCAAATTGGGACAATTTCTTTAATCCGTTCGATGGCGTAACGATTCGCCTCGTATGCGTCGGCGCGATGGGAAGAACTCGTCGCGATGACGACCGCTTCTTCCATGATATCGAGTCGTCCAATCCGGTGATGGATCGCCGTCAACGCACCAGGCCAACGTTCCGCCACTTCTTTCGCGATTTGTTCGAGCATCTTCTCGGCCATCGGTACGTATGATTCATACTCCAAGAGCTCAGTCTGTTTGGAACCCGTCATTTCTCGCACCGTCCCGATAAACAGCACGACCGCCCCGACGTTTCGATGCCGGACCGTTTCGTAAAGCGCCATCGGTTCGAGCGGATGTTCATTCACTTGATACCATTTCATTCTCCATCCACCTTTCCACTAAACGCATCAACCGGTCCTTGTCTGCCACGGAATCTCCGCGCGCGATCACGTTCGTCACATCGACCGGTTGTTCATGCCCGTCTCGCACGAGCACCACTTTCGGATAATCTTTCCGTTTGTATCCCTCGATGATCACGATGTCGACGTGCGCCTCGTACCAGTTGAGGAGCAACTCAAACGTGTCGACCGCTTGCCACTCGATTAACGTCCCGTCTTCACCGATCACACTCGATAGCACGGCACCAGCCAACGCGTGACGATGCGAGTCCGTCATCGGCAAGTCGAACGTCCCTCCGTGACCGTGGTGTTTGATGACACCGACACGGAGCCCCGTCGCCGACAAGCGTGCTGTCAGCTCAGAAACGAACGATGTTTTACCGCTATTTTGATAGCCGACCACTTGTAAAATCAAAGCTGATCGATGATTCGACATCGCACCGAGTCCCCTTTTTGAAACCCTCTCGTTCCGCCTGGCAGATGAATCAACGCGTTACACGTCGCGAGTGAGGAGACGATGCCCGACTTGTCTTTCCCGCTCGGATGAACCACCGTCTGCCCGGTCGCATCAATCGTCACATGTCCACGCACGAACCGGTCGAACGGATTCGTTTTCGGGAAATCGACACCAAGTTCCGCCTGGATGACAGGTCGCTCCGCTTGCCCGAATAACGTCTTCATATACGTGCCTACAAACAGTTCCGTTCCGACAAAACACGCCGACGGATTCCCGGATAATCCAAACAACAACCGATGTTCGACGTGCGCGACCGTCGTGACGGACCCTGGCCGCATCCCAACTTTATTAAACAGCACCGTCGCCCCGAGCGCCTCATATACATCCGGTAAATAATCAAAATCTCCGACCGATACCCCGCCTGTCGTGACGACGGCATCACTCGTCCGAAGTGCCTCGTCAATCGCCCGCTTTGTCGAAGCGAACGTATCCGGCAAGATACCGCCATATGTCGCCGCGCCACCGAGTGCCTCGATTTGAGCGAGAATCATATATGCATTCGAATTATAGATTTGCCCATCGGTTTTTTTCTGTCCCGGTTCAACGAGCTCATCACCGGTCGCAAACACGGTGATGTGCGGTTTTACGTATACGTCGACCTGCTCATACCCGAACGTAGCGAGCAAGGCGATGACGCCCGGATTAATGCGGGTGCCTCGGTCAACGATATTCGTCCCCGCCGTCATATCTTCCCCACGATAGGAAATATTGGCATCGCGGGCCGGTCGCTTGAACGTCACGACTCGTTCATCCGCTTGTGCGAGCTCGAGCATGACGACCGCATCGACTCCGTCTGGAATTTTTGCCCCGGTCATGATGCGAATCGCCTCGCCGGCGCGGAGCGGTTCTCCGACGTGTCCGGCTCCCTGAACGTATTGAATGGGTAATGTCACCGGTTCATCGCGGCTCGCTCTCAACAAATCCGCGGACTGGACAGCAAAACCGTCATACGGAGATTTATTAAATGCTGGAACGTCATGCGTCGCAGTGAGATCCATCGCTAAAATCCGGCCGTTCGCTCGATACAACGGTACCGTTTCCGTCCGACCTTTCCCCGTCGCTTCTTGGACACGGATGACCGCCTCGTCAACGGCGAGCGGCTTACGAAATAGCGTCGACATCTTTTCCATTACTCCACTTCCTTTCCTAGCAATTCTTCATAATCACTCGGTGTGTTCACATTTTTAAACCAGTCCCGTTCAGCAAACGAGACGATTGTCGCCTCTGTCAAGTGAGGCATGACCGCCCGTTCGCCTCGACGTAAAGCGGCTTCGAACTGGGACAGTATCGAGCGGGGATACAAGGCGATGAGCGGATGGATTCGATTATCTGCGTAGGCGACAACCGGCTGATTCTCTCGTTCTATCACAAGCCGTTCATAAACGGGCGACGGCAACAAAGGTGTATCACACGCACAGATGGCATACCATTCAGCCGGGACGTGCCGCATGACGGTGACGATGCCGGCGAGCGGCCCCATGCCGCGCCATTCCATGTCATCTTCAAGTTGATATGAGGTCATCGACTGTCCGGCCGGTACGACGCTCCATTGGGACGTCGTCGTTGTAACGAGTGTCTGTCGCGCCCGCTCTTCAAACGAGATGTCCTCATAACAGGCTTGCCATTTAGGGGATCCGAACCGGCGCGATTTTCCGCCTGCCAAGACGATGCCGATCATCGCGTCGCTTCCCAGACGATATGGGAGAGCTCGGGAAGAATCAAGCGAGTCATCGCCAAGTCGACGGCGCCTCGCGACCCTGGCATCGAAAAGATGATCGTATCCCCGATGCGTCCTGCTAAAGCTCGCGACAACATCGCCGCCGGTCCGATATCTTCCGTGAAGCTGACATAACGGAACAACTCGCCGAAGCCGACCATTTCTCGGTCAAGCAGCGGTCGAATCGTCTCAATGGTGACGTCCCGTTTCGTGATGCCCGTTCCCCCGGTCGTCAAGATGACGTCCATTTTTTCGTCGACCATTCGTCTGACGGCCGCTTCGATTTCAAATGAGTCATCTTTCGTGATTTCGCGGTATGTGACCGTATGTGCTTCTTCTTTTAATAGCGTACAAATATGTTCGCCAGACACGTCCGTATCGAGTGTTCGCGTATCCGAGATCGTCAAAATCGCTGCCCGGACACGCTGTGTGTTTTGATGTACATGGTTGTGTGCTTGCATCGTCTTCATCCTCCGATATAACTCATTTCAATTCGGTTTCGCGTCCGACTCCCAGTTCGCGACCGTTCTTCCGAATAGCGGTCTTCCCGTACTTCCCATACCATTTTTAGTGTCATGGCAATCAATTCATCGCTCGCCCCACTGCGGAGCAATTCGCGGATATCGGTCCCGTCTTCTGCGAACAGGCACGTGTACCATTTGCCGTCACTCGATAGGCGACCTCGCGTACACGTTCCGCAGAACGGTTGGCTGACCGAAGAGATGAAGCCAACTTGCGCCCCATCCGTGTAACGGTAACGTTGCGCGACTTCTCCTAGTGTTTCGGGTGCAAGCGGTTCAAGTAATCCATTTCGTTGTTTCAACACCTCAAGAATCGATTCAGACGACACGACATGTTCGACGTTCCATTCATTCGCCGTGCCGACATCCATGAACTCGATGTAACGGAGTGTGATGTTCCGTTCTTTGAAATACGCGGCCATAGGGGCGACTTCATGATCGTTCCAGCCTTTTCGGACGACCATGTTCACTTTCACTTCGAGCCCTTGCCGTTTCGCCTCATCGATTCCTCGTAATACCGTCTCGGGCGACGTGCCGCGTCCGTTCATCATCCCGAACGTCTCGGCCGATAAGGCGTCTAGACTGACGTTGACCCGGTCGAGCCCAGCTTGCTTCAACACTTTCGCCATCCGTTCTAAATAGACGCCGTTCGTCGTCAACCCGATAGTCTCGATGGTCGTGACCGCGCGAAGGCGGCGAATCAGTTCATCGAGATTCGGCCTGAGTAGAGGTTCGCCCCCGGTCAGACGCACTTTTTTCACGCCGTGTGGGGCGATGATGCGAACGAAGCGCTCGATCTCGTCAAACGATAACAACTCATCTCGTTTTAAAAATTGGTGGTGGCGGAACGCTTCTTCCGGCATGCAGTATCGGCAACGAAAGTTGCATTTATCAATGACTGAGATGCGTAAGTCTTCCAACGGTCGTCTCCGTCGATCGGTCCATGGTGTCATCTTGGTTCATCCTTTCTATCCATCAACGACAGCAGGGACCCTCACAGTCCCTGCGTCGATTTGTCAGCGAATCGGCTTCTCAGCACCGCTGCGCAAGTAATAATAAATTGTGGTGGCAATCGAGATCGCATAGAGCCCTAGCATGACGAACAACGCACCGTTGAACGAACCGACGAGCTCGAGCGACCAACCGAACATCTTCGGAATGAAGAAGGCTCCGTAAGCAGCAAACGCTGCCGAGAATCCGACGACGGCCGGTGTCTTAGTCGCCACGAATACGTGGGGAATCATCGCGAACGTCGCTCCAGAGTTGAGTCCTGTTGCGATGAACAAGACGACGAAGGAGATGAAAAACATCGTCAAGTTGCTGTTCGTGATGGCCATGATGACACTGATCGTACCGAGCGCCATGATTCCGAACACGATTAATGTCACTTTGGCCGCTCCGATCTTATCACTGATCCAGCCCCCGAACGGACGCGAAGAGGCGCCAAGGAATGCACCAAGGAAGGCGAGCGCCATCAAGTCCGACTCAGGGAACTTTAACTTTAAAATCATCGGGAACGCTGCGGCATATCCAATGAAGGAACCGAACGCCGCCGTGTAGAGCAACGTTTGAATCCAAAAATGTTTGTCTTTAAACACGCTCGCCTGTTCACGAAGCGATTGACGCGCGGTCGGTAAGTTATCCATGAACAAGTATGCGCAGACCGTCAAAATGATGGTCGGCACGACCCAAAGGAGCGCGGCGTTTTGAAGCCAAATCTCTTTGCCGGTCTCGGTCACGAGGGCGTTCCCGCCGATGAACCCGAAAATACTTGTCGTGATGACGAGCGGTGTGATCAATTGGACGAGCGAGACGCCCAAGTTCCCGATGCCTCCGTTAATCCCTAGCGCCGTCCCTTTTTTCGCTTTCGGATAAAACGCGCCGATGTTGGCGTTTGATGACGAGAAGTTTCCGCCGCCTAGTCCGCAAAGTGCGGCCAAAATCATGAATACCCAATACGGCGTATTGACGTTTTGAACGGCATAGGCGATGCCTAGGAGCGGCAACAACAAAATCGATGTCGAGAAGATCGTCCAGTTCCGACCGCCGAATATACTGTTTGCGAACGTATAGAAAAAGCGCAACGTCGCCCCGACGAGTCCAGGTAGGGCGGCCAACGTGAACAGCTGGCCTTGCGTAAAGCTAAACCCGATCGAATTCAATTGGACGGCCGCGACCGACCACATTTGCCAGACGATGAATGCAAGCGTCAGTGCCGGGACCGAAACGAGCAAGTTCCGATTGGCGACTTGTTTTCCCGTCTCTTCCCAGAATCCCACATCCTCTGGCTTCCACTCCGCGAGTGCGTGTGACCCTTTTTCTAATTGTTGCATAGTCTATTCCTCCTCTTAACGGTTCAATTCGTACCCTAATCTCATCCTATCGGCCACCCCCTAAAAAAAGTGTGCCTTCTTTCACACTTATTTCGCATCTTGCGTTTTTTTCTCACCCTGTCATCAATCTGTGACAAAATCGCCTATCTTTTGTTTCTGTGACATTGAACACAGAAAAACCCTCCCCGATTCCTTACGATAAGGAATAGAGGAGGGATTAATTTGTCACATCTCATTCAAATCCACTGTGCGCCCGAAGTTCGCTTGGCGCTACAACCATATTTCTTCAGTCAAGACGGGGCCCACGTGTTCCGTGTCTTCGGCGTCGCGATCGCCGAGGCTGCGTTCACCGAAACGGGGCTCGATATCACATTCCCACTTGAAAGTCCGTTAGAAGAACTAGAAGCGCTGCACACCTTACTCGTTCGGATCGACACTCACCATGACGTGACGATCGATGATACCCAGGCAGTTATCGGTTACTTAGGGGACGGGACCACGGTCACCGTTTATCGCCATTTCAAACGATGGCTCGACTTTTTATCTGCAGCGCGTGTCCGCTCGATGGAAGGTGTCGTCGTCGAGGTCCGTGCCAACGGGATCAAGCTAGCCGAAGGCGTGCTCCGGTCTTATGAATTGATGGAAGATGGCGAGTTTTATGTATCGGCCTGTACAATCGAGACCGATGGATTGGAGCATTTTGAAGGCGAGCTATCGCTTGCCGCCGTAATGTGATCAATCGATGACACAGACCGAGACCGGACAGTCCTCACAATGGTTGAGCAGTTTCAACCGGTCGAGGTCATGGATAATGATTTGACGGGAAGGGAGTGAAATAATCCCTTCTTGGGCGAGCTCGTTCAACATGCGATTCACGCGTTCACGCGATGTCCCGCAATAGTTGGCGAGCTCTTGGTTTTTCAGTTTCAAGTCGATGAGAATGCCGTCTTCGACTTCCACCCCATAGCTGTTCGCCATACGAATGAGCGTCGAGTAGAGCGCTCCTTTTTTCCCGTTCAGCACCAAGTCTCTAAATTTCGTATGCTGTTTCCGCATATGTTCGTTGATCATGACCATGAACTCGCGGACGAATTCCGGGTTCGACGACAAAATCATCGTTTCAATACGCTCGATTTTGACCGCGTAAATTTCACTATCTTCTAACGCCTTGGCGTTAAATAAATATTTTGGTTCGATTGCGAATAACGTCAACTCTCCGCAACAAGCCTCAGCGCTTAAACAACGTAACGTCAATTCTTTTCCATTTTCCGTCAATTTCGAAATTTGAATCAGTCCACTCTTTACAATATAAAATTCAGCTGCGTTTTCTTGTTCTCGGAACAGAAAACCGCCTTTTGGGACATGAATGATTCGATGTGCCAATTTTTTTGTTTCCTCGAGCACCATCGCTTTACTTGAATGAGCCATTTCCACCGACCTTCCTTAAAATACGTTGCGCCATATGAAAGCTTGCCTTCATTCTAAACACAAACCCCCTCGAAACGCAATCAACATTTGGAAGCGTTTCAAGGGGAGGACTATTCTTTCGTACGATATTCAATTTTTTTCCAATATCGATATAATAAGCCGATCAATCCGACATTGATGACGGCGATGATCATATACAGTCGCATCGAGGCGTGATTATACACCATGTAGCTCTCAATTGTATATTGCAAGAGTATCATGTTCGTCGCGAGCAATATGACCAATCCGATTAAACTCCAACCGTTACGCCCCATGATGAATCTCTCTTCCGACCGCAAAAATCTTCCCGTTCTCGATTTCAAGCAAGATTTTAGGGAGTTCCCGCTGCGGCGGACCGGCCTGTGGTTGGCCGTCGACACCGAAGTAACCACGATGGCACGGACAAAGAAGAACATCTTCTTCCTCCACATAAAACACTGGGCACTGCAGATGAGTGCATTTGTTGTTATAGGCGACGAATTCACCATTCTTTAAATGAACGAGCAACGATGGTTCCGTACCCGGATATTCAAATTCGAGTGATTTCCCGCGCTCTAGCGCCTCGACCGTCGTGATGAACTGACGGTCGGTTCTCGGCTCGCTTCGAACGAAGGCCGCGATATTGAACGGGATAGTCGCGAGACCGAGTGCGATACCTGCGCCGAACGTTGATTTGATGAACGCCCGTCGATTCAGTTTCACGTCATCGGCCCGACTCAAGTTATCGACGAGTTCGGATAAGCGTTCCCGGTCTTTTGATTCATTCGACATAAGTCATCTTCCTTTCCATCTCAATCGGAATAGACGCCAAAGAATTCAGGGACGTAATTCCATTTATCGTCTTGCGAAGGCTTTTTCCCTTCGATCATGTTCATTTGGACGCGTTGACGACGGAGTTGCATCATCTCGTCATGGTCGATGAAGCGAATCGCATCCGACGGACAAACCGACGCACACATCGGCGCGATATCATGTTTGGAGCGGTCGTAACACATGTCGCACTTATACATCTTATTCTTCTCAAAGTCGAACTTCGGAATCCCGAACGGACAAGCGAACGTACAGTTCCGGCAGCCGATACATTTTTCTTCTGAAGCCGATAACACGACGCCCTCTGGCGTGATTTGAATCGCATTCGCCGGACATACTTGAGCACAAGCCGGATTTTTACACTGCATACAGATCATCGGGAACGTCTGACGGTTCTCCGAGAAATCGATATAATCCACATAGTTGCGCTCGAGCCCCTCGTGGTCCCCGCATTCGCGGCAAGCTGCCTGACAGGCCCGACAGCCGATACAACGTTCAAACTCTAAATACATGACCTTATTCATTTCGTATGAACCTCCTCATCCATGACGTGACAGCTCGTCGCAATCGCATGGTCCGCCATGAACGGCACGCTTGATCCGAGCGGGACCGTCAACGGATTAATGTGTAACGGGGTGTTGGCCGGTAACTTTTTCATTTGTACCGCACATACCTTGAACTCCGGCATGCGTGACATCGGATCGAGACACGGGTTCGTCAATTGATTGATGGCAAGCTCCTTGCCCCAATGATAAGGGACGAAGACCGTATCTTTTCGAATCGCCTTCGTCAAACGTGCTTCGACGACAATCGACCCGCGACGTGTGCGAAGCTCGACTTTGTCGCCCGTTTGAAGGCCATAACTTGATGCTAACTCCGGATGGATCTCCACGAACGGCAGTTTTGACATCGTGCTCAAGAAGTCGACACGGCGCGTCTGATTGCCCGATAAGTAATGAAAGACGACCCGACCTGTCGTGAGCGTGACCGGATATTCTTCATTCGCATATTCACCGGCCGGCCGATATGTGACGACAGGCAAATTTGCTTTTCCATTCGCCGTTCCAAACCGTTCTTTGAACATCGTCGGTGTGCCGGGATGATCTTCGGACGGACATGGCCAAAAGACACCATACTCGTCGTCGATTCGTTCCCATGTGATCCCAGAGTAGTCAGCCGCTCCACCTTTCGTCGCGATGCGGAACTCTTCCCAGATGTCACGCGCCGTCTCATACGGGAAGTACTGTCCGCGTCCCATCCGCTCAGCGATCCGCTTCATGATTTCCCAGTCTGGAAGCGAATCCCCGAGCGGTTCGCGCACTTTCCGGATCCGAATGACTCGTCCTTCTAAGTTTGTCGTCGTCCCTTCGTCTTCGGCCCACGAACAAGCCGGTAAGACGACATCAGCGAACTCACAAGATTCCGACATGAAGAAGTCACTAACGACGAAGAAATCGAGTTTGTTGAAACTGTCCCACACGTACGGAAGGTTCGGTGCCGAAACGGCTGGGTTCGAACACATGAGGTGCATCGCCCGAATCGTTCCCGCTTGAATCTCATCGAACATTTCGAACGCGGACACACCTGGTTTTGGCATCTCGGAAGGATCGATGCCCCAAACCCCGCTCACATATTCAATGGCTTTCGGATCAGTTAATTTTCGGTAGCCTGGTAACAGGTCTGCTTTTTGTCCATGTTCTCGTCCACCCTGCCCGTTCCCTTGCCCCGTCATCGTGGCGACGCCCGAAGCAAACTTCCCAATCATGCCTCGTAAGAGCGCCATCGACGTATAGAGCGAGACATTGTCGACGCCTTTTGACTGTTGTTCGACGCCGCGAGCGAACAACATGACCGAACGTGGGCTCTTCCCATAAATATGACCGGCCTTCTCGAGTTTTTCGATGGCGACACCGGTCACCTCACTCGTCCGTTCGAGCGTCCAGTCTCGGACCGACGCTTTCAACTCTTCATAGTTATCGCAACGCTCATCCACGTACGCTTGATCAACATAATCGTGTTCGACTAAAAAGTTGAGCAGTCCCATCGCAAGCGCCGCATCCGTCCCTGGCTTCAAATCGAGATGGACATCGGCGACGCGCGCCATCGGAATTTCACGCGGGTCGGCGACGATGATTTTCGCGCCTTTGTCTTTCGCCTTCCAAATATGTTGCGTCGTCGTCGGATGACATTCGGCGATATTCGAACCGGCGACAAAGAATGTGTCGACGTGCTCGAACTCCGTCCACGGAAGCGTCGCTCCGCGGTCAATCCCAAGTGTCTTTAAGAAACCGCCGGCAGCTGACGACATGCAGAAGCGACCGTTGTAATCGATGAACCGTGTGCCGAGTGCGACCCGCGCATACTTCCCGACGAGGTAACATTTTTCATTCGTCATCGAGACGCCGCCGAAGACGGACACCGCATCTTTCCCATGCTCTCGTTGAATGCGTTTAAAGTTTGCTTCGATCACGTCGAGTGCTTCTTCCCATGTCGCTTTCTCAAACTTGCCGTTCCGTTTGATGAGCGGAGTCATGATGCGGTCCGGATGTTCGATCGTTTGATAGGCCGTGACGCCTTTCGGACAAAGTTTTCCTTTATTGACCGGGAAATCGTAGCGTGGTTCAACGCCTTTGACGGCCCCGGTTTTCTCATCGACCCGGATATGCATGCCGCACTGCATGCCACAGTAACAGCAATGGGTTGTAATCAATTTTTCGCCTGGTTTGATTAAGTTCTGTACTTCTGGCGACGTTAAAAAGTCACTCATCGTCTTCCCCTCCATAGAACGTTTCCGCTCTTCGTTTTGAAAATCCACTGACGTGATAGCCATTAATCGTTTGAAGCGGATAATGCATCCCGTCACTTCCAGGCCGTCCGAGCGCCGAATCGAGCCGGGCCCGACGACGACAGCCGTGACAGAGGTCTTGGACCGTGTGCGCCGCATCGACTTTCACGAGTTGGTCCGACCCTTCGAGCAATTGTTTCACTTGTTCAATCTCTTCAAGCGTGCCGATCGGTTCGCCGCACTTAACGCACAGGTGTCTCATCTTTTGCCTCACCTTTCGTCTCCTTCGGTCGGCCGAATCCTGGCATCGACATGCCTGTGTTCGTATCGACCGGGTGTGTCGGTAACTGTCCGTTCATCAAGTTCAATTGCATCTTCACACGCATCGAACGTCGACACGGTTGGCAGTAATCGGAGAGCTGGGTCCCGTCACTGAGCCCGAGCTGGATCGTCTGTGCTTGCAAAATCGCTTGGACGTCCTCGACTTGATTGTCCGTCGCATAACGTGTCCCGCACCCGGCGCAGACACGGGTCTCATCCGCTTCGACTTCCCGGTAGTTCATCGGGACGCTGGCCGCCATCGGTCGGACCGGCAAGTGGAACAGTTTACCGAACGGGAAGTAACATAAAAAGATGATGACGGTCAATTGATGGAACAAGGCGAGCTCGTGATGGATGAAGCCTCCGAAGAACACGTACGAAACGGTCAACAACAACCCCGAGACAGTGACGATGAGCAACATGAGGAGCGGTAAAATATCAAATTCGAACCGCTGGGTCACTTTCACGTCCTGGTCGTTGATCCGGCGATAGAGTGCCATGAGCACGCCGACGAGCAACATGAGCGCGGTGATGTTCAACCCGTTATAGACGAGCTCCGCGAACAACCCGTGCGCAGCCATCTTGATGGTCGGGATGTTAAAGACGACAATCTGATACGTCTCGATATCAATCAAATCAAACCGCATCCATTGGAACGTCAGCCCGAATGTGATGGCGAACGACCCGAGACATCCCCAGGCAATCAACATATGTTGGGTCCAGCGGTACCAGCCACGTTCCCAGATGAACTTCTGTAAGACGATGTTATTGACAGTTGTCGTGGCGACGGCTTTACCGGCCCGTTTCTTTTCTGCCTTCATTTGTTTGAGGCTCCGCTTCAATACTTGTGAGGTGGCCGGCCGTGCAAAAAATAACGTCAAGCGGACGACCATCCCAATCATGCAAATGACGGCGGCGATGTAGTAGCCGAACAGCGCCATGTCTACGTGCTCAAATCCTGCCGAGGCGATCCATGTCGAGAGCACCAAGACGGTGAATCCTACGAACGACCACTTTGCGGCGGTCGAATAAAAATAACGATCGGACATATGTGTTCCCCCTTCTCTTTCCGAGCGACTTCATAGTTTCATCATAAAGATGACATCTCGACTTAACTGTTACTTTTTTCACAGATAAGCGATTCGAGACGTGACAGAATAATGAACGAAGGAGGCGTTCCCTTATGAAATCATCGCTTAAAATCATGTTATTCCTCACCATCGCGGCCATGCTCGTCGTCTTTTCCATCGGTTTCGTCTTCGCCAATCGAGCGACGACCGAACCAGATGTCGAGGGGTATGTGATTGAAATAAATGAATCTGACCGCACCGCACTCGTCATCAGCGGAATTACAGCAGAAGAGGCCATGCTCTCTCCTGACACTTTGTTCGCGCAAAGTGAACCGGAAGACGTAAGCTGGTTCAAGTTTCAAGTGAAAGCCACGTTCGAGCAAATCACTGTCGGGGACCACGTCCACATTTGGAAAAAGACCGGTCCGAGTATCTTAAATACTCCGAACCGGTCTTATGTGAAAAAAATCGACGTGATCGACTAATATGAACGCTTGCCGTAACGTTCACTTAGCCAGAGGACTAAAAACGCCAAACCAACTAACCACCCGCTCCAGACGAGCGCCTGGGTCATATCACCGTTGATTGTCGCCACATAAATCGCTGTGGCGAGCGTCATCGTCTCGCCCGGGATATTTCCGGCAATCATCATCGTGATTCCGAACTCGCCGATTGACCGTGCGAAACCAAGGACAAACCCACTCGTCAACGCAGGTAACAGCAGCGGAATCGTCACGTAGGTGAACAGTTGGCGCTCTGACCCACCGAGCACGCGTCCGGCCTCATACCATTCCGCATCGAGTTGTTTAAGACCGAGACGAATCGTTTGGTAGATGAGCGGAAACGCGGCCAAGGCGGATGCGATGATGTTCGCCTGTTTTGTGAACAAGATCGTAATCGGTAACAATCCGCCGATCCCGTTGTTCCCGAGGACAATCAAAGCGTATAGTCCGATGACTGTCGGCGGCAAGATGAGCGGCAGTAAAAACACTGTCTCGAGCAGCCGCTTTCCTTTGAATTGACGGCGATGCATGAAATAAGCCGCTCCGAAGGCGAGGACGAAGGCGCTCACCGTCGCCATCATCCCGACTTCGAATGTGAGTTGAAGTGGATGTTGCGTCATTTAGAAAATCCTTTCGCTAAAAAGTGAGCTTGGATATCATCGTCAAACAAACGCGCGTACACATCGTGTACGTATGGGTTGTGCGTCAACCGGACCGCCGGATACGCAATCGTACCCGTCGCTTCAAACGGGACCGACTGAAGCGACTCGACGTCCGTCGTCAGTTCCGTCTTATAGACGAATCCCGCATTGGCGTCGCCTTGTTCGATGAGCGTCAATACTTGTCTTACATTCTGGGCGAACATGATTCGCGGTTCCACTTCTTCCCACACGCCTTCCACTTCTAGCGCCGCTTTCGCGTAGCGACCGGCCGGGACATTGACCGGGTCACCGATGACGATCCGAGCACATGCGTTTAAGTCGTACCATGTCTCCGCGCACGGTTTCCCTTTCGGTGTCACGAGCCACAGCTCGTTATACAAGAACGCATCCCGCTCTAAAATCGGGATTTGTAGTCGGTCGACATCATCAACGCTCGCGGCTAAAAAGATATCTGCCGGAGACCCGTGATCGATTTGTGCTCGCAAGGCGCCGCTCCCGTTCGTCACGACTCGAACATCGATCCCATCGAACTCTGCTTCAAGTTGTCGCTCGACCGCTTCTAAAGCCGGTCCTAAGCTTGCCGCCGCCAAAATGGTCACGGTGTCCTCCGAATCTGAACTCGACCAGACTTGACTTAGTAATAAGGCGACCGTCACCCCTACAATGACTTCACTCACCCGTTTCATGATTAATCACTCCTTTGCCTCCCCTTTATCGTAGCGATTGATTTGCCTCCCATCTGTATCAAACGTCACAAAAAGACACCTCTACGTAAGTAGGGGTGTGCCACTGCTTAAGCGAACGCGCGCGCCCGCGGGAATAAAATGTTGTTTTCGAGATGAATGTGTTCAAACGTATCCGATTCGAGCGCTTCTAACCGTTGATAGACAAGACGATACGTCCCACACGCTCCTTCAGGCGGCGTATAGTCGTTTGTGATCTGACGCAACTCTTTTAAAATGTCCCCGGCTGCTGCATGTTCTGACTCGAGCGAGGCCAAGATGTCATCAAGCTCCCGTCTCGTTTCAGCTGTCGGTGCGGTCTCGTGACGAAGCAACGTCGGGAAGTCTTCTGTCTCTTCTTTGACGATATGTTGTTCAAGTTCCACTTTCAATTGATTGAACAGTTGATGAATGCGTCCGAGGTGCAGATGATTTTGTCCGTGGACCCGGAACACTTTTGTCACATATGGTGTGAGCTGTGGCAATTCGTCCGTCAAAAATTGGTGATGCTTATAAATGATGTGCTCAATCAATTCCGAAGAAGAAGCGGCATCCCAATCGATGCTCTTCTCGTTCATCTCTTGCTTACGTTGATAGAGCGCATTAACTTCTTCTAAAATGTCTTCCGTCGACCGTTTCGATTTGTCAGTCGCTTCAGCGAGTGGTCGGTTGCCGCCACAACAAAAATCGATTCGGTTCCGTTTGAAAATGTCTGCCGCTTGCGGGCATTGTTTGACGATTTCAGATACGTGCGTATCGCCCGTGAATGTCTGTGTCATCTGTCATAACCTCCATATTCATTTTGACATGTTCAGCGTAGCAAGAGTTCGACAACAAAAATGTGAAATACGTCACATTTAAGTGAACAGGATGCAGGTGTTCCAAATTTGGACACAAAAAACCCCTCTTGTCGAGGGGCATCGCTCAATGCAACGGTGTTTCAAACTGTTCAGTCTCGGTCGAACCTGCGAGCGCTGTCGTTGATGATTGTCCACCTGAGATGACGAGCGAGACTTCATCGAAGTAACCCGTTCCGACTTCACGCTGATGACGTGTCGCCGTGTAACCATGTACTTCAGCCGCAAATTCTGCTTGCTGTAACTCCGAGTAAGCCGCCATGCCACGATCTTTGTAACCGCGTGCGAGCTCGAACATGCCGAAGTTGAGCGCGTGGAATCCAGCGAGTGTAACGAACTGGAACTTGTAGCCCATTGCGCCGATTTCTTGTTGGAACGTGGCGATCTCTTCGTCTGACAGCTTCTTCTTCCAGTTGAACGATGGCGAGCAGTTGTAAGCGAGAAGTTTGCCTGGATACTTCGCATGAATCGCTTCGGCAAATTGACGTGCCTCTGCCAAATCTGGTTCGGACGTCTCACACCAGACGAGGTCTGCATACGGTGCATAAGCGAGACCACGAGCGATTGCTTGCTCGATACCAGCTTCCGTACGATAGAAGCCTTCCGGCGTACGCTCTCCAATGATGAACGGATGATCGATTGGGTCGATGTCGCTCGTGATCAAGTTCGCCGCGTGCGCATCTGTCCGCGCTACGATGATTGTCGGGACACCCATGACGTCTGCCGCGAGTCGAGCCGAAATCAAGTTTTTCACAGCCGTCTGCGTCGGGAGTAATACCTTCCCACCGAGGTGACCACATTTCTTCTCAGACGAGAGCTGGTCTTCGAGGTGAACGCCGGCAGCCCCCGCTTCAATCATCGCCTTCGTCAGTTCGAATACGTTGAGCACCCCACCAAAACCGGCTTCCATATCCGCGACAATCGGTGCGAACCAATGCGTGTCGCCTTTCCCTTCTGCCGTTTGAATTTGGTCAGCACGTTGAAGCGCTTGGTTGATTCGTTTGACGACACTTGGCACTGAGTTGGCCGGATATAGACTCTGGTCCGGATACATGTGACCTGACAGGTTCGCATCCGCCGCTACTTGCCAACCACTCAAATAGATGGCTTCGAGTCCTGCCTTCACTTGCTGAATCGCCTGGTTCCCTGTCAACGCACCTAGTGCATGGACGTAGTCACGCTCGTGCATCAATTGCCACAGGCGTTCCGCTCCCTTTGTCGCAAGTGTATGTTCAATTACGATAGACCCTCGTAATTTCATGACGTCTTCTACAGAGTATGGACGTTCTACCCCTTCAAATCGTTCTGACTTCCAGCTGTTCAACAATTCTTCGCGTTTTTTCATCAATAAACCCTCCTGTATTATATTAATTTCACAAAATTAAATTTGTTATATAACAGATGGTGTAAACGAAATGGTTTAGTCGAGGTAAGCGCAGCACTCCAAGGCTGCCTTGAACGTCGAATGCTCCATCCCGCAGCAACGACAAACGTTTTCTTCGTCCCGATCTTCCGGCTTTCGGAAAACGACGACTTCATCGATCGGCTCTTTCATGATTTGGAGCGAACCGTCTGCACGATCCAAGACGAGGCGCATCAAGTCGTTGCCGTATACGAATGCCGTATTCGCCAAAGATGCTGTCGATTCTCCAGATACGATGCGGCGGACGACCCAACGTTCAATCAACTGTTCGCTTTCCATTTTTTTCGTTGTCATGATGAGGTTCCTCCTTTAAGGTTTAACTCCACAGTTTGACGTTTCATAAATTCACGGCGGCGACGATGCAAGATTGGCTCCGTGTACCCGTTTGGCTGTTTCAACCCATGAAACACGAGTTCGTGGGCGGCTTGATAGGCGATCGACTGATTGACGTTCGGCGTCATCGGTCGATAATTCGGGTCTGACTCGTTTTGCTCATCGACGACTCGTGCCATCCGATAAAGGGTGACCTCGACTTGTTCCGCTGAACAGATGCCGTGATGTAACCAGTTGGCCACGTGTTGGCTCGAAATCCGGAGTGTCGCCCGGTCTTCCATCAGTCCGATATGGTGAATATCCGGCACTTTCGAACAACCGACACCTTGTTCGACCCAACGAACGACGTACCCGAGCAATCCTTGCAAGTTGTTCTCGAGCTCTTCCTTGATCTCTTCTTGCGAATAGATGCGCGTCGCGAGCGGGATATCAAGGAGCTGTTGTCGTTCGTGTTTCAAAACAGGCTGTTGCATCAATTCTCGCTGTACATCAAAAGCATCAAGTTGATGATAGTGCATCGCATGGAGCGTCGCCGCGGTCGGTGAAGGCACCCATGCCGTCGTTGCCCCGGAGCGTATGTGTGCCATTTTTTCACGCATCATGTCCTGCATCCGGTCGGGCATCGCCCACATCCCTTTTCCGATTTGTGCTTGATGATGGAACCCACTCTCGAGACCGGTTGATACATTCAACCGTTCATATGCAGCGAGCCAAGGTGACGTCTTCATTTCTCCCTTCCGACGCATCGGTCCGAGTGTCATCGAGGAATGAATCTCGTCTCCCGTACGGTCGAGAAAGCCCGTGTTGATGAAGACGACTCGCTCTTTTACTTGCTCGATACAATTTTTCAAGTTTAGCGACGTTCGTCTCTCTTCATCCATCACGCCGACTTTTAACGTATGGCGCGGAAGATCCAGTAAATCTTCTACGGCGTCAAACAGGTCATTGGTGAATGCAACTTCTTCAGAGCCGTGCATTTTCGGTTTGACGATATAGATCGATCCTTCTCGAGAGTTGAGACGACGATGGAGATGGCGACTTGCGATCAATGAAGTGAAGATGGCATCCACGATTCCTTCTGGCACCTCGCGACCTGCTGCATCAAGGATCAAGTCCGTCGTCATCAAGTGTCCGACGTTCCGAATGAATAAGAGCGCGCGTCCTGGGAGGACGACTTCCGCTCCACCTTTTCCAATCAAACGCTTGTCTTCGTTTAAACGCCGAGAGAGTCGCTTCCCATTCTTTTGGAACGAGGCTTCAAGCGTCCCATCCATCAGACCGAGCCAATTACGATACAGATGAACTTTGTCTTCCGCACAAACGGCTGCGACCGAGTCCTCACAATCCACGATTGCGGATAGGGCTGATTCGAGCTCGATGTCCATCAGTCCAGCAGGATCGACCTTTCCGACCGGATGCTCGCGGTCAAATTGCAGTGCAACGTGTAAGGCATGGTGTCTGAGCATCAACGTCTTCAACTCGTTCGGTTCCCCGGTGTAACCGACGAAGGAATCATCTGCGAACGAATGCTCGACGTCCCCGATTACCGCATAGGCGACATCGTCACGAACGACGTATCGTGTCACTTCCTTGTGCGACCCTGATGGTAGCGGGAACGTGTCATCCAGAAACAGTTTCGCCAACCGAATAACCTCATTACCGCGAACGGGATTATATGCTCGCCCCTTTTCCATACCGTCTGTCTCGTCAATCATGTCCGTCCCATAAAGGGCGTCGTAGAGACTTCCCCATCTGGCGTTGGCGGCGTTAAGTGCATATCTGGCATTGTCTAACGGTACGACGAGTTGCGGTCCAGCTTGATGCGCGATTTCGCGATCGACATTCGACACGTCGATATTAAAATCTTCGACGACCGGTTCGATATAGCCGATCGACGTTAAAAATGTCTCGTATTCGATTGGATCGACTTCTTCTTGGCGACTGTACCACTCCTGTAACAATCGCTCATATGTCGTGCGCTGCTCTAGAAGTGTCTGATTCACTGGAATGAAACGCTCTAGAAGCGATTCGACGCCTTCCCAAAAAGCGTTAATTTCATGGGGTTCAAGTACGTTTTTATTCACAAATTCGAGCAGTTTCTCATGAATATGATACGTATCTAGTCGTTCATAGTGTTCCAAGCGTTCACATCCTCCTTTAATCATTGTTATATATCAGTTTGTTATAATATAGACTATTATATAACAGTTTGACAACCTATTTTTTAAAACTTTTTATTTGAAATATCGTCAGGATGGGTTTACTATACATTGTGTGACCCATCAATGATTGAGTCATCAATGATTTGAGGAGGCGATGTGCATGCGAGATTCTTGCTCGCTTCGTGATCAAATTCTCTATCACATCATCACTGTACAAAAAGAATTAGGGCAATTATTCGACTCTGAAATGGACGGGCTCAGCTTGAGTCGCTACGACATTTTGAGCAACTTGTATCACGTCGGTCCATTGCGGCAACGTGAATTGCAACAGCGCGTCGATGTCGACCATGCCGCCATCACCCGACACCTGAAACAATTAGAGACACAAGGACTCATCACGCGGAGACGCTGTGAACAAGATAACCGTGTCATCTATGTTGAGTTGACAGACGAGGGTCGTGAACAAATTGCACATTGGACTGAGCAAAAAGAGTGCTTAACGGACCGACTTTTTGTCAACATGAAGGTAGAGGATCAACAACAGTTACTAGCATCACTCACGATGTTACAAGATACTATTGACCATGAAAGGAAGACTACAATATGAACACTGCCACACAAAAAGACTTTATGGAGATTGTCAAAGGACGCCGCTCGATTCGTGTATACGATGAGAACGTCAAAATCTCAAAAGAAGAAATGACACAAATTCTTGAAGAAGCGACAACAGCTCCTTCATCCCTTAACTTACAGCCATGGCGCTTCGTCGTCATCGATAGCGCAGAAGGAAAAGAAACACTCCTTCCACTCGCAAGCTTCAACAAACGCCAAGTGGAAACATCTTCAGCTGTCATCGCCCTCTTCGCCGACTATCAAATGGCAGATTACACAGAAGAGATTTTCGATACAGCGGTAGAGCGCGGTATGATGCCGGCTGAAGTCCGCGACCGTCAAGTCGACATGATCAAAGGCATCTTCAAAGATGCACCGAAAGAAATGATTAAAGATAGCATCATGCTCGATTCAGGTCTTGTAGCGATGCAACTCATGCTCGTCGCACGTGCGCACGGATATGACACAAACCCAATCGGCGGATACGACAAAGCGAACATCGCTGAAGCGTTCGGTCTCGACAAAGAACGTTACCTTCCAGTCATGCTTCTCTCAATCGGGAAAGCAGCAGAAGAAGGGTATCCATCAGTCCGCTTCCCAGTCGACCGCATCACAGACTGGAAATAATTCAAAAGAGTCAATCGCCCCGGCGATTGACTCTTTTTTTCATCCGATATATTTGACGACCTCGTTAAAGTCACGACGTGTTTTCGGTGCGAAATCGCGCGCTCGATACCCAAATGCGACCATGACCGAAAGTGACCATTCCCCACGTTCCATCACACCTTCTGAGATTAACAACTCATCAATCTCCTCTTGATTGAACCCTTCAATCGGGCATGAATCAATTTCGATTTGTGCGGCAGCCGTCATCATGTTCCCAAGAGGGATATATGTCTGACGCTTGATCCATTCCTGGAAGACACGCTCATCGTCTAAGAGACGATAGTCGTTCTCCTGGAACTCCTGTACCCGTTTCACGCGTTGTGCGTACTCCTCTTCCGTCCGCCCTTGCACGCCTGTGACGATGTGACGAATATAGTCTGCATCGTAACGCATGGCTTTCGGTGTTCTTGCGAGGATCAACACGAAGTGACTGGCAGTCAGTGCCTGACCTTGCGCTCCCCATGCATGATCTTTAATCTTTTGGAGTAAATCTTCCCGACGCACCACGACGAATTGCCATGGCTCGAATCCGAACGAACTCGGCGAAAGACGTCCCGTCTCTAAAATGAACTCCATGTCCTCTTCTTTGATTTTACGATCCGCATCGAACGCTTTCGTCGCTTGACGCCAACGATAAGCCTCTAAAATGTCTTTCTTTTTCATCGTGCTCACTCCTCCATCACCAAGATGATTCCATCATATCAAACCGGTAAATCAAAAATCGCTCATGAAGATTCTTCAGCGGCAATCGCACCGTTTGTATGTACTGAAAAGGCGTCTCGTCGTTCAAATAATGGAGGTACTCATCCGCCGGATAATATAAAATCACATCGACCGAGCGAGGATCTATTTCAACAGATTCGATGATGTTGGCAATCACTTGGCGGAAGACGTTCACGGAGAACGGATTAAAGAAGTAGAATCGATTCGCATCCGGTGGAATCATGAATCCCTCCGCGAATCCCTGTTCCAATTGAACACTTCCCCGATTACGATGTTTCTTCGTATAGCTCATCCAATTTTGAAGTGCCTCCTCATGAAATCCACCGTCCATCTCGACACCAATCGCCCTCACACGAAACGTATACGCTAAATAGAACGGCAGACGTCCTTTTCCCGAACCGAAATCCACGATGGTATCTGTGGACTCTAACGGATACGCATCCCGAAGCAAATCGAGTGCTTCGTAAGGAGTCGGTTCATAACGGTGATATTCGGCTGAGGACGGGAATCCTTGCTGAGGTTTGGCCGTCTCGATTTGTAACAGTTGCTCATACTGCTGTTCGTTCATGATGAACCTCTTTCTTGAATGGATTGAAAGAATGGATGTCGCTCCATTTCTCTCGTGAACGACGTCTGTTCTTGATAGGCGACATACAACAGATAAATCGGAACCACTATTTTGAACCAACTCGGGAGAAGAATCACGCTCGTGACCCCGAGCGGAATGAGTCGAAACCATAGATTTCGGTGGCTCGGTGTCCTGAAATAGATCAGGATTGCCATCGTTCGCCTGACGGTGCCGAAGCGGTTCGGTCTCGGTCGATACAGTGGACGTTTCCGCTCACTCGTCTTCTCGATGGCTCCTGACGTCGTCAGCAGGACACGGTCGAATGAGGCACGCTCACGTTCCCCGATTTCAATCTCCCGACCGATATTCGGATGTTTCGACACCCATCCTTCCCCTACGTATAACGCAAATGTGACCATCATGCTTCCGATCAACACACTGAGTAACACTGAATCAATCAATAACGCATACACACCTACCAAAGCAAGGAGTACCATCAATACTCGCTTCATGAGATGGGCGTGTCGGAGGCGAAATTGATACTGAATCCATGCATGGCACCAACCGAGTAGAAATAGTGCAACCCCAAACGCGAGTATCTCGCCCACACTCCTGCCCTTTATGTATAAAATTGGGGCAAGCAACAGCACATAACATCCATATTGAATCACGTGTTGCGTAAAATGATACCAAACCGAATACCATTTCAAATCCCGAATCATGCTTCGGTTTGACACAAGGATGAGATCGGCACGCTCAATCCAGACAAACATGCGGTCTTGCCACATGAACCATCCAATCAGAAGTGCCCAGAGAAAATAAGGGATGTCACCTAACCAGGGGAAGCTCCCTTCCCAGACTTGCCAATAGGAATAGCCTGCCCATATGAGAAGAGGAAGGACACCGTATAAAAAAATCGTCCAGTCGACAATCAATCGGACCGTCTTCCACTGTTGTTTTAAATAACGGGAGACACGCATCCAAAACAATCGTTTCGCAATCATCGGAGCGCCACATCTTCCATCATATCGAACAAGGTCATCCCCTCTGTTTCGAGTGCCTCACGAATCTCTGCTTTTGTCCCACTCGCCAGCAGTTGCCCGTCATCGATCCATACGAACCGGTCACACAACCGCTCGGCCGTATCAAGAACGTGTGTGACTAATAAGACACTTGCCCCCCTCGCACGCTCCGTTTCTAACAGTCGAAGTAACTGAATCGTCGTCGTTGCATCCAATCCGATAAACGGTTCATCGACAATTAATACATGCGTTTCTTGAATGAGCGCCAATAAAATCATCGCCTTCTGTTTCATCCCTTTTGAAAAAGAAGAGAGATACCGATCGGTCACATGATCGAGTCGGAAAAGCTGTAGCAACTCCTCCGTTTTTTCTGTTGAATCGACTCCCGTTAATTCTTGGACGAGTGCGATATGTTCAGACAGCGTCAAATAATCATAGTAGACCGGTTGCTCCGGGATGTACGCATAGCGTTCCATCTCGACCGTTCCCTTCATCCAAGGAATCGTTCCGGTGAGACAGGCGATGGTGGTCGTTTTTCCTGCACCATTCGACCCAATCACCCCTAAAATCTCACCTGCCCGTACATCAAACGAAATGTCTTGAATGACGGGCTCGTTACTCTCATATCCTGCTTGTTCAATTCTCACATCCACGATGGGTCCTCCTTACGAAAAAGTCGCCATCGCGGCGACTTTCACTTCACAATATTGACCGATGAAAACACAAATTTATCGTATCGGTGACGGGCAAACGAATACTCGAACGGTTTCCCGTTACTCAAATAGACAACTTGCTCGACTTCGATAATCGGTTCAGTGACATCATTCTTCAAGTAAGCTTGATCGTACTCATCCGGTTTATCTGCTCGTATCACTTTATGCGAGCTTGTAATCGTATAACCCAGCTCTTCTTGAATATACGCATACACGGACTTTTCTAAAATTTCACGTGTGATTCCCGTAATGAGGTTAGCAACCATGTACGTCAATTCAATGACATATGGCTCCTCGTCTACGTAACGCACACGACGTATTTCATAGACTGGTTCTGTCAGCTCAATCATGAGATGATTGGCGACTTCCTGACTCGGAAACTTCACCTCAAAATTGAGGACCTCACTTCGTAACGAGCGATCTCCGATTACTTGAGTCAGCCCTCTCGTTTCTTTGCTAATCACGTTGATGCGATCTTTTTGGAAGCTCGACTGTAAAATGAATGTTCCTTTGCCACGTTTACGATAAATCAGCCCTTCCATGACGAGAATCTCAAGCGCACGTTTCATCGTCATTCGGCTCACCTCAAACTCTTGGGCCAAATGGATTTCATCAGGTAATGCATGTTCTAGCGGATAAACGTGTTCAATAATTCTTTTACGAATTTCATCAGCAATGGTTTCATATTTTGGTTTTTTCTTAGTAGACATATAGCACCTCATGTATAGACATATATGTACAATATATCAAAAAAAACTGACAAAGAGTAGTCTTTGTCAGTTCGCTTCATTATTCTGTGAAACCTTTCGCTTCAATCAATTCTTTAAACCAGTATCCTGATTTTTTTACAGTACGCTGTTGCGTATCTAAATCAATACCTACAAATCCATAGCGATTTTTATAAGCGTTGCTCCATGACCAATTGTCCATGAACGTCCAAAGATGATAGCCTTTCACCTTCGAACCCTCTTCAATCGCTTGATGCATCCATTTCAGATGTTCACGAATGAAGTCAATCCGATAATCGTCTTGGACACTTCCGTTCTCGTCACGATAACGCTCTTCACCTTCGACACCCATTCCATTCTCTGAAATGAAGCATGGAATATTACCATAGTTTTCTTTTAGATTGATTAAAATATCATAGATTCCTTTTTCGTAAATTTCCCATCCACGATATGGATTCATTTTACGTCCAGGCATCTCGTAGAAATCAAATAAGTTTTCCGGTAAGAATGGTGCGTCCGGATTCGGAAGCGATGCTTTCGCTTTCACGCGACGCGGCTGGTAATAGTTGATGCCAAGCAGATCGACTGTATGTTCTCGAATGAGTTCAAGATCGCCTGCTTCCATCTGTGGCATCGCATCTTCCGACTTCAGCACATCTACTAATTCTTGAGGGAACGTGCCTAAAACAGATGGATCGAGGAACGAGCGATTGAACATCGCATCAGCAATGCGCGCTGCGCTCAAGTCAGCTGGGTGCTGACTTCTCGGATATGAGGGTGTCAGATTTAAGATGATTCCGATTTGCCCTGATTGTCCCATGTCACGATACGATTCGATTGCCATCGCACTCGATAAGATCGAGTGGTACGCCACTTGGACAGCTCGTTTGAAATCAACAACGTTTGGATAATGAAAATCATATAAATATCCACCCTCTACCGGTACAATCGGTTCATTATGCGTGAACCACTTCTCGACGCGGTCACCAAACAACTCAAAGCATGTCTTCGCAAAGGTGACATATGCCTCCACGACTTCCCGTGACTCCCAGCCACCTTGTTCTTGAAGCGCCATCGGCATATCAAAGTGATACAGATTGATGAACGGTTCGATACCATGATCGATTAAGCAATTGATGACATTGTTATAAAATGTGATTGCCTCTTCATTTACTTCCCCGACACCTTGTGGAAAAAGGCGTGACCATGAAATGGAGAAACGGAACGTGTTATGCCCGAGTTCTTTCATCAATGCGATATCTTCTTCATACAAATGATAGAAGTTTGAGGCCTCTGTCGCGCTCACGCCATTGAAGAAGCGGTTCGGCTCTTGCATATACCAGTAATCCCAGATGTTCAATCCTTTTCCACCTTCAAAAGCAGCACCTTCCATCTGTGTAGCAGAAGAAGCCGTTCCCCACCAAAAGTCTGTCGGAAATTGATAGGTCTTTTGCTCTTTCATTCGTGTTTGTGTCGGGTTCGTCATCTTTTATCTCTCCCTTATTTCTATTTTCTCTATTTGTTTACACTGCTTCTTGTTTATCTGTTGATTCTTCTAACTCTTTTTTCAAGTTCATGCGGTCGATAAATTTCAAGAACGGGAACCAAATCGCCAAAATAATGAAGAAGTTCACGATTTGAAGAAGACCTCCGGCAAGCGAGTTCGTCGCCATGATACCACTCAAGAACATTGGAACAGTCCATGGAACAGCGACACCCGTTGGTGGTGGGACTAAGCCTGTCGACATCGCGAAATATGTGACCGTTACCGTCACGAGCGGTGCGACAATCCAAGGAATCATGATGAGCGGGTTCATAACAATCGGAAGTCCGAAGATGACCGGCTCGTTTACGTTAAATAGTCCAGGTCCGAGGGATAGTTTCCCGATTTGTTTCAACTGTTTCGATTTCAAGAACAACAAGATGGCCACGACGACAGCAAGTGTAGATCCGGAACCACCAAGCCCTACCGTGTAAATTTCGATGAACTGTTTACTGATAATGTTCGGAACATCTCCAGTCGAGGTATAAGCCGTCAAGTTTTCCACAGATAATGTGTTCCAAATCGGGTCCATCACCGAGTTGACGATGACCTGACCGTGGAGTCCGAAGAACCAAAATAGCTGAACGAAGAAGATTGCGATCAACGTTGGAATGAGACCATTCCCTAATGTCACAAGCGGTTGCTGAACGACGTTGAAAATGACGTCATGAAGATTCGTATTGAATAAGTTCGTCACGATGATGTTGAATGTTAAAAATACAGTCAAGGTTAATAATGCAGGAACAAGTGCTGAGAATGATTTCGCAACAGCTGGCGGTACTCCATCCGGCATCTTAATCGTCCAGTTCTTTTGAACGACAAATCGATAAATCTCACCGGACAGGAATCCGGTAATCATCGCAAGGAACATCCCTTTCGCTCCAAGGCGATCCAACGGAAGGACATTCCCGACTGCCTCTGACATACCGTCCACTTCAATCAAGAAAGGCGTTAAGAGAAGGAAAGACACGAGCGAGATCGCTCCTCCGAAGACAGCCTCGACTTGATAACTTTTCGATAGATAATACCCGATACCGAAGACGACAAAGATAGACATAATCCCCATCGTTGCAGATGGTGCATTTCCGAGTGATGTTTTAAATACACTGAGTGTACTCTCGGACATGAAACGGTCGAGGAACGGCAGGTTTGCAATGACGACGATGATTGACCCAAACATGGTAATCGGGAAAGCGAGCATGAATGCATCTCGCAATACTTGTAAATAGCGACTGTTGTTTAAATAGGTCGCCATCGGCATGAGCAGTTTACTGATCATGTTGAACATCTTATTGTCCTGTGACATATGATTCACCCTTCTTGATTAGGATTTACAATCTTTTGTTCGACCATTTCGACCAAACCCGCTGTCAAATCAAGCATCGTTTGCGTAGACATTAAATGGTCCTCTGCATGAAGAAGCAATAAAGAGACGTCTGTTTTTTCTCCATTCGCTTCTCTTTGGATTTGTGAAAAGTGTGTTTGATGTGCTTCTTTTAATTGTCCACGTGCCTCATCAATCTTTTCTTCGAACGTTTCATAAGAACTCGTTTTATACAGTTGAATCGCTTCCTGAATCGTACTTCTCGCATTGCCACTGTGCAAAATCATCATGAATGCCATTTGCTCCAAGGTTAACTCGTCTACCTGTTCCACGTTGTTCACCCCATTAATTTCATCGCTTGTTCGTATGCAGCTTTTCCATTCGCCGTGCCGTATGCCATCATATCGATCACTTCAATCGGTGTTGATGTTTGCGCTTTCAATTTATCCAACAAGAAACGCATTTGTGGACCAATCAAAATCACATCTGCCTCGTCCATCTCCGTTACGACTTGATCTTGACCGACTGCCCAAATCTTCGCCTCATCCCCGATTGATGTGGCATGATCTTTCATCTTTGTTACGAGTAAACTCGTCGACATCCCTGAACTACACGCTAATAAGATTTTCTTCATGTGTCCTCACTCCTTATTTGAAATCGGTTACATGTTTTATTATACACATGATTAATTTCATGTCTATACTTGATTTAAACTTTGTTTAGTTTTTAAATTCATAAGTGTATATCAAATTAATAGGAGGACGGGATATGAGCGCTATTCTTTTAAAACCACACTATCAACACCGACTTTGGGGAGGGGAACGGCTGAAGCAATTTGGATTCGAATTCAATGACCCTTCAATTGGTGAAGCCTGGACGGCTTCTGCATTAGAACAAGGCAGTTCAACCGTTGTTTCCGGACGTTACGTTGGTCTTTCTTTGCGTGAACTCTATCAACAACATCCAGAGTTGTTTCAAGTTAAAGCGGACGTGTTTCCGCTACTGATTAAATGGATTGATGCAAATGATGATTTGTCTATTCAAGTTCATCCTGATGATTCGTTAGCGGAACAACTCGAAAACGAATCATATGGAAAAAATGAATGTTGGTATATTCTCGATGCTCCAGCAAATGCTACACTCATTTACGGTCACTCCTATGCCACCTCAGAAGACTTCAACAAAGCGCTTGAAACAGGCGATTTGGAACACGGCTTGATACGAAAATCGATTCATGCCGGTGATTTTTTCTATGTCCCAGCTGGAACGGTCCATGCATTGACAAAAGGGGTATGCGTACTGGAAATTCAACAAAGTTCGGACACAACCTATCGTCTATACGATTACGAGCGACTGGATGTGACGACCGGTCGTCCACGTGAACTTCACGTAGAAAAGGGCATTCTCGCTTCTTTCGTCCCTCACATTGGCTATAGTGAACCAATCCGTCAACTCGATCACTTTCGAACACGTTTGACGAAGAATCCATTCTTCTTCGTGGAAAAATGGCATGTTACAGCGAAAGAAAAGATTTCGACCGACACGTTCCGGTTACTATCTGTCGTGCAAGGAACATTAATCATTGATGAGATGGAAGTACCTACGGGAGGTACACTCCTTCTCCCGGCCAATGAGTCGTTCTTGATTGAGGGAGAAGCGATTTGTCTAGTGACTGGTGTTCCTTCCGATGAAAAACAAGCTGTCCGAATCGGGATTGATTTAGGAGGGACGAACACTCGGATTGCGGCTGTTTCACTCAAAGGTGAAGTACTGAAACAACTCACGTTTAACACGCAGCCTCAACTTCCTTTCGAAGAGACACTAAAATCTATTGAGACTGCGATTAATCAATTCAATGTTGAATTCGATATCCAGCATGTTGGAATTGTGGCTCCCGGTCCACTCGATTTGAAACAAGGGATGTTTTTAACGCCTCCAAACCTCCCGAATTGGCACAATCAAAAAATCGTTGAGCCTTTAACACAGCGCCTCGGCTTTTCTGTCACCCTTGAAAACGATGCGAATGCAGCAGCTCTCGCAGAAGCTAAATTTGGAGCAGGAAAAGGATTCGATGCTGTTTTTTATGTAACAGTCAGCACTGGAATCGGTGGCGGTTATGTCTATAAACATCAAATCATTCGAGGGGCGAACGGCAGTGCCGGTGAAATCGGAAATATGATTATCCGTTCGAACGGACCAGTTCACCCTGTACTGAATCGAGGCTCTCTCGAATCACTGGCTAGTGGTACGGCACTCATGAATCGTGCAAGCGAAAAGGGATATACAAACGTCCCTTCGCTATTATCAGATGACGAGTACCGCCATCACTTCGTCGAGGAACTGGCTAGCGGACTAGCTAACATCATTCATACCGTCGATCCTGATGTGATTGTATTAGGAGGCGGCGTCATGATGTCGGCCTCATTATTTTGGAACGAATTACAACAAGCAGTCTCGAATAAAATGTATCCACATGCTAGTGGAAAAACGCGTCTCTGCCTCACTCAATTGTCAGGAGATGCGGGTGTGATCGGCGCTGCCTTTGTCGAAGCATAATGAGGTTTGAAAAAAAAACGGACATTCATCGTGAATATCCGTTTTTTTGTATACAGAAATGTGAAATAAATCAAAATTATACTTTGCGAATCATCTACAGTTTCTTTTCTAGATTGAGTTAGATTCGTTTACTTTAGCGTGGTAACGTGAAATGATAATGATAACAACTCTTTAAAGTGAGGTGACGGTGTGTCTACCACAGAGCACGAACAAGCGACATCTATTTTGCATCACCTCTTTACCGCCTCTTCTTTTGTCGGAATCGATTTCGGTTCTGGTCCGAACCATCATCTTCTCTATTTCAGTCGTCAAGGACTGGAATCTTGGATCTCCATTGAGGGACCGTGGCATGTCCATGCGACGCAAAGTACGTTTGATGAAGGTGAACAACTCGAACAGCTCATGCGCTTAAGAAGAGAGCGCATCCATCACGTACGCCTCGGTGACGAACACCCCCATCTCGAACTAGAATTTGAATCCGGATCTCTTCTCTTCATCAATGGATATCAAGAACACTTTGAGTGCTGGCAAGCAGGAGACGCGAGACCACTTGGTGGAGACGCCTATCTATTGGTCGCGATGCCGCAAGGTGAACTTGCTGTCTTTGCAGATGGAGACGACGAATGAGCACATGGATGGAGATTGTCTTGTATATGTTGATTGCCGGGGGCGTTAGCCTCGCAATCATCTTATTGCGAAAGATTACGAAAGCATGAAAAAAAGCGGCCGCGGCCGCCTTTTTCATTTGACTGATTCCTCTTCATATAAGCTCGCGCCTTGCGAACGAATCACCTCTTGATACCAGAAGAATGATTCTTTCCGTTTTCGTTCTAACGTACCGGTACCGTCGTCATGTCGATCCACATAAATGAAACCATACCGTTTGCTGTACTCGCCTGTCGAAGCACTCACTAAATCGATACAGCCCCAACTCGTGTACCCCATCACTTCGACACCATCTTCGATTGCGTCTATCATCCCTTTCAAATGATCACGTAAGTAATCAATCCGATAGTGATCATGAATCGTTCCGTCCGACTCGACTTGATCATATGCACCTAATCCATTCTCAACGATGAATAATGGAAGCTCATAACGCTCATATAATTTGTTTAAGATGACACGAAGTCCGGTCGGGTCAATCTCCCATCCCCAGTCGCTCGCTTGTAAGTATGGATTTTTGACCCCACTCATGATATTACCTTCCGCTTCATTCTGGTCTTTTTCAGCCTTTTCAGTGCGCGACATATAATAACTGAGCGAAAAGAAATCAACTGTATTTTCTTTTAGGATTTCAAGGTCGCCATCTTCCATTTCAAGTTCAATGCCGTTCTCTTGGAAAAAGCGTTTTGCAAAGCTTGGGTATTTCCCGCGTACGTGAACATCTCCACAGAAGAAGTTCATCATCCGCTCAGCATCGTGGGCATACCAAACATCGTCCGGGTTTGAGCTGTATGGATAAACCGGAGCTGCAATCAGCATACATCCGATTTGCATCGATGGGTCAATCTCGCGGGCCGCTTTCGTCGCGAGTGCACTTGCGACCAGTTGGTGATGAAGTCCTTGATACGTAAGTTGTAATGTGTTCTCTTCTTCTCGAACTGCGATTCCGAGACTGAGCATCGGCATGAACTGCGCTCCGTTGATCTCATTGAACGTCAACCAATATTTGACCTTCCCTTTATAACGTTCGAACAAGACGCGGCTGTATCGTTCGAAATAGGTGACTAAGCGACGGTCTCGCCACCCTCCATAATGCTTCGCAAGATGTAAGGGCATCTCATAATGAGAAATCGTCACGAGTGGTTCAATGCCTTGGGCGACCAACTCATTGATGACACGATCATAGAATTGGAGTCCCTCCTCATTCGGTTCCACTTCATCGCCGTTCGGGAAAATTCGTGACCAGGCAATCGACATACGGAACGTCTTGAATCCCATTTCCTTAAAAAGGGCGATATCTTCTTTGTAACGATGATAGAAGTCAATTCCTTCATGGTTCGGATATGAATATTCATCATGTAACTCAAAATCAAACGCTGGGTCATGAATGATTTTCATTCGCTGTTTCCCACCTGGCATCACGTCTGCAATCGAAAGTCCTTTACCGCCTTCCTGATAACCGCCCTCTAGTTGATTGGCCGCAGTGGCCCCGCCCCATAGAAAATCACTTGATACTTGTTTCATGTTGTCTCCTCCTTTGTTATACAATGACTCGCAATACGCCATGATTCGCTTCTACCGTTCCTGTGTAAGTTGGCAATACGTCTAAATAATGATCGGTATTTGTCACAATGATTGGCGTGATAGTCTCATATCCTTCACGAGTGATGGCCTCTATATCGAATCGGACGAGCAATTCGCCTTCTACCACTTTCTGCCCATCCGTAACGACCGTTTCAAAATACTGTCCATTTAGTTTGACCGTATCTAACCCAATGTGAATCAATACTTCCACACCTGTATCAGATCGAAGGCCAATTGCATGTTTTGACGGGTAAACCGTGACGATTTCACCGTCAAATGGAGCATACACTGCTCCTTCTGAAGGCATGATGGCAATCCCTTTCCCCATCGCCCCACTCGAAAATACTTCATCACGAACCGTTTCAAGCGACACGACCTCTCCTTTTAATGGAGCTGAGACCGGAAAGCCTACCTGCTCAGATACAGACTGGGCGACCTCTTGTGCCTGCGACTCGACCGTCGCTTCTTCTTTGTGGAAGACCATTGTCAACACGAGGGCGACCACTGTTGCAACCGCCATTCCAATAAATGCGCCGTAAAAGGCTAAATCGACACCTGTTGCCGGAATCATGACAGGGATACTAAAGATTCCGAGTCCTCCCATCGCATAAGCCGCCGTACCGAACAGACCACCAATGACACCACCTGCGGCTCCACCGATCATCCCGAAAACGAATGGCTTCTTACGAGGTAACGTTAATCCATACATCGCCGGTTCTGTGATTCCGAAGACACCCGCAATGGTAGAGGAAGTTCCCAAACCTTTCACTTTTGGACTTTTCGCCTTTAACGTGATTGCTAAAACAGCACCGACCTGACCAAACGTGGCCATCAATACACCGACAACAATCGTATCCATACCAACGACTGATAAGTTATTGATGATGATTGGCACAAGTCCCCAGTGAAGACCGAACATAACGAGCACTTGCCAGAATGCACCGATGAATGCGATCGCGATGGTTGGACTTAGTTCATATAAGAATGAGTATCCGTTCGCCAACCCTTGACTCGCATACGTCGCGACTGGTCCGATTGCTAAAAACGTTAGCGGGACAACGAGTAACAATGCCATCATCGGCGTCGTGAAGTTTCGTACAGCTTCATGCGTATGACGGTTAAAGAATGTTTCGACTTTTGAAGACACATATGTCGCCAAGATAATCGGGATTACTGAAGACGCATAACTCATTAAGACGACAGGTACGTTAAGGAACGTTAGAGACTCACCTGCTCCTTGAATTGCCACAATCGATGGATAGACAAGCGCCCCACCGATGATCATCCCAATATACGGGTTTCCACCAAACTTCTTAGCCGCCGAATGTCCTAAGATCACAGGTAGGAAATAAAATAGTGCATCCGCCGCAGCATTTAAGACGACATATGTGCCCATTTCTTCTGTCAATAATCCAAATGCGACAAGGATGGCGAGCAACCCTTTTAACAGACCACTACCTGCCATCGGTCCAAGAATCGGCGTAAAGATTCCGGCAATCACATCAATCAATCGGTTGAATACTCCTGATTTTTCTTCATCATCAGTCGAAGATGTCTGGAAACCACCAACGTCAACAACCTCTTTGTAGACGTATGGTACATTGTTCCCGATGACGACTTGAAATTGTCCTCCACTTTGAACGACCGTGATGATGCCATCTTGTTCCTTCAGCGTAGTCGCATTTGCCTTTGATTCATCTTTTAATTTGAAACGCAGTCGTGTCGCACAGTGAAAGACACTTTTGACGTTATCTTTCCCACCGACATGCTGCACAATCGTCTCTGCCAGTTGTTTATATTGGTCCATCTTGTTCACTCCTCATGTTTTTGGATAAAAAGAAAAACCTAAATCACTACACAAATAAAGGTGTAGTCATTTAGGTTTGGCCTGCGTCATCAGTAACCATCCTTAGGATCGACGTTCTTTCATTAAGTTTTCGATATGAATCATCATATACAGCCGTTCGTCCATCGATACGTCGTAATGATATTTCGTCGCAATCAACCCGGCGATTTTTTCAACGCATTCGAACGCTTCCGGGTATCTCTGCTTCACCATCAGGAATAAGGTTTCGTCACCCGTTGACTTGACCTTCTCTCCTGATGCAAGGCGCTGCACAAAATATTTTAAATGTGTCAAAAAGCGTGCATACGCGTATGACTCTTCGTCCAATTCGATTTGAAAATGGTACGTAATGATCGTCAGAATCGCTTGCGTGGCTCTCGTCATCTCGGTAACAAGATGCAGGTTCTCACCTTTGACACCAGACATCGTCGCATTGACGAGATGTAAGGCAATCGCTACCGCCTCATCTTCATCAAGCTTGACCTCGTGCCGCTCATTGATCAGTTTAACCGCTTCTTTTCCGATAGCGAACTCCGGAGCATAAAATCGTTTCACTTCCCAAACGAGAGGATTTCGAATTTGGATTCCATCCTGATACCGACTAAGCGCAAAATGTAGATGGTCCGCTAGTGTCACATAGAGCGAATCATGAATCGGTTGTGTTAATCGCCCTTCGGCTAATCTGACAATCTGTTTCACCGTCTCCATCTCATCCGTCGGCATTTCATTTAAAAAGTGAACAAATCGCTCATAGCTTTCTTTACTCTCGAGCGTAAAGATTTTTTCGATTCGTGTCTGGTCAATCGGATCACCTGGTCGCTTTTGGAACGCAATCCCACGTCCCATCACGACCTGCTCTTGACCGTTCGCATCGATGGCTACGACATTGTTGTTGAACACTTTTGAAATATGCATGGTCTCCTCACCTCGCTCTCATTCAACTGAACTGAAAAGAAAAAAACCTAAATTCACACCAGAATCCAATATGGAGTCATGGCATCAATTTAGGTTTTGCCTGCATCACCAGTAACAATCCCAAAGTGGATTTTCTTCTTTTCGATATAAGCATACTCCCTAGAAATCTTGACGTCAACATAAAATTAAAACGCTTACATCGTGACCGTTTTACTCTTCGAACAAAATCCGTTGCATCCGCTCTGGCGCATCTAGATAGTCGCGCATGACCTTTACATGTTCCAGATCGTCGAATGCAGTCGGAGTAAGGCCCGTCTCCACTTGTAAAATCATCGCACCTGGATAAGACATCAAGATAGGTGAATGACTCGCAATGATGAATTGACTGCCGGATTGGACAAGTTCATGCATGCGTGCGAGCATCGTCAATTGGCGCATCGGCGACAATGCGGCCTCTGGCTCATCCAAAATGTAAAGCCCCTCTCCACGGAATCGATGCAACATGAGGGAGAGAAACGCTTCCCCGTGCGACTGCTCATGAAGGGAACGTCCTCCGTATGATTCATAAAACCGTTCAGGATCTCGCCCTGATTTCGCCATCTCGTCCACATAACTTGATAGCTGATATGCCGTCTCGGCACGTAAGAAAAAGCCATCTTTTGGACGATACGGGCCTCGAATCGGACGAAGCGCTTCAAACAAGGAACTATGCGTCGACTCTGTTTCAAATTGGAAGGAAGGTGCTCCGCCTTCTGGATTGAATCCGGCCGCCACGGCCATCCCCTCAATCAATGTCGACTTCCCACTCCCGTTCTCTCCAACAAGAAAGGTGACAGGATGATGAAACGTCAGTTCATCGAGTGTCTGAAAGATTGGTAACGAGTACGGATAACCCGTTGAATGGATGCGTTCCCTCTCTAACCGTACCCCTCGTAAAAATAAAGTCATGTCCATCCGATCCAAAACGTCGCCCCCTTATCTGAATCGACCCCGTAAGAAAGTCCTTGTGCGTCAAGAAGTAATTTCGTGATAGCGAGACCTAGACCATGTCCGTTCGAACGGTCTCCTTTCACATACATATCCCAAATGGAATGCTGGATGGTAGGGTCAATTCCCTTCCCTTCATCTGTCACTTCTAATCGATTCGAGGTTAGCGAGATGGTGATGTTTCCCCCAACAGGGCTCGCCTCATACGCATTTCTGATAAAATTCGAGAGCACCCGTTCCATCGCCAATCGATCAGCTTGGATTGACACCTTTTCGAGTCGGAGGTCGAGTGTCACGTCTTTTTGTCGGAACCACTCGGACATGCGTGGCGTCAATCGACGAATCAATTCATCCAGTTGAATCGATTCCATTTCAAGGGGAATCGAACCAGCGGACAACTTCGAGTATTCAAGCATCTGATTGACGAGTCGGTCAATCCGGTCCACTTCCTCGGTAATGCTTTTACCGGTTGTGGCCATCTCTGTTTCATGGACGACACCGAGCTCTAATAGTTCCGCCTCATTTCGAACGATGGCGAGCGGTGTACGCACATCGTGTGTAACTCCAGAGATGAATGATTTTTGAAGCGCCTCTTTTTCTTGAAGTGATGCGTTCATTTGTCCGATGGTGACGGTCAAATCCCCAATCTCATCGTTCGTCACGCTCGGCAAACTAATATCGTGTCGTCCCTCCATAATGGATGCGGTCGCTTGTTTCAACTCGACGAGCGGTTGCGTGAGCCGACGACTCATCCAAAACGTGACAGCGATGGCGACAAGTAGGGCCAGAATAAACCCACCCGCTAAGATGAGGTAGATTTGCTGGAATTGTGGATTCGAGAACGGAACGGGGCTATACGTCACGACTTGAATATCCCCTTCTTCTTGTAGATACGTCAAGAATCGGGTGCCATTTACACTCACTTCGTCCTGAACCGATAAGTCATTCGGGTCGAGGCTGATCGGCATCATGCGATGCATCCGTCCACCTCGTTCGAACTCGATCCGCTGCCCATTTTGGAATACAAGCACGTCAAGTTGCCCCGGGATTCCACGTCCCTCTTGAATGGCTTCATACACAATCGCCGCCTCACGCTCCAATTGTGCGTACGTCTCCTCTTCTGCGAAGCGTCCGATCAATAATGACGTGAGTCCGAATGTTAAAAGTGCCATCACGGCAAGTGGTAGAATGGCCGTCCAAAGTAACTTCTTCATTAATCGATTCATGACAGTCCCTCTAATCGATAACCGACCCGATGAACGGTCTTCAATTGTTCTTTTAAGGTCGGCGATTTGTCCCGCAGTTGTTTAATATGGGTGTCGACCGTTCGTGTATCTCCGACGAATGCGTAATCCCATACGTCGTCGAGCAAACGGTTCCGGTCTAACGCCTCCCCGACATGTTTCCAAAGATACAGTAGCAATTCATACTCTTTATTCGTCAGTCGAAGCGGATGTCCGTTCTCTTGTACCATTCTCGATTTGACGTCGATGGTGAGCGCCCCGAACTGAATCATATCCGTCTGTTTCACGAGACGCTTCAATCGAATCTCCAACTCTTTTAACACGATGGGTTTGACTAAATAATCGTCTGCGCCAAGTTCCAATCCGAACACGCGGTCATCTGCCTCACCGCGGGCCGTCGTCAAGATGATAGCGGGTGTAGGATGTTGCGCTTTCAATGTCGGAATCAAGGTCCAGCCTTCTCCGTCAGGGAGACGGACATCCAATAAGACCGCATCAAACCGTTGATGTAACTGTTGCTTCGCCTCACTCAAAGTCATCGCCACGGTCACCTCAAATCCGGAATATGTTAAAAAGCGGGACATGCCGTCCGCCAGTTTTAGTTCATCTTCCACAACGAGTACGTTCATCTCATATCGCCTCCACCTCCATTATATCGTACCCATCGAACGTCCCACCGTTTCCCAAAGACAATTTGCAGAAATCTTGCAACTCCCTCACAACTTCTAACGCCTTCAGTCCTACACTTGAATTAACAAAGGAGGAGATACACATGAAATCAACAAAACTAGCAATCGCCTTAGCCGGTCTATTGGCCGTCTCAGGCACAGGCGTATATGCCGCGACGAATGACACGACGACTGATGAATCACCAACGACGGAATCCACACAATGCGAACGTGGTGAACGAGGTCCTGGTATGTTCGGTGACCGGGAAGCAGGTCATGCCGCTCTCATCGAAGCGCTCGGTTTAACGGAAGAAGAAGTGGATGCGGCTCGTGAAAACGGGCAATCTCTCCCTGAACTCGCAGAAGAAAAAGGCATTTCAATTGAAGCGTTCATCGACGCCATCATGACGTCGCATGAAGAAAAACTCGCAACCGCTGTGGAAGAAGGGAACTTGACGCAAGAAGAAGCCGATCAAATTCTTGCGGATCACGAAGAACGGTTTGCCGATGTGACAAGTTACGATGACTTGGAAGATATTCGTGGTATGCGAGGTGGACGTGAAGGTGGTCGTCATGGACACGGTCCACACCATGATGATACTTCTTCTTCAGATGACGATGCTTCAACAGAGAGCGACAGCAACGTAGAAAATCAAAGCAACAGCTTATAAGTCAAAAGGGCAGTCACTCGCGGTGGCCGCCCTTTCTAAATGAATCTAGACATTTTATTTCCGGTTAGATTGCTCTTGTTTCTTCCTTTCTCGGATCTCTTTCTCTACTCGTCGTAACGCTTTCTTCGATCCCCGGGCAAAGTCGTGAGCCTCCTTACGTTCCTGATACGTCGTGAACAACGTATCTAAATCATAGTCAGCCGGATAGAGCTCTGTCGCGCGTGCCTCAAGACGAACGCGGCGGCTCGGCAACTCTACATATTCCGCATCTACGAACACGCGGACATGTCGACGCGATGCATCAAACGAATAGACAAGACCGACTTGATTCGTCTCTAACAAGCGGACACGGTCACCTTTTTCAAAGTGCTCTGCCTCTTCAAGTGGTACCATTTCCACTTCTCGCGTAATTTTAGAATCATCGACTTTCGTCATATCATACGTTTTCTCGTTCATGTAACGGGATGCCTGTTTCAGAATCGATTCCGGTAACTTCATCTTACGGGCGATAAAGAGGGCGTTGCTGTCGCCAGACTGTCCCATGAGCAGTCTGTATTTCGGTTCAAGCGTTTCCGGGTCAAACTGCATCGCAGCGTTCATGAAATCCGGGTGCGCTTCAGAATACGATTTGATTTCTCCGTAATGCGTCGACGCCACAACAATCGCGCCCCGTTTATATGCCGCTTCTAAGATGGCAATTGCAAGAGCCGCCCCTTCGTTCGGTTCCGTCCCGCTTCCGATTTCATCGAATAACAAGAGCGACCGTTTTCCAGCGGTCTGCATGATATTCGCCACATTGTACATGTGTGCAGAGAACGTACTGAGTGCCGACTCTAAATCCTGATTATCTCCGATATCGACGAACACCTCATCAAATGTCGAAATGACTGTATCGGTGTGAGCCGGGATATGCAGTCCCGTCATCGTCATGAGACTAAGGAGTCCAATCGTTTTCAAGACGACCGTCTTCCCTCCGGCGTTCGGTCCGGTGATGATCAAGCCGCGATAGTCTGTACCGATGGCAAAGTCGAGTGGAACGGCGCTTTCTAAAAGTGGATGACGTACTTGCTTCAATCGGATGCGACCGCTCACATTGACGTGTGGTGTCACCCCGTCAATCGACTGACTGTACTTCCCTTTGGCGAAGACCATATCGTACTGGGCGATGACATCGAGCGTCGATTCGATGTCAGGAAGGACTTCTGTCACCGCTCCCGTCAACGTCGCTAGTACTTGATACACCTCTACCGCTTCTTCCGTACGCTTGACGACGAGTTCAGCATTTAACTTCGCAATCGCTTCCGGTTCGATAAAGACCGTCGTCCCACGATTCGAGGTATCCACAATCGTCCCTGCCACTTTATGCTTATAAGAAGCTTTGATTGGAATGGTGAAGCGGTCCTGTTTTTTCGTGACGAATCCGTCTTGGATCATCTCGCGATTGGCCGCGCTCTTTAAGAACTTGGTCAATCGTTCCTCGATTCGTCCTTCTAAAATGTCGACTTGCTTACGAATCCGCTTCAACTCTTTCGATGCTTCATCGACGACCTGTCCGGCTCGAATCGCTTGTGTGATGTCTTCTTCTAACGTTCGCCATTCGCCCATACCGGCAGCGTAAGCCGAAAGAAGCGGGGCAAAGAATTCATGTTCGAGCATGAATCGCTTCAACTTGCGTGCTCCCCGTAAAAACTCAGCGACCGCTTCAAGTTCTGTTGCCTCGAGTTGAATGCCTCGTTGCAACTTCCCGATAATGGTTTCCATGTCAGACACACCGATGAACGGGACGTGTGACGTCGCATCTAAAATCGCGCGGGCTTCGGATGTTTCTTGCAGACGCTTCTTCACCGTCGCCATGTGGCTCGTTGGGCGTTGCTGCCTGAGTAATCGTCTCCCGAATCCGCTGATGCAGAAGCGCTCTACTTTCATCATCAATTCGTTGTATTGTAATTTTTCAAATGTTTGTTCGTTCATGTGTCTCTCTCCTCAAATCGTAGAATCGAGATACCGCGCAAACAAAAAAGCGTCGGTCGATGACGACCAACGCAAAAAGACAGACGGGTGTCTGGCAGTTTTTGATGGGCGGTATCTGTAACGGAACATGACGGCATGACAAAAAGACGTGTCATCCGACATTTTTCAGTTCGTTAGGCAGATACAACCTCACTCATCAACATGCAACACCTTTCTTAACTTAGATTCGTCCCTACTATACAACAGATTCATCCCCTTGTAAAATTTTAGAGAACGCTTTCAAAAAAAGACTTGTGTCTCAAACCGACACATGTTATGTTGAACGTGAAGAAACGAATAGCGATCACATGTGACTGATTCGATCAGGCATGGGGTAAGACGTACGGTGCATGCCACCCGTCTATACTCCATGCCTGTTTTGTTTTTCGGCGTTTTGTTTCAAGAAAGGATGTAATTGATATGCTATGGAATAAGTTAATGAATCGACACAAACCGACACTGCACTCACCAATGGAAGGAGACGTCATTCCACTCGAACAAGTAGCGGACCCGGTCTTCAGTGAAAAAATGATGGGCGATGGCATTGCCATCACACCAACAGACGGCGCTGTCGTCTCACCGGCTGATGGGGAGATTGTACAAATCGCTCCGACAAAGCACGCCATCGGCATTCGAACCGAGGATGGGGCTGAGATTTTGATACACGTCGGACTCGATACTGTTGAACTCGAAGGTCGACCATTTGATCTTCAAGTAGATGTGGGCGACCACGTTAAGACGGGACAGCTGTTACTCACAGCAGACTTGGCGCAAATTCATCAAGCTGGTAAGGACACGGTCACGCCAATGGTCGTGACGAATGGTGGCGCACTTGCCCATCATTACGCCTTCACGTTCACGAAGGAAGCTGTTCCGGGCAAGACGATTGTCGCCCGAGTGGAAGCGTGACTCCGGAATAAGGAGGACACATGATTAAAATCAAAAAGATTCTAAACAACAATGCGGTCATCGTCTCAGACGAGGGTGAAGAAAAGATTGCGATTGGTCCTGGCGTCGCGTTTAAAAAAGCGAAGAACGACATCGTCAATCCACATAAGATCGAAAAGTTGTTCATCATGCCAGAGAATGACAAGTTCCAACAGTTGTTGAGCCGGATTCCCGTTGAACACTTCACCGTTTCCGAGGACATTATCTCTTATGCGGAAAAGCGTCTCGAGACATCCTTCAACGAACATATCCACATTGTCTTGACCGACCACATCTCGTTCGCCATCGAGCGGGAAATGGATGGGATCTCATTACGCAACAAACTGTTGAACGAGATTAAAATCCTCTATCGGAATGAATATGAGATTGGACTATGGGCGATTGAGCATATCGCTGAAAAGCTCAACGTCCAAATGCCGAAAGACGAAGCTGCGTTCATCGCGCTTCATATTCATACGATGAAAGTGAAAGGAGGTGATTTACGCAAGACGGTCAAACAGACAACAATTGTCCGCGACATGATTCAATCGATTTCACGACGACTCGATGTATCCATTGAAGAAGATGACTTATCCTACCAACGATTATTAACTCATTTACGGTTCGTCATGGATCGGGTCAACCATTACGATCATCATACGATTGATGAAGACATGCTCCGCATGATTCAGACGAAGTTCACGTCTGCCTATGCGTGTGCATCAGATGTCGCAAAAGAAATGGAAGAGACCTATGGCATCGTCTTGCCCGAGTCAGAACTTGGTTATATTACGCTTCACATCCAACGTCTACAAGATCAACACCATCAAAAAGGAGGAAATCAACAATGATGAACTTTTTCCAACGTCTCGGACGTTCCCTCATGTTACCGGTCGCCGTACTACCGGCTGCTGCCATTCTCATGGGGATTGGTTATTGGATTGACCCAGTCGGCTGGGGATCTGAAAACATTGCCGCTGCATTCTTAATTAAAGCGGGGGCCGCGATTATCGATAACATTCCAATTCTTTTCGCAGTCGGGGTCGCGCTCGGAATGGCTAAGAACCGTGACGGTTCAGCAGCACTCAGTGGTCTCGTTGCCTTCTTGACGGTCACAACGCTTCTCTCTGCAGGAACGGTTGCGTTGTTCCAAGGCATCGACGTAGAAGCCGTCAACCCGGCATTCGGGAAGATTGGGAATGCTTTTGTCGGGATTCTATCCGGTCTCGTCGCCGCTTCCATGTATAACCGCTTCAGTCAAGTCAAACTGCCAGATGCTCTCGCCTTCTTTAGTGGGAAGCGTCTCGTACCAATCATGACAGCCTTCTCGATGATTCTCGTCTCGGTCGCCCTTTACTTCATCTGGCCGGTCGTCTATACAGGTCTCGTCGGATTCGGTGAATCGATTTCAAAACTTGGCGCATTCGGTGCCGGACTTTACGGATTCTTTAACCGTCTCTTGATTCCAACTGGTCTTCACCACGCCCTCAACTCGGTATTCTGGTTCGACGTCGCAGGAATCAACGACATCGGAAACTTCTGGTCAGGTCAAGGTGAAAAAGGTGTGACAGGGATGTACCAAGCAGGTTACTTCCCAATCATGATGTTCGGTCTTCCGGCCGCAGCACTCGCGATGTACCACACAGCGAAAACGAAACGGAAAAAACAAGCCGCTTCACTTCTTCTCGCAGCGGCATTCGCTTCATTCTTCACAGGGGTAACAGAACCGCTCGAGTTCTCATTCATGTTCCTCGCTCCTGTTCTTTACCTTGTACACGCAGTCCTTACAGGAATTTCGCTCTTCGTTGCGGCAACGTTCCAATGGACAGCCGGCTTCGGGTTCAGCGCAGGCTTGGTCGACTTTATCTTGAGCTCACGCTTGCCGCTTGCGAACCAGCCGTATATGCTCATCGTTCAAGGTCTCGTGTTCGCAGTCATTTACTACGTCATCTTCCGCTTCATGATTGTGAAGCTCAACTTGGCAACACCAGGTCGTGAACCAGATGAAGTCGTCGATGCGGTTGCAAGTGAGACGGCAGACGGTGAAGCGAAAGTCGCTCCGGTCGCATCAGCTTCAGGTAGCGAATACTCAGCAATGGCACATATGATTTATGACGGTCTCGGCGGTGACAGCAACGTCACAGGCATCGAGTCGTGCATCACACGCCTACGCGTCGATGTCAAAGACATGGATACGGTCAACCAAGATCAAATCAAAAAAGCCGGTATTCCGGGAATCAAAGTCGTCAGTCCAAACCATATTCAAGTCATCGTCGGCACAAACGTTCAGTTCGTCCTCGATGAGATTGAAAAAATCCGTAGCCACCGCGCCGGATAAACGTCGAAAGCCACCTCATTCAGGTGGCTTTTCTTGTTTGGCTGTATATTGTTTATAAAATTGAATGAAATAGTAGAGGAAGATCCACGGTAAGATGTACTGTGTGAGCCACATGAAAACCTTAAGTACTGTATGTACAATATATGGCCCTAGCCCAAATAAAAATAATGCGACTAGTAAAGCGCCGCCTAAACCTATGTATATCTTTTTATTCAACTCATCCACCCCCTTATTTTCCCAGTTCAGTGTAACATAAAGAGCCTGCCGCAACCGGACAGGCTCTGACTACATTTGACGAAGTCGGGAAATGCGTTCGACTGGATCGGGATGTGTCGAGAATAGACCACTCACCTTCTTCTTAAGTGGATCGGAGAAGTAAAGCGGTGCCGAGGCACTCGACGCTTGCTCGACGGGTGTCTCGACGTTGGCAATCTTCTCAAGCGCCGAGGCGAGCGCATCTGGGTTTCGGGTCAGTTCCGCCCCACTCGCATCTGCCAGAAACTCGCGATTCCGGGAAATCGCCATATTGATGAGCATGGCGATGAGCGGTGCCAATACCAACAGGACGAGTCCGATGATCATGAAAATTGGATTCTGGTTTTGATCGCGTCTTCCACCGATACTTCTGAAGAACAGCATGCGCGACCCGATATCGCTCATGATAGCGATGACTGAAACGAGTGCGAGCGTGACCGTCGAGAGTCGGACATCATAATTTTTAATATGCGCGACCTCGTGCGCAATCACCCCTTCTATTTCTTCTCGCGATAATCGATCCAACAGTCCCGTCGTGACGGCGACAGCCGCCTTTTCTGGCTTCAACCCCGTCGCAAATGCGTTCGGCGATGGGTCGTTGATGATAAAGATGCGCGGCATCGGCACTCGCGCGACCATCGCCATGTTTTCGACCGTATGCCATAAAAAGCGGTGTTCTTCCACCGATGTCACTTCTTGCGCCCGATTCATCTTCATGACGATGTTCGTGCTCGACATGATGACGATACCGACATAAAACAACGAGAAAATAGGTGTGAAAATTAACCCTGGAACTGCGTCCCCGTAGGTGACGTAGGAAATCGCCGCCCCAACGAGAAGGACGAATAGGACAAACCCTGTGACGATGAAGACCGTCTTCACTTTATTCTTTCGAATCTGTTCATAGAGGAGCATACGCGCCACCTCGATTCATCAAAACGAAACGCGAACGTTCTCGCGCTCTTCGGCACGTGCCTCGAGCATATCGCGCTTTTCGAAATGATGGACGGAAGCGATGATATTCGTCGGGACCGATTCGATTTTCGTGTTATATTTCATGACCGTATTATTATAGAGCTGGCGCGAATACGCGACCTTATTTTCCGTCTGTGTCAATTCTTCCTGCAACATCTTGAAGTTCTCGTTCGCTTTCAAGTCCGGATACGCCTCACGAAGCGCGAAGAGATTTTTCAGTGCTCCACTCAATTGATCGTTCACTGCCATTTGGTCCTGACGATTCGACTTTTCTCCGAGCTGGTTTCTCAGCTCGACGACCTTCGCAAGCGTTTCTTGCTCGTGTTTCGCGTAGCCCTTCACCGTCTCGACCAAGTTCGGAATCAGATCATACCGCCGCTTCAACTGTACATCGATTTGAGCCCACGCCTCATCGACCCAATTTCGATATTTGACGAGCCCGTTGTACATCGAAAAATAGATGAGTACGAGCACGACAACCGCTACAATCGCAATAATCCACCCCATGTCGGCACCTCATTTCTTCATTTTCTCCTGTATTAATTCCCTCTCGTCGTATAACATAAGCGTAACTTAGAAAAATATAGTCAATGATTCATATTTACTGTGAGTTGTCTCATGATTTCATACAAAAGGAGTGTTTCGATGTCTATTCCAACCATCGTTGTCGCCGTGAAAGCGGTGATTGTGCAAAACGACCAGATGCTCGTCATCAAACGAGCAACAGATGACGAGGTCCACCCTGGAACGTGGGAGCTCGTCGGTGGTAAGCTCGATTTCGGCGAAACGCTCGAACGGGCCTTAGAACGAGAAGTATTTGAAGAAACCGACCTACGTGTCACGGTTCAACACCTACTGTACGCTACGACATTTTTAACCGATCCAAACCGCCAAGTCGTCCTTATGACGTACTTGGCTCACCCCATCGCAACAATCGTCACATTGTCCGAAGAGCATAGTGATGCAAGATGGGTGACGGCTAATGAAGCCCGACAGCTGTTACCTCAACCGATTCTCGATGATTTGGATTCACATGACATATGGTCCTTGCTTCAACCAAAACCAATCCACTGACAGGAGTGTTTGCTATGCTTGTGACTGACCTCGATTTAAGATTGACGGAATTATACGAAGAAATGGTGTCCCTAAGACGCCATTTTCACCAATATCCTGAACTGTCTTTTCAAGAAGTCGAAACACCAAAGATGATTGCCTCGTATCTCCGTGAACTTGGGATTGAAGTACGTGAGCACGTTGGTGGCAATGGGGTCGTTGGTCGAATCAAAGGCGGTGACGGTCCGACCATCGCATTACGTGCCGATTTTGACGCTCTTCCCATCCAAGATGTGAAAGATGTCCCGTATCGTTCAAAAGTGAACGGGGTCATGCATGCGTGTGGACACGATGCCCACACGGCGACCCTTCTTGTTTTAGCGAAAGTATTGACTGAGATGAGTCTTCCAGGAGACGTCGTATTGATTCACCAGTTCGCCGAAGAATTGGCTCCAGGTGGTGCCAAACCGATGATTGAAGACGGCTGTCTCGACAATGTGGATTATATATACGGTGCGCACATTTGGACGCCACTTCCGTTCGGGACGATTGGGGTGAAAACAGGTCCTGTGATGGCTGCGGCCGATCGCTTTGAATTGACCATTACAGGAAAAGGTGGACATGGCGCGATTCCGCAACATACAGTTGATGCCCTCATGGTTGCTGTGAACGTGGCGAATCATCTCCAACAGGTCGTCAGTCGGCGAATCGATCCGCTCGAACCTGCCGTGCTGACCATCGGTACGCTCCACTCCGGACAAGCATTCAACGTCATTGCCGAAGAAGCCAAATTATCCGGTACCGTACGTACATTCACTCGGGAGACGCAAGAAAAAATCATCTCCGATATGGAGCGGATCATTCGTTCCGTCTGTGAGGCGAGCGATGCTGATTATGAATTGGAGTATATAAAAGGATATCCTGCTGTCGTGAATCATGTGACCGAAACGGAACTCGTCCGTGAGAGTGCGGTGGAGGTCGTTGGTGCAGACGGTGTCATTGAGATGGCACCACTCATGGTCGGGGAAGATTTCGCTTATTATGTCGAGCACGTTCCTGGTAGCTTTTTCTTCACAGGAGCAGGAAATCCCGAGCTCTCTGCAATCTTCCCGCATCATCATCCCCGCTTCGACGTGGATGAACGAGCGATGTTGCACACAGCCCAAGTCTTGTTAGGGGCTTTACAACGAACGTGGATGACACACGAAAAAGAGGGCTGATGCATCGCATCAGTCCTCTTCTGTAATTGGTTCTTTTAATTCTGAAACAAGCACTTGGTCGACACGCTTTCCGTCCATATCTACGACTTCAAAGCGAAGACCGTACGCTTCGACCACATCGCCCCGTTTCGGAAAATCACCGAGTGCATAAATGACGAGTCCTGCGAGCGTATGATAGGAGTTGCGCCCTTCGTCGAATCGGTCATCCCGAATCTCGAACGTTCGCTTCAAATCCTCGATTCCGAGTAACCCATCCGCCAAATATGATCCATCTTCACGACGTACCACTTCCGGTGTATCCTCTTCAATCATCACCTCTCCGACGATTTCTTCCAAAATATCGAACAGGGTGACCATGCCAAGGAATCCGCCGTATTCATCTAAAACAAAGGCGATTTCGACACCATTTTTCTGCATCATTTGAAGCACTTGGCTCGCCTCTCGTTGTTTTGGAACGATGAGCGGCTGTTTGATGCGCTTCAAAATTTGTGACGGCTCACGCAGTGTCGGCAACGTCAAGATGTCACGTACGTCGATGTACCCGACAAAGTCGTCAAGCGAGTCGCGCCCGACCGGTAACTTGTTATGTTTACTTTCATAAATCGATTTCTTCATATCGTCCATGTCATCTTCTAAGTCGACCCATTCGAGCGTCGTCCGTGGCTGCATGAGCTCATAAATCAATTGATCATGAAACGCAAAGACCCGTTCGACTTGTCGAACTTCTTCATGAGCGAACTGTCCTTGTTGAGCGCCCTCAAACAAAAGTTGTTTGATCTCAAGTTCGGTCTCCCCACTCGTCTGTTCCGCCTTCAATCCAAGGAGTTTGAACAAGAAGAGTGTTGACTTCGATAAAATCCAAATGAACGGTTTCATCACCTTGCTGAATAGATCGAGCGAAGGAATAATCGCCATCGTGACTTTCTCAGGCGAGACGAGCGCGATCCGTTTCGGGACCAATTCACCGATAATCAGGGATAGATACGTGATAATTGTAACGACGGCTACATAAGCAACGGTTCCGGCATACTGCGTACTCATCCCGGCTTGTTCAAACGCCGATGCGAGCGGTGCCGAGAAGCGTGCGCCCCCGTAGGCCCCGTTAATAATCCCAATCAATGTGATTCCGACTTGAACGGTCGACAACAAATCTGTCGGGTCTTTCGAATAATGAAGCGCAATCTTGGCACTTCGTTTCCCTCGATTTGCTTCAACCTCAAGTTTTGCAGGTTTCGATGAGATGAGCGCAATTTCTGTCATCGCAAAAATCCCGTTCAACACAATCAAAAACAAAACAATCAACAAATCAATCACTATGGAAGAATCCACTTTTTTCATCACCTCAGCTAATTTTTAACCATACTGCTTCATTTTATCAAAAAATCGTTACCAACCTGTACCCGTTTTGCTCAGAAAAATAGCCACTCCTCAAGAAGTGGCTTCGTTGACAGCTTGTTTGGCGATGGCTGCCGTCTGAGACTGTTTAAAGAGAATAACCCCGACAAGAAGGATGGTGAGCCCTCCAATTTGTCCAGCCGATAATGTGATTTGAGGCATCCCGAAGGCGCCGTACAAATCGACGACTAATGCCCAAATGAGTTGTGACACGAGAATGAGTGACACGGACAACGTGGGTCCAAGAATCTGGATGCTTCGCATGACACAGTACACGACACCGACCCCAAGCAAACCACCGAGCCAATAGATTGGCGATAAGTCACGTAATCCAGCAATATTTCCTCCAAATAATACTAACGGGATGATGGATCCAACCAAACCAACAATAAAGACCAATACCGTGGTGGCCCATGCCCCTAAATTTGTATTCATTTTCGCGTTGACCGCCGCCTGTACGCTAATAAATGCCCCAGCCACTGCCGAACAGATGATACCAAAAATCATATAATCCCTCCTTACTCATAAAACATGCCGTTCGCACGTTCCTTCAATCGCTCACTGTTTAAGATGATCACTTCTTTTCTCGTTCGTTTGACCAATCCTTCATCCACGAATGCCTGTAGCGTTCGGTTCAAGTGACGATAACTCGTCCCGAGCCATTCTGCGACTTCTTTCCGTTTCAGTTGACTCATCTCCGCTTGAAACAGTTCATTCCCAGATTCACTGAGTGAGATCAAGTAACCGGCCAACCGCTCTTCGAGAGTCGACATGAGATGATTCGACGAGGCGTTTGCCTCAATGAATAATTTTTCGGACACGCCTCGTAACAGATGCTCCGTGAATTCGACCGTGCGATTATATCGTCGAAGCGCCTCGAAAGGGATACGCAGACACGTTACGGGACCGACCGCTTCAACCGTATGCAATACATTGCGTCCGCTCGCATACTCGATATCTCCAATCAATGTTGGAGCAGCCTTCAGACGCAACAATCGCAATTTTCCTTCTTCACTGAGCGTATAAATTTTGACGCGCCCTTCAAGGACGACGAATAAAGATTCGATGTGTTGATCGTTCGAACATAACATGGTCCCGGACGCATACGTCACCACGGATGAGGACTCAAGCGTTTCATTCGAAAACAGATGATTCCACTGCAATCGTGTCAGTGCATCCATAATATTCATCATGTAAAATGAACTCCTTAAGAAAATGTATAGATTCCGATGCCGACGACCATCAAGACGAGTCCCATGACCTGTCCCGTGTTCATCGGTTTCCGTTTGACACCAAACCAACCATTCAAATCGATGATGAAGGCTCCTACTAATTGTGCCACAAGCAATACACAAATTGCCCATGTAACCCCGAGTTGTTGAATCGCCGTCAGTTCGCCGAAGACAACGAATACCCCGAACAATCCTCCCAAACTATAATACCAAGGCACACGCTTGAAGGCTGTCATGTCCGCATCTCGCTTGAAGAAGTAAATCGCGAGTGCTAACAGAAGTCCGACAAAATGAACGATTGTGACGGACATCCATGCGCCTACCGCGTCTCCTAGTTTTGCATTAAAGATTCCTTGAAGGGCGATGAACGTCCCTGATAAGATGGCAAATAAAATTCCCATGTCATTCCCCTTTCTCTTCGTCTGACTTTACGAAAAGAGAGATGACTTGAATAGGACATATGTCCAAAAAATAAAAAAGCAACTTCAACATTCGAAGTTGCTTCACACGATTATCCGAGTAACTTAACAAGTTCTTTCCCGACCGCTTCAGAAGACTGAGGGTTCTGACCCGTGACGAGACGTTCGTCAACCGCCACGTTCACCGCCCAGTTGTCAGCTCCTTTGAACTGCCCGCCTTGATTGCGTAGTCCTGTTTCAAGTAGGAACGGGACGGCAGAATCGAGCTGCATCTCTTTTTCTTCTGCATCGGTGAACCCTGTCACCTGTTTATCTTTAACGAGTGGCTCATCGTTGCTGAGTTTCACATTGACCAATCCAATTGGTCCGTGGCAAACTGCCCCGACAATATTTCCACTCTCGTATACATTGCGAATGACACGTTGTAACGTTTCATTTTCTGGGAAATCAACGACTGTCCCGTGACCACCCGGTAAGAAGATTGCATCGTACGACTCGTCTGCTACTTGATCGAGACGAGCTGTGTCTTTGAGCAATTCCCGTGTATTGAGAATGTCTTCTGACAAACCATCTTCTAAACTATTCGCATCGATTGGCACGTCTCCACCTTCGATACTCGCGACCGTCACTTTATATCCTTCTTTTTCGAACAATAAATAAGGAACGGCAAACTCTTCAAGCCAAAGTCCCGTTGCATGACCATTTGATAATTGATTTGCTGACGTCGTGACAATCAGTACATGTTTCGACATACTCAATTCCTCCTTCAATAAAATCAACATACGACTCTACTGTTCCCGATTCATCATCTGTTAAACCCAATGACCTGCCGTCTCACGACAAGGCATATCTTTTTTTGACCTGGTGATTTATTCATCCTCCCTTTTTCTTCCGACCTCCTATACTGAGGAGGAATCGCAATTCTAGTCTATGAAGGAGACGTGTGCTATGACGAAACGAATGAACGACTGGGGGTTTCTCATTGTCGTCGCCATCATCATCCTATTACTTGTGCTCGGTCAGTTGCCGTTCTTCATGTAATCTTCACGAACATTCTTTACAAACTGTAGTATGATGACCTTGTAAGCACTTACATCAAACCTGATATGAAAGGATGGAGTTCACTATGTCAGAACGCATTTTCATCAGTCCGGCCAAGTATGTGCAAGGGAAACAAACGATTGACCGCATCGGAGAGTTTGTCGCTCACTTCGGTTCAAACGCTTTACTCATCGCGGATGACGTCGTATGGGAGTTGATCGGCGAACGGGTGACCAAATCTCTGCAAGCGAGTCAGCTCAAAGCGACGAAAGCCGATTTTGTCGGAGAAGCTTCGAAGCATGAGATCACTCGAATCGCTAGAGATGCTAAGGAGAGTGACACAGCGCTTGTCATCGGTCTCGGCGGTGGGAAGACGCTCGATACAGCAAAAGCGGTCGCAGATGAATTGGATGCGCGCATCGTCATCGTACCGACCATCGCCTCTACGGATGCACCAACGAGTGCATTGTCGGTCATTTATACAGAGGAAGGCAATTTCGAAAGTTACCGTTTCTATAAAAAGAATCCAGATCTCGTCCTTGTGGACACGGAATTGATTGCACAAGCACCGCCACGCTTCTTAGCGTCAGGTATTGCCGATGCATTAGCCACGTGGGTGGAAGTACGAAGTGTCCTGGCATTCGGAGGCAAGACGATGGCTGGCGGCGTCCCAACGCTTGCAGCGGAGGCGATTGCCGAACGGTGTGAAGAGGTTCTATTCACATACGGGATTCAAGCATATGAAGCTGTCAAAGCAAAAGTCGTCACACCTGCGCTTGAAGCCGTTGTGGAAGCCAATACCCTATTGAGTGGACTTGGCTTTGAAAGCGGCGGCTTGGCTGCAGCCCACGCCATTCACAATGGATTCACCGCGCTTGAAGGAGACATCCACCATTTGACGCACGGTGAAAAAGTCGCATTCGGAACACTCGTACAACTCGCACTCGAAGGACGTCCTCAAGAGGAGTTCGAACACTATGTCGCCTTTTATATGGCTCTCGACTTACCGGTCACACTCGAAGAGATCAAATTGAAGGATGCGTCTCGAGACGACATCTTGAAAGTCGGGAAAGCCGCCACGGCAGATGGCGAAACGATTCATAGCGGTTTCGATGTCACAGCTGAAGAAGTTGCAGACGCCATCATCGCTGCCGATCGCTATGCACGTCTTTATAAAGAACATCTATAAAAAAACAACGAGAGGAAGCTCACACGGCTTCGTCTCGCTGTTTTTTGTTCAAAAAGAATGATAAGAGAATTCCGACTCCCATACAGCTGACCGTCAAAAGGAAGAACGTCAGCTGATTCATATAGATGATATTCGTGAACTGGTTCCATCCTTCTGCGTACGACTCATTGGCTGATAAACGAATTCCTTCTCGAAGAGACGTCGCCTGTGATTGGTTAGTCATCCAAGCTATACCGGCCATGACGAAACTTCCGATCGCTAAACTGACCTTTCCAAACGGTCGCACGGATGCGACGACTCGATGTGTCAAACGAACGGTGATCCAAATAAACAACAACAGAAACGGCCATCCAATTAAGAGAACAATCCAGTATAGATTCCCTTCACTCGGTGTTTCCGAGTAAGGGGTCGTCATCACTTCACCAAGCTTAAAGATTCCGAACGTGATCAACGTCACGATAAACCATGCTTTTATCAATTTCTCCATCTCAACACCTCGTCCTCAGTATAGCAAAAACACCGTATGCGTCTGCATACAGTGTTTAGTCTTTCGGTCGGACGACGTAGTAAATCAAAATGACGAGCCACGTCCACACTCCTGTGAAAATCCCGATAATCCCGACGATGAAGAATCCAAGCGGAATCATCGATTTCGTTCGATTGTAGTCCTTCCACATATTCGATAGCCCTTTAATATTAAAGTATAAAAAGGCAAAGAATAGGACGAGCAATAAGAGCGGTAACCCAATTAAAGCTTCCATTCGCTCACTCCTCTCTACGATCTCATTCGTTATCTTTATTGTATCGGATTTCATGCTCACCTTCATCGGGCCCTAGGCGTATCCTCTTCCGACCTGTGGGCGGATAAAAGATGTGCACTCTTTCAGAAAAAAGGGAAAAGGAACATCATCTAACTCTCGAGGAGGCGTTTTGCCATGAAGTCCCTGCGTATTTTTGTCATTTGTCTGCTGTTGTTTCAAGTGTCGCCGGTGACAGCGGCATCCTCGTCCCCACAACCAGGTTACACGATTAAAACAACCTATTTGTACGGTCGTGCCATGCAATCTTCCCCTATCCTTAAGACGCTACGAACGAACGTCCCAGTCCGCTATACGACCTATAATCGGAGTTGGTCGAACGTCTACATCGGAAATACGAAGTACTTCACTCCATCTGCCAACTTGAAAGCCGGTATCCCGAAGATGCCATCTGCCGATCGTTTACGACTAGTCAACAAGGCGAATGGACTCCCGTCCACTTATCGTTCCCCACAACTTGTCACGTTAACCATTCCAACTGTTTATCAAAAAGGGAGTGAACGGACCTTGATGACGGCGGAGGCAGCCTATGCTCTGGCTAAACTGTATTACGCGGGTCGGAAGCAAGGTCATACGTTATACGCCCTTAGCGCCTACCGATCGTACTCGACCCAAAAATCGCTCTACACCTATTATGTCAATACACGCGGGGTCGCATACGCTTCAAAATATGTGGCACGTCCCGGTCACAGTGAACATCAAACAGGTCTCGCCGTTGATATGACGAGCCAACGTATGCGTCTAGGGCTATATGAATCCTTCGACCGATCGCCTGAAGGGAAGTGGATGCTTCAAAACGCCCATCTCTACGGATTTATCGTACGCTATCCAAAAGGAAAAGAGAAAATCACAGGATACAATTACGAACCTTGGCATTTGCGTTATGTCGGTGTCACTGAAGCGACGATGATGAAGCAGAAAAACTGGGCGTTCGAAGAATGGTGGAGCAGACGTTGAGTGAGCATCCTTTTTCAGGCATTTCCCTGTTCACGTTATAATGGAGTCATCTTATTCGTATAGGGGGAAATGTGGGATGTGGATTGTCATGAACAAACTAGACGTTGAAAAAGGGAAAGCCGACGCGGTCAAAGCACGCTTTGAAACAACGAAAGGGATCGAAACGATGGACGGGTTCGTTCGCATGCAAGTGTTGACGGATACGTCTGATGCGGCGATGGACCATGTCGTCATCATGACCACTTGGCGTGATGCAGCAAGCTTTGAGAACTGGCGTGACAGCAATGCCTATAAGCATGCCCATAAGAAGCGTGATGATGGGACTTCAGAAGTGAAACCAATCGTCCTCGGCAACACCGTTACCCAATATGAGGTTGCCATTGAACATCTCGCCTCAACGGAGCGCGTTCAATAAATCTTGAGGCCGGACGATGCCAAGTAACGGTTCATCCGGATTTCCGGTCTCTGTAATCAGAAGGGCGTCATATCGTGCGCCCTCTTTCATTTGCGTAAAGCAGTGCTGCGCCTCGATGACCGTCGCATCCTTTCGAATGAATCGATACCGGTGCATATGCGGATCGTGGTGAAGGACGTGCTTCACCCGAACTCCTTTGAGTGACAAGTTGGTCCCGTCGATTGTTTCGGCTAGCCAACTGGTCACTCCTTTTTTCGTCAACAGTCCGCGCCAAGATCCATTGTCATGATATACCGGGAATTGCGAATAATTTTTATCTCGAATCTCCCGGAGTACTTCCGTCAAAAAATCTTCGGACTGAAACGTCACCACCGATTTTGCAAATAACGGAATGACGAGACGTGGGTGCAGGAGTTCACGTTCCACTTCTAAAATCAATGCAACGAGCGACTCGTGTGGCTCCGCGATAATAAAATCAGGTTCACGCCGCTCATGGACGATGGCATTTCGTAGTTGACTCATCTGATGTAAATCTTCTTTATACCGGTCGATGATTGGATTTTGTTTCGCTAACCGATTCACCATGTTACTAAAACTGAAATGTTGCCCATCTCCCATCTCTCGACTCAAGTAGTCCTCGATTCGATGATAGGATGCCAAAAATTCTTCAGCACGACTCATGTAACCACCCTCCTTAACGATACATGTATACCCTCTTTTTCATCATTTGAGCAGGAAACCGTTTATTCATCCCGAATGACATAGAAATCATCTAAATGATCAAGGAGGGCTATCATGGCGTCGTCGATTCATTCCACATCACCGGTTTCACCGCCACCCACGTTTCGTGCAGGACTACGGGCCGGCATTCCCGTTGCCATCGGATACATCCCGATTGCGATTGCCTTCGGTCTTTTGGCACAATCTTTTCATTTACCGAACGCCATCACATTATCGATGTCCTTTTTAATTTTTGCCGGGGCAAGTCAGTTCATTACTGTACAACTTCTGATGACCGGTTCAATGTACTGGGAAATCATCTTGACGACGTTCATTCTAAACTTTCGTCATTTTTTGATGTCCGCCGCACTATCCCAACGGATTGAGAGTACGTCTAGAAGACTATTGGCTGCCATCGCGTTCGGTGTGACCGATGAAACGTTCAGTATCGCCTCTACTCGTCAAGAGGCCCGCTCCGGTATGTTCGTGCTCGGGTTAAATACAATCGCCTTTCTTGCTTGGAATGTGGGGACATGGATGGGGGTCTTCCTCGCCTTCGGTCTTCCAAGCACCTTACAGGCGAGTATGGGGATTGCACTATATGCGATGTTCATCGGATTACTCGTTCCATCATTAACGACTCGTCCTATCTTCGTCGTCGCAAGTTTAGCAATCGTCATTCAAGCCATACTTCATTGGATCATCACGCCATTCTTTCCCATCTCGGACGGGATTCGAATCATCGTCTCGACTGTTGTCGCAGCCGGATTCGGTGCTTTTCTATTTAAGGAGGAAGAGGTCACATGATATCGTTGTTTCTGCTCGTTCTAGGATTGGCACTGGTCACGTACCTCCCTCGCCTCGTCCCGCTACTCTGGCTAAAGGAATTGGCGTTACCGGCATATATGAAACGATTTCTTTCCTTCATCCCGTATGCGGTATTGGCTAGTTTGATTTTTCCTGGGGTCCTCTCCTCCACGACCACCACCTCGTCCGCCTTATTCGGAGGCATGGTTGCTACAACGCTTGCGCTACTCCGGGTCAATCTCGTCGTTGTCGTCATAGGAGCCGTATTCGGGGTGTATGCCTTCCAGACCCTATTATAAAAGGAGCCGCACGCGAGGTGCCGCTCCTTTTCTTATGCCGATATGGCCTGACGACGAAGCCGGACGAATACGTCTACGAATTCTGCGTCCCATTGCGTCCCACGACCGTTCTCTAAAATAGAAAGTGCCTTTTCCACCGGCATGCCAGAGCGATAAGGTCGATCTGATGTCATGGCGTCATACGCATCGGCAATCGCCATAATCCTTCCGAATAATGGAATGTCGACCGCATGTAAGCGGTCCGGATACCCCTTGCCATCGATTCGTTCATGATGCGACCGAACCCCGGCTAAGATCGGTTGAAGCGATGCAGGTAAATGAATCTGACTCAAAATATGGATGCCAATGGTCGGATGTTCCTGAATTTTTGAAAACTCTTCGTCCGTCAGCTTCCCTTCTTTTAGTAGGACGTCATCTCGAATCCCGATTTTTCCGATGTCATGTAGAAGTGCCGACTTATTGAGTAAATCGACTTGTGCATGCGGTAAGCCGATGGCGCGAGCAAGCTCAACGGAATACATCGCGACACGCTCCGAATGACCAGCTGTATAAGGGTCACGTGCATCGAGCGTTGCCGCGAATAAAATGAAGAGGCTGTCTAACAGCTGTGCATTTTCTTGTTCGCGAGCAGTTACCGTCTCGACCATTTGATTGAAGCCACCAATCAATTGGGCGAACTCATCTAAATAGGGATTCTCGATTTTCTGGAGTTGTCCTGATTCCATTTGCTCGATTCCTGACGTCAAGAGCCCAATCGGACGTTTGATATTGTCATAGAGCAAGAAACTGCATAGCACTGCAATTCCAACGATGATGACAAGAATCACGAACGCCCAATTCCAATACGTATCCGTCCGATTCGAAGTCGACAATTGCACACTCGATGCCAACATGAACAACATGATGGGAAAGACACCCGTAATGAGCATACTGATCAATAATTTAGTTCGGACACTAAATGATCGATACGTTGCATGAATAGGCAGATGATAAAGTTCGAGATGCCTTTCTTTCATGTATACCAGTAATGGCTCAACCGATCGAACCGTCAAAAAATATTCAATCAAGGCATGTAGTACCGCAATCATGACGGCCCCGATTGCAGCCAAGCCGATCAAACGATACGGTAAGTCAACCCACCCCATCTGAATGAAAACGGCGGTCAAACCAATTGACGGGATGGATAACCCAAACAAATGTGGACCTAAAATCCGTTGCACCGTTAAAACAGGAAATCGACTCGCTCGTTCGAATGCTGACGTCAATTCGTCAATCGATGGGGATTCGGTCATAAAAAGCTGTCGTATCGGTCGAATGTGGCGACGGTATAAGAGTAGTTCTGAGAAAATCATAACTATCCCTGAGCCCAACATGATGCCTAACAGTAGTAAAATCTCTCGAATGGACAGGTCAAGCGTTTGAAAAATAAAGACACCACCCACTCCAAATACGGCTAAACCTGAGCCGATGATATAGTTCATCACGAGCGTCCGTTGAAAACGTCCAAACATTCCCCTCACCCCTACACTCTTTTCTTTTACTATCGACCAGATTTACGCTTGAGTTGAACACAAAAAAAACGGATCTCCTTGTAGGAGACCCGTTCAAGCATCAATTATGGGCGTAACGGACCATCGTTATCATCAAGTGATCGATTGTCCTGATCCGGAGTGATGTTCTCATGGAACGGATTCGGTTCCGGTCCATCAACATGGTCAACTTTCGGATTTTGAACATCTCGCTTCAACTCGTGCTTCGATTGTTCCGCTTCATGTTTCGACTGTTCCACGCCTTGCTTCGCTTGTTGTTTTGCCGCTTCCGCTTCGCGGCTCATCTGTTCTTTCTCCTGCTCGAGACCTTCTTTTGAAACTTCCGTTTCATCAATGCGTTGCTCCGCCTTTTTCAAATAACGTGCCGCCGTCTCGCGACCACCAAGACCGAAAGCAAGACCGAAGGCGAGGGCAACAGCTCCAAGAATGAGAAGGAATGCTGTATTGACAATCATCGGTGCGATGCCGAGCTGACTAATTGCCATGAAGAAGACGAGTCCGAGAATCGCATACTTCGCTACGTAGCGAAGCGCACTCGGTTGTCCAGCTCCATCAACAAGTACACTTCCGACCAACCGCTCTGCCATGTTCGCCAACCAGAATCCGACTGCCAAGATAATGAGTGCTGCAATGACCATCGGCAAGTAAGCAAAGATGGCTGTTGCAAGAGATGCCATGAACTCAAGATTCGCGACTTGAAGTGCTTCGGATACGAAGAGCAAGATCACGATTACTTGTACAATGACACCGACCACTTGGGCAATTGACATCGAAGACGCACGTTCCCCGAAGCCCATTTTTTGAGCCAACGAGTTGACGCCAAGATTCTCAAGGAGCGATACAACGACCCCTTTTAACCATTTTGCAACGAACACCCCGACGAGGACGAGGACGATTGCAACGAGAATGTCTGGAATCATGACAAGGACATCATTGAGCATCGCAATCGCCGGTTCCGAGATCCCTCGAATATCGAGCGCCTCAAGCGCCGAAATCGTCACCGGAATCATGATGAAGATGAAAACGATTGTACCGATTGCCTTCGCAAGACTCGATCCTTTCACGTAATCAGATAGATGGAATCGCTCTGCCAAGCGATCTAGTCCTGCAGCTTCGAGGAATTTCGTCAAAATGTCGCGAACAATCTTCGCCACCACATACCCGATTGCGAAAATGAGCGCTGCTGCGACAAGTTTCGGAATGAATCCGAGGAAACTGTTCAATAAATCTTCGAATGGTCCGCTGACCCCACGAAGTCCAAGGGCGTCAAGTACAGCCGGTAATGCCAATAAGAGCACGAGATAGAAGACGATGTTCGCGACCGTGTCGACCCACTTCGTTTGGTTGACGCTTGTCGATTCTTGCCCCGTTTTTTCCATCAACTTGCTCAAATTCAAACGATGTCCCGCCATTTGAATCCCTTTTTTCAACAGGGTAGCGATGACCCAGGCAACGAGTAAAATCAAGCCGGCTTTGATGACACCGATAATCAATCCAGAGAATCCTTCATAAATCTGACTGAATGGTTCCGTAATGGCTGGAACGTTCATGAATTCAAAGATGATCAGGAATGCGAGGAGTAATACCCCAAAGAACACGACTTTTCCGATAATGCGTTCAGGGGTCCACTTTTCTCCTTTCTCCTCATTTTTTTTGATACCGGCCCGCTCATCGAGTCGTGCCTTCTTCAATGCTTTACGTGTCACGTTTTCCAATACTTTTGCCAAGATATAACCGACTACAAGAATAACAATTGCCAGCAAAAGCTCTGGTAGCCATGACATGAACGTATTGAAGTTATACGTTGTGTTGTTCATCGAATCTTCCTCCTTTTTCACATGAAATGATTGTTTTTATTTAACAGTGCTATTTCATACATACCTATATTTCAAAATCATCAAACCTGAACTGTAAGTCAATTCGTTTACATGACTATTACGATTCATTGGAAATGGGTACGTTAGTTTAAGAGAGAAATCGTGCCAAATGGAGTCAAATATGATACGAATAACAAGAGACGTCATGTTAGGAGGAATTTAGGATGAATATCGCTCTAGTGGCTCACGACAAAAAGAAAGACGATTTAATCGTCCTCATTAAAACGTACGCGCATATTCTAAAAAAGCATCAGTTGTTTGCGACCGGTACAACGGGTAAGCGGATTGCGGAAGCGACTGGCTTACCTGTTCATTGCTTCCGATCAGGACCGCTTGGTGGGGACCAAGAAATCGGTGCTGCCGTCGCACGCGGGGAGATGGATATGATCATCTTTTTCCGAGATCCATTAACTGCTCAACCTCACGAACCGGATGTGAGCGCATTGATGCGTCTTTGTGACGTCTACTCCATCCCACTTTCGACGAACATGGGAGGAAGCGAGATTTTGATTCGAAGTATCGAGCAAGGTGATTTCGAGTCACTTAAACTCTCTCATAATGACGAACCACCCGCTTGACCATGACAAACCAAGAAAGGAGAGGAATCTCCCTGGAACCGAATATGATTCATGATCCGAAGGTCCAACAGTTCTTTAACGACGTGCGCCAACGCCTCATCGAACTTCTTGGAAATGAGGCGGAAGCGGACCGGCATCTACTCGCACTCGCTGGATACATCCGGCATGCAGAGAAAAGTGGTCAGTCGCTCGAAAGTCTTTTAAACCAAGATCCTCAGGAATACGCTCGTTTCCTCATTGAACAACCCGAAACAAATGAAGAATATCGTCGACGCTATCACGTGTTGATTGATGCCTCGGATGAATTAAAACCTCATGAAAAAGCGCAAGCAAACCGGGAATTCGATTGGGCCGTCAATCAATTGGACGAAGCCAAGCTTTCATTAAAAGAAATCGAAGTGCGTGACCTTGCCTTCCTCGCCTACACAAAGATTGAAGCACTCAAATCGTCTCGTACGATTTGGAACCGCTTCGGCTGGCTACTCGGTATGATTTTGGCATTTGCCTACGCCAACTTACTGCTCGTGATTGACGATGTCTTTAGCGGTCGACTATTCACCGCCCCCATGTCGACGTATCCAATTGATTATCTGGCCTTCCTGTTACCCGTCCTCGTGACCGGTGCCATCTTCGGCATATTGACCCGCTTCCGACATCACATCCAGACGCTAGGTCGGCGGATTGCGTTCGCCTTACTCATCGTTGTCGTCTACATCACGTCCATTTTCCTGATTCAACCGCTCTTAATGACAATTGGTTGGTCATTCGTCATTCAGTTGACCCCACTCTATGCGCTCATTTTAATGGCAATCAGTGGCTTTATGGCCATCTGGACATTAATCGAGTTCGTCTGGAAGAGTACACGTTGTTCTCTCGGAGACGATACGCTCATGCTTTATTACTAACCACGCCATTCCTCTTAGGAGATGGCGTTTTTTGTTTCAATTATGGCGAGAACGGAAATTACTCCTATTGTGACGCTTGTTTTTAGATTGGAAATTCTAAAGGGGGTATTCGATGTCAGATCGAAAAATGATTGGCCTGTTCCAGAGCGAACAGGAAGTCATGCACAAAGTGGAAGAGCTGAAAGCCGCAGGGGAAGCTGAAAAGAATATGCATGTGGTCGCCAAGCGGGACGGGGAAATTTCTGCGTTACGTGACCACACGGATGTGAATGCCGAGTCCGGTATCCGTGACGTCAATTGGCTTGACCGTGTCAAAGCATTCCTACACGGAAGTGACCGCATTCGTGATGAGTTACGCAATATGGGGCTCAACGATGCCGAAGCGGAACAGTATTATGATGCCATCGATGAAGGACAGATTTTACTCTACATCGATCGCCACTCGTACGACCGCTATCCGAACATGTATAAGAAAGACAGTGAGCTCGATCATGATAAAGGGGAAAAGGCGGACGGGATTGCCTTTGACGCAAAACCATTTAACGATCACGACGAGAATCCACGTGGCACAAAGGATGATCCGATTGTACGCGGTCATTCTGGATTAGAAGATCATCGCCGATTATAAGGAGGAACGACTATGAATGAGAAACGATTTATCAGTATGCACGATACGCAGGATGCAGCCCTTGGGAAAATCGAGGAGTTGCGAGCGAAAGGGTATGAAGACTCACACATGTATGTCGTCACAAAACATGAAGACAATGTTTCGATTTTGAGACGTGATACAGATGTTCATACGGAAGCGACCCATCAAGCGAGCTGGTTCGATAAGGTTCGGGCGTTCCTCAGTGGTCATGAAGACGTGCACGCTGGTCTACGCAACATGGGACTGAGCGAAGAGGAAGTAAAACGTCACTATGACGATGTAGAGGCCGGGAAAATCCTCGTTTATGTGGATGAAGACTTTGAACGTCGTCATCAAGACGGGGTGACGGTCGATTCGAAACCATATCAAGACGCATCCTCGACTCATCTCGGTAGTCATACTGACGACGGATTGGAAATCGACTCAAAACCTTACCGTGAAACTCAAACCGTCGACCCAAGCCATCCCGTAGACCCGGAGCAAGACAAGCTAGATGAAGAAACGAAGAATCTTGACCGTGAGGAAAAACTACGTGGTCTCGACGATCGCGCTTATCGAAATGACGTCGAAGATCCGGATAATATCCGACGTTTCTAATAGAAAGAGCCTGACGCGGGTGCGTCAGGCTCTTCTTACGTCAAACGATTTTTAGGTTCTTTCCCTTCGAGTACATTGGCGATGGCATCACGATTCAATGCCATCATTGCCAGACGTGTCCGAATCGAGGCACTCCCGATATGTGGCAACGTCGTCACGTTCGGAAGCGTCAATAATGGATGGTCGAGGTCGATTGGTTCTTTCGTGAATACGTCTAACCCGGCTCCCCAAATCTTCTTCGATTTAAGTGCTTCGTATAGCGCCTGTTCATCGATGATTTCTCCACGAGCGACATTGATGAAAATCGAGGTTTCTTTCATTTTTGCAAACTCTTCGGCTCCGAGCATGCCCCGTGTCTCGTCCGTGAGCGGCGCGAGAACGACGACGAAATCAGATTGCGCCAACAGCTCATCGAGTTCCGCATAAGTGAAGCCATACATCGACTCCGACTCATGACGCCGTGTCCGGTTATGATATAGAACCTCCATATCAAACCCTCTTGCACGACGTGCGACCGCTTCACCGATTCGTCCCATGCCGATGATACCCAATTTCGCTTGATAAAGGTCCATCCCGACGTAGCCCATCGGCAGCCAGGATTTCCACTCCCCGGCGCGCAAGTCACGTTCCGCCTCTCCGAGACGTCGTGCGGTCATCATCATGAGCCCAAACGTCAAATCTGCTGTCGTTTCCGTCAAGACATCCGGTGTATTCGTGACGATGACACCATGCTCTTTCGCTGCGTTCAAATCGATATTGTTATATCCGACCGCCAAATTGGAGACGACCTCTAACTGTGTGGCACACTCAAACACTTCACGGTCAATCGTGTCACTGAGCATGGTCCAAAGCGCATGCGCAGATGACGCTTCTTCTAACAGCACATCTCGCGGCACACTTTCCCCTTCCTGCTCCCACATGCTTACATCGTAGTGTTCGCGAAGCGGTTCGACTGCCTCTTCCGGCAAGCGACGCGTAATATAGATTCGTTTCTTCATCTTTCTCCCCCTCTCTACACTTACTTGTAGTCTAACAAATGGAAAGCGTTAAGAGGGTTGATCCGACTTCGGCTTTTGCTTCAAATACTGTTCAAACAGTGACCCGAACTCTTGATTTAACAACTGTTCAATCGTTTTCGATGAATCCATAGCGTTTCGATAGGCGATTTCGTTAATGGCGAGTCCGATGGCCCACGTGATCCCTGATGCGACGGTCGCATTGATGACACCGGCCGCGGCGTTCGCTCCCGGGAAAAACTTCATGACGTTCAAGAGAATCGTTTTCGATAACGTGCGACCGATTTGTGGAATGATCGTACTCCCAATGAGTGTCTTCAACAAATCATCACTCGCTTTGACACCCCAATAACGAAATAGATGGACGCTCATCGTCACCTGAATCGGCGTCAATGCCACGGCATCAGCAAATGGGAGCGGAACCGCAGCAGCCGTTCCCGCGCTTGCGACATAGCCTGAGATGATTCGATTCGCTTTCTTACGCTTTAACTTGAGCATCGTTTCACTCTCTGCATGAATCTCCATCAAGAGCCCTTCCTGTAAGGAAGCATCTAGCTGTTCCACCGACCACACAATCAACCGTTCCCAATCCACGTATTGCCGCAATGTTTCATTGTTCAATATTTCCGAAGAAATGCTGACCTGGAAGATTGCATCTTCCGGAAGGATTCCATTCAGTTCATTCCGCAATGCCGTCAGTTCATCTAAATCGACCTGATCGATTTGTGTGAATAAGACGGCGACAGCTGTCGATTCACGTAGACGGCGAATCAAGGCCTTGTCGAGTGGCGTGACACGCTTTGTCGCAGCGTTGATGGTATACCAGACGAGATGGATTCGTTTGGATGCCTCTTGCCGCTTTGCGTTCTCTACAAATCCGATGACTTCCTCTTCGTAATGTTGTTGCCGCGCACTCCCGATCTCATATCCTTCACTGTCGAACAAGGTGACTGCGATATCATCACTCGTATATTGATGAATTCCTCTTGTGACCGGTTCCCCGGCTGCCACTTTTGTCAAATCACGTCCAAATACGTAGTTCACGACAGAACTCTTTCCTGCTCCCGTTGCTCCCGCAATGAGGATGTTTGGTTTTTTGACATTGCCCCGTAGCCGTTCGAGCTCTGCCTTTACATCATAATCCTTAAAATCAAATCGTTTCGTCGATTCCATTTACGTTTCCCCCTTATGAGTTGAGCGTGCGACCAAGCTGACGCATCTCACGTTCAAAGCCGCGTCGAATCTCTTCTTCAATTGTTTGTCTTACGGATGCGTATTGCTGTTCAATCGCTTTTTTGATTCCCCGTTCTGCCGTTCGACGCTTGAATGCCCAATAGATGAAATGCACCCCAGGAATCATTCCAAGAACCATCTTTCGAACTGTTTTTCCGAACGAATAGTCAAATCCGAGCTCAACTCGTCTCGTTCTAAACAACAGGTCTGCTTGTTCTCCGACGAGTGGGTACCGCTGCATGAGTTGGATATAATGACGCACCCCTTCTGCCATCGCCTCTTCCGTCGTCAAAGCGGCCTCTTCAAGCGTCTTTTCTAAATCTTTCTCTATTTTTCTAGCTTTCCAACTGATCATTGCTTGCGGGGTCAGCATCCGAATCGCCTCTGCCGAAGCGATACTCCGAATTCGCCAATCCTCTAACTCGTCTAGGAGATGATTCGTCAGATTGATGGGGAGTTTTCGTTCGATGTCTTTCCACAGGTTCGTCCGATTCCGCTTCCATACCTCTTCATACCCTTTTACCGGGACGCGTTTCCCTGTGAGTAATTTCTTTTCGACACTGTTGACACGGATGATGTCCTCTTCTTCAATCGGCAGTTCGCGTAACAATACCCGTTCCATCGCCTCTGCCTTTTGTACACTCATCGGGTCGTCTTCATTGAAGTTAGTCAGAATGAGAGTGACGTTGCTCCCCCGCTCATATAATGGCTTTAAAATCGCCTCGAGCTCATACGCCTCGACACGTCCTGACTGCACCGACAATAAGTAGTAAATCGTATGAAACCACTCTGCGATATCGAGCGCGCCTTCACGCTGATGGACGATGGATAGGATTGCTTGGTGCCACTCTTCAGAGCGGTCCGCCTCGAGCCCCCACGTATCGAAAAAACGAAACAAGATGCCCCGTTCTAAATCGTAATACTCGTATTCGTGAAGCCCTTCTTGAGTGACCGGACTTCCGGCACGCGATTCGGCGACGTCATGTCCATATATATAGTTGATGAACGCACTCTTTCCGACACCGGTCTTTCCAGCAATCAAAATATTTGAGACGAGCCCTGTCCGATCCATACGCTTCCTCCCTCATTCGTTGTATAGTTCAATTATACCGAACGGACCATTTTCAAACGTCCATCGAAAGGATGATTCTCATGCTTCACCATGTCGAACTTTACGTTTCGAACCTACATGACAGTACACAGGCCTGGGAATGGCTCCTCTGTGAACAACTTGGGTACACGCTCTATCAATCATGGCCCGAAGGACGGAGTTATCGTTACGGCGAGACATATCTCGTGTTCGTTCAAACGGAAGAGGCCCACCTGACGCCACCTTATCACCGAAAAAAGACTGGTCTTAATCACTTGGCATTTCATGCGTCCTCCCTCGCACAACTAGAAGAAGTTCGGCAACAACTTGCATCCCACGGGTTTCGTGAATTGTACGCGGACCGCTTCCCCCACGCAGGTGGCCCAAACTATACAGCACTATTTTTTGAAGACCCGGACCGCATCAAAGTTGAACTCGTGGCAGCGATGTGAACGGTTTCTTGAGAACTTCTTGAAAGTTTGTGAAAACAATTGCAAACTTGACGTCGACCTCCTAGACTGAAAGGGTCTAAAGGAGGTCTTTTCATGGAAAAGCAAGTCGTCGATTATATGGAAGAAGCCGCATTTAAGAAATCATCATTGCTTCAACATTCATTTCCTCAATACATGTTACGATCGATAATCGCCGGTTTTTTAATCGGGATTGGAGTCGTCTTCTCATTCACCGTCGGAAACATGTTCATCGATGTCCCCGGTACGATGCTGATTGCAGGCGCCAGTTTCTCGGTGGCCCTCGTCTTCATTGTCTGGATGGGGGGAGAATTGTTTACGAGCAACACGATGTATCTCTACACTGGTGCAAAACGGGGACGTGTCGCTTGGTTCGACCTCGCAAAGATATGGGGACTCAGTTGGGTCGGTAACTTGATCGGTGCCGTCTTGCTATCGCTTCTCGTCATCGGAGCTCACAGTATGGGTGACGTGTCGGGTGACCATTTGCTTGCTGTCGTCGCCGCGAAGAAAATCGGTGGAGACGCCCTTGCTATTTTCTTGAAAGGAATCTTATGTAACGTGCTCGTCTGTTTGGCCATCTTCATGCCACTCAAAACGAACAATGATGTCGCGAAGATTATGCTGACGATGCTTCCGGTCGTCGTATTCTTCGCTGCTGGATTCGAACACTCGATTGCGAACATGGGCGTTTTCGCTCTCGCGCTCCACTATGTACCGTCGGACCTCGTCACCTTTAGCGGTGCCCTTTACAATCTCTTCTTCGCCACACTCGGTAATATTGTCGGTGGTGCGTTGTTCGTTGCCGGAAGTTACTTGTATTTGAACAAATCGGAGACGGAACAAACCGTCAAGCCGATACGTCATCATGCATAAAAAGACAGGGACCCCGATTAGCAGGGTCCCTGTTTGTTGCATTTCACGAATTATGATTTTGAAGCGTCGGCTGCTGCTGCTTGAACAGTACCTTGTGCCACTTCGTCTTCTTCCACATCCCAGCACTCTGTATTCTCGATACCGAGTTTACGAGCCGAGAAGCGTGGGTTGAGACCTTGAGCTCGTTGCTCTTCGTAGTCTTTGAGAACTTTGAAGGCAACGCCACCGAGCAATGTGATTGCCGCGATGTTGATCAATGTCATCCCTGCCATGAAGAGGTCAGCGAGGCTCCAGACGAATCCGAGGCTTGCGACCGCTCCGATGAAGACGAATGCCATTGTCGCGAGACGGAATCCGAGGACTGCACCTTTGCTCTTCTTAATGAATTCGATGTTCGTTTCACCGTAGTAGTAGCTTCCTGCGATCGAGCTGAAGGCGAACAAGAAGACGCTGACAGCGATGAATGCTGGAGCAAGTGCTCCGATTTGCTCAGTCAATGCGTTTTGAAGAAGGACAATCCCTTCACCGTTTCCAGCAGCGTAGCTGTCTGAGAGAAGGATGATCGCTGCAGTTGCTGTACATACGATCAACGTATCCAAGAATACACCGAGTGCTTGAAGGAAACCTTGTTTCGCAGGGTGCGATACTTCAGCAGCTGCTGCTGCGTTTGGTGCAGAACCCATACCTGCTTCGTTCGAGAAGAGTCCACGGCGTACACCCATTGAGATTGCAGCACCGATTGAACCACCGACTGCTTCGTTCAAACCAAATGCGCTTTGGAAAATCATAGCGAAGACGCCTGGAAGTTCAGCGAAGTTCACAACGACAACGTAGAGTGCGATGGCAAGATAGAGAACAGCCATGACAGGTACGACGATTGCCGAGAAGTTCGCGACACGTTGTACACCACCAAAGATGACAAGACCAGTAAGAACAACCAAGATTGCTCCACCGATTGCTGCATCGATTCCGAATGCGTTATCGAATGCTGCAGCGATTGTGTTCGATTGAACAGAGTTGAAGATGAGTCCGAATGTGACAGCAATGAGAACCGCGAATACGATTCCAAGTGCACGGTTGTTTAAACCTTTTTCGATGTAGTAAGCCGGACCACCGCGGTACGCGACATCGTCTTTCACTTTGTATACTTGAGCGAGCGTGCTTTCAATCATGGCTGTCGCACCACCTAGAAGGGCGACGATCCACATCCAGAAGACCGCTCCCGGTCCACCAAGTGTGACCGCTACCGTGACCCCGGCAAGGTTACCTGTACCGATTCGAGTCGCAGCACCGATAAAGAATGATTTCATTGAAGAAATACTCTTCCCGTCTTTTGAAAGTGTAACGTCCGATTTATCTGTAATCGTACGGAACATTTCTTTTAAGTAACGGAACTGCATAAATCGTGTTCTGACTGTGAAGTAGATCCCGGCTCCGACGAGCACGGCGATCAATACGTACGACCACAAAATGTTGTTCAAAAAGTCGACGCTTCCTTGTAACATACCTTGAATCGCTTCCATGAATAAGTTCCTCCCTGTTGTGTGAATCTGAAGTTGAGAATTTTTTATGATGTCTTAGTTCTGAATTATACAAAGATTCTGACAATTAGCAATAATTTTTTTATAGGTAATTTCACTCTTTTTTCACATCATCTAAGCCAGAGTCCTTATTTATAAGCACTTAAAGCGCTTACATAAAAATGTTTAGAAATATTAAATCATGTCTGCGCAGATACTTTTTAAAATTAAATTTCATTATTTCCAAGGATAAATCAATCACTCATCCTTTTTTATCATTTGTTTTTTCACATTTAGTCTATGTTTTTTTGTTTCCCGGGTATTAACTAACTATAGCTGTCACCTTCTGTTCATCACGAAAAGTCATCTAGAAGAAAGAAGGAAGAATCATGAAAAGACATCGGAAGTGGTTATCCTGGTTTGTCGTATTGGCCTTCGTGTTGTCATTGTTGCCTATGAAGGGAAATGTGGCGGAAGCGACTAGAGAGACGCAATGGTGTGTATCTTCGACTTCTGATTCTACTATCTATGCTGGTCAAAACATTCCCATTGGAGCCGTTGATTTTGAGTTTGTCGCGGAAGGCTTAAAGATTGTCATCGATTTAAATGACGGAGTGACGTTAGCCGACGTACCTGAAAACATTAAAATTGATTTTCGATTAACAAGTGAATTGCTTGAGCGCGGTAGTCCTGGCGCATATGAGTTTAAAACAAAATCCCTCGTTGATCCAACATATCTCTTAATTCCTTACGCCTCGTTAGCAAGTTATCTTGGTGTGGACGAAAGCGTTCTAAAATCAGACGGTTTCCAATTTAACGTCTTCCTCCACCTAGATACAATCGTTAATGGAGAAACGGAAACTGCTTATCCTGGTGATCCAGGTACAGGAAATCCTTGGGTACGATATGTGACACTTACCGTTGAAGACTGTACACCACCGCCACCAGAATTTGATTATGGGGTCTATACAATTGGTTTCTGGAAAAACATCTTCAATTATGAGAAAGTATCGTTCGAATATGGATCAATCGTTTATATTCAAGGAATTGCTTATGATGTCAGCACGCTTGAAGGACAGCAAGCCTTGTCCGCACTAATGACAAGCTCGTCGAAATCAATGACTGAAGAAAAACGTTTGATTATGCAATTAACAGCTACAAAAATCAACGTACTATTGAACGATCCATCGCTCTTGAGTCTTGAGCTCATTTATAAAGACAGTGGTGTATCGACTGGCTTGACCGTGGGTGAACTATTGTCAGGTGCAGAAGTCGCTCTTTCCAACAAAAATATCGATCAAATGAAATACTATCAAAAACTTCTCGATCAGTTTAACAATGGTTATTTCGTAAACACGTTACACGATTAACAGATAAAAAAGCAGTCGCTTTTGAGGAGCGACTGCTTTTTATATACCAGTACGTTTCTTCTGGTTATTTGGTTTTTTCGTCAATTGGCTCGTCAACGGTTTCTGTTTTGTGCCATGCAAACCCGTCGGAACCTTCGTTTGATTTTGCTTCTTCTCTGCCAGCTTTTGTTTCATCGCCTCTTGAAAAGATAGTTTTTTCTCGCTCATCTTACTCACCTCCAGCTTCGATCACTTTCACACGACCGACCTGTCCATCGCTCAAACGCACTTTGATTCCGTGCGGATGACGTGGCGAGTTCGTCAATATATCTTGAACGACGCCTTTCGTCAGCTTTCCGCTTCGTTGATCTTGTTTTAAAACGATTTGGACGTGGAGCCCTGGGCGAATGTCAGCACGTTTCGTTCCATCCATACCCGACACCCCTTTCCATTTAGTCAATCTCTATCATATGCTCTTTTCCCTCATTTGTCACAGCCTATTCCAGATGCCGATTTGTCGCATCGTTTCTGTCATGTAACTTTGATCGGTCTGAAGCGTCTTTTCAGGAAACGGATCATGCAATCGAACGCTGACCCCTCGATGCGAAAAGATCACATCCATGACATGCCGTCCTTCCACATCACGGAGTTCGGCCGTCCCTTTCAACGAATGAAACGCCTTGGCGAACGCCTCTCCAAAATCGAGATACGTTTTCACGTAAATCGTAACGCGTTGCTCATCAATCATCAAATCCAACCGTTCGCGATCGGCACTATCAATGACCATGCGTACGACCTCGTTGTCATTGGAAAATTCAATCGTATGCATCCTCGTCCCACCTCTTCTCTAAAAGAGGTACCCTCCTAGGAAGGTACCTCTCTATCATAAACGATATAACCGTGCTGCGAATGGTCGAAGCATAAACGTTTCCGTGTCAATCGTTTCGGGATCAATCTCATTTGTCATGACAAGCGTAGCTCCTGCAATTTCCGGAACGGTCACTTCTGCCGGATTGGCGGTCAAGTTGACGACAACGAAGAAGCGGTTGTTCTCAAACGTACGCTCATATACGAAGGCTTGCTTATGTTCAGGCAAGACGTCACGATAACGACCATACGTAAACGTCTCCTCAGCTCGACGAAGACGGATCATCTCCTTATAGAATGACAGAATCGAGTGCTGGTCTTGGCGCTGTGCCTCGACGTTGAGCGTCTCATACTCTTCATGAATCGGCATCCATGGGGTCGTCGTCGAGAAACCAGCATGAGGTGAGGCATCCCACTGGATTGGTGTCCGGACGTTATCACGAGATGTGCCCCATACTTGTTGCATCGAGTCGATTTCACTCATCCCGTTCGCGATCCGTTCGAAGTACTCGTTTTTCGTCGCGACATCATCATAGTCATGAATGGATGGGAGCGGCACATTCTTCATCCCGATCTCTTGTCCTTGATAAATGAATGGTGTCCCGTGCATGAAGAAGTACATCATCCCAAGCGCCGTTGCACTTTCACGCCAATAATGATGCTCATCCCCGACGAGCGATACCGCTCGCACCATGTCATGGTTTTCAATGTATAACGCGTTCCACCCGGTTTCGCGTAATCCTTGTTGCCATTTATCGAAGATCCGTTTCAGCTCGACGACATCGAGCGGCGCAAGACGCGACCGTCGCATGATATCGACATGATCAAAGTGAAAGGCCATATTCATCGCACCATTCTCAGGTCCCATCCATTGGTCGGCTTCTTCCGGCTCGATTCCGTTCGTCTCCCCAACGGTCATAATGTCGTATTTGGAAAACGTTTCTCGCTTCATCTCTTGCAGATATTCATGAATTCCGTCAATGTTCGAGTACATCGAAAAGGCCGTCACGATCGGCTTTCCGTCCGGAGAAGGTAGCATCGTCTCCGCCGGCATCTTTTTAATATGACTGATCGCATCGACACGGAATCCGTCGACCCCTTTATCGAGCCACCAGTTGATCATGTCATAGACAGCCGTTCGAACGTCACGATTTTCCCAATTCAAATCGGGTTGTTTCTTCGAGAAGACGTGCAAGTAATATTGGTCGGTCGGTTCGTCATATTCCCAAGCGGACCCACCAAAGATACTCGCCCAGTTGCTCGGTGGCATCCCATCTTTCCCATCTCGCCAAATATACCAATCTCGTTTCGGATTGTCTTTCGAGCTCTTCGATTCAAGGAACCATGGATGTTCGTCCGACGTATGGTTGACGACGAGGTCGAGCAACAGCTTCATCCCTCGTGCATGCACTGCCTCTAGCAAGGCATCAAAATCTTCCATCGTCCCAAACTCATCCATAATGTCTTGATAGTCACTAATATCATATCCGTTATCATCGTTTGGCGATTTGTACATCGGACAAATCCAAATGACGTCAATTCCAAGGTCTTCTAAGTAATCGAGCTTTTCAATGATTCCGCGAAGATCACCGATTCCATCCCCGTTCGAATCGTTGAAACTTCGTGGATAAATTTGATAGGCGATGGCCTCTTTCCACCATACACGACTGATCTCTGTTTGTTTCGTTTGGCTGAACAACGTCTCCATACGGCACCTTGCCTCCTACAATAAGGTATGATTCACATCTACCATAGCACTAGTGCAAGCGTTTGCAAAGAATCAGCCCACAAAAAAATGCAGTTTTTACACTGCATTTTGATGGCGCGCCCCAACCTGTTCACAGAAGGTCGTGATCAGCTTCGACAAATGCTTCCAATCATGGTCCATCGTCGCGACGTGATACGAGTTTGGTAGCACCGCGTATTCTTTTGTTCCTTGTAACTGCTCAAACAACCAGATGGAGTCGGAAGGCGGCACCACGTTGTCGACAGCAGAATGGATGACATACGTCGGCACATCAACTGCTCCGACGTGCGGTCGCACCTCGTCAATCAGCGAAAGCAATTCCCGAATCGCTCTTGTAGGCACACGGTCATAGACAATCTCATATACACCGTCTGCTAAGATGTCGGGCGCGTCTTCGTCGATAAATCGACACTCGGTGTCCGACGCATGACACGCATATCCTGGTACCGATAAAGCGGCATTGATCGTCACGATCGCATCCGCCTTCCCTTCAAGGGCAGCCTTGAGTGCCAACGTTCCGCCCATTGACTGACCGACGACGATGACCGTCTGACACGACTCGCGCAACCGCTCGATTCCTTTCGTCACACTTTTATACCAACATCGATGCGTGGAACATCGAAAGTCTTCCGGATGTGTCCCATGCCCTTTCAAGCGCGGGGCATAGACCGTGAACCCTTGCTTCATCAACTCAATTCCGACGTCCTGTACACTTTGAGGTGTCCCGTTAAAGCCGTGACAAAGCAAAATACCGATCCCGTTTCCTTCATAATAAAATGCGCCTGCTCCAGGAATGACTGGGTAATTGACTGCTTTCATTAGTGCCTCCTTTAATTCCAACTTAACCGATACAATTAATTCGTATTAGAAGAGTGTAAGAGTTCTCAAGCCAATCGTCAAGTTCTTCCGACTACATTTACCTTGTAATCAAAATGTAATCATAACTTCGTATTTAGTGGATTGAGTTCTGACGTCTGCTTGGTTATGTTTAACATGTAGTAAAAAACTTGGGAAATGAACGTGCCATTTTTGACAATACACGAATTATTTTTCAAGAGATTCGTCACAAGAAAAGTAATGTAAGCGCTATCATTTCGTTTTTTTGAAAAGGGAGGATATAAATTCACTTATTTATAACGACACGAGTTGGGGAAATCGGATTAGACCATTACATCTAAGGGAGACTTACACATGGGGAAACCAACACAATCATTTAAGGCAGTCACTGGCCTCGCCTTATCAGCAGGGCTCATCGTCAGCAGCATGACGCCGATTGCGGCAAACGTAAACGCTGAGACGTTGAACGCATCAGACCTCTTCATTTCCGAGTACGTAGAAGGATCGAGCAACAATAAAGCCATCGAGTTGTTCAACGGAACGAACGCGACAATCGACCTTTCCGCTTACAAAATTGAACTGTATTCAAACGGAGGTACGACTGCCGGAAATACATTGAATTTGACTGGCACCCTCGCACCAGGGGCGACATATGTCATTGTGAATGGCAGTGCCTCAGACGCATTGAAAGCGAAATCGGATACGACGAGCGCCGTGACGAACTTCAACGGGGATGACACGATTGTCTTGAAAAAAGGAGACACGGTTCTTGATGTCTTCGGTCAACTCGGCTTCGACCCAGGAACAAAATGGGGAACGACCGTTGCGACTGCTGACCAATCGCTCATTCGTAAAGACACGGTCACAAAGGGAGACAGTGATGGCAGTGATGCCTTCGACCCGGCTGTCGAATGGTCATCGACACCACAAGACACGTTCGACAATCTGGGGTTACATACGTTCCAAGGCGTCGAATACGGAGATGGCGGCACAACGGAGCCTCCTGCACCAATCACACCAATTTCAATTGCTGATGCACGAACAAAGGCAGAAAATGAGACGGTCACCGTAAAAGGAGTCGTCACGGCTAAATTAGCGAACACCATCTCCATTCAAGACGCAACAGGTGGTCTGTCTATCCGTCCGACATCTCTTGCCGTCAACGTCGGGGACGAGGTCGTTGTCACAGGGGTCGTCGGTTCGTACCGTGAGCTTCTTCAATTGAACAGCGCTGTCGTTGTTTCAAAACAAGCAGCAACACTTCCTACTGCCCAAGTCTTGACAGGGGAACAAATCAACGAGGACGTCGAATCCGAACTCGTTACCGTCAAAAATGTCACACTCACAGGTAGCGGTCAGAACTTGACGGCGACGGACGGAACGAAGGAGTTCGTCGTTCGCGACGAGCGAGGCATCCTTGATTTACAGACGGATGTGAACTATTCATCGATCACAGGAATCGTTCAACAGTTTGACGATACGTACCAAATCATCCCTCGTGACCCGGCGGACACGGTTATCGATACGTCCGTTCTTCGGCCGGCTGTCGCGAAACCAGGTGCCGGTACATTCGTTGGTCCACAAGACGTGACGCTCTCGACAACGACAGCAGACGCTGAGATTTTCTATACACTCGACGGCTCTGATCCAAAAGAGAATGGGCTTCGTTACGAAAACCCAATCCGCATTGAAAACTCGACGACATTGAAAACGGTCGTGAAAACAGGCGACTCGTTCAGCGCCGTCTCAACATTCTCTTATAAGATCACAGACAAGATTCGTATTCACGACATCCAAGGTGCGAACCACACGGCTCCGATGAACGGACAGACGGTTGAAGGGGTAGAAGGAATTGTCACGTCTACGTTCGTCTCGAGCGGGACGACCTATTACTTCATTCAAACTCCTGACGCCGAGGCCGATGACGATGCACGGACATCTGAAGGGATTGTCCTTTACGGTGGACGTTCGATTGCTGGCATTCAAGTCGGTGACCTCGTCAAAGTGAACGGAAAAGTGAGCGAGTATGCGATCGAAGGATACAGCGACCGTCAACAGACAGATATGAAGATGACACAAATCGATACACGCAACGGAAAAGTTGAAGTCGTCGCGAGTGGCGTCACCCTTCCGACTCCGATCACAATCGATGCCTCAAACCTTCCGACTGAGTTTATCGACAGCGATAACCTCGCCGTCTTCAACCCGGAGAAGGATGCCATCGACTTCTGGGAGAGCCTTGAAGGGATGCGTGTTCAAACGAACAACTTGAAGTCGGTCGGACCACAAGAATACGGTGATTTGGTGACTGTTCTCGAAGATACGCCAACGGAGACGTACAATGGGGGCGTCTTATTGAAAAAGAACGACGCAAACCCGGAACGCATTCAGTTCCGTCTCGAGCCGAACGCGGAAGCGCGTGAATTCGATGTCGCGACGGGCGACCGCTTCAACGGACCGATTGTCGGTGTTGTCGGCTATTCATTCGGTAACTATAAGATTCAAGCCTCACTTGAAGACATGAAAGCTGCCTTCGTCAAAGGAGATGCGCAGCGTGAGAAGACATTCATCGAGGCAGAAGAAGATCAATTAACGATTGCATCGTATAACTTAGAGAACTTCTCGAACAACATCAAAGAAACATCAGATGAAAAGGCACTCAAACTGGCGAAAGCGTTCGTCAACGAATTGAACAGCCCTGACATCATCGGTGTGACGGAAGTACAAGACAACGATGGACAGGATAAAGGGGCAGGTTCTGCCGCTGACCAGAGCTATCAGCGCTTAATCGATAACATTGTCGCTGTCGGTGGGAAGACGTATAAATACGTCAACATCGACCCAGAGAACAACCAAGACGGTGGTGCACCGGATGCCAACATCCGTGTCGGCTTCTTGTACGATCCTGAGCGCGTGTCATTGACGGAGGGAATTCCTGCTGGTGACGCGACGACGGCCGTCGGATACGCCGATGGGAAATTGACGCACAACCCGGGACGCATCGACCCGATGAACGAAGCGTTCTCACGTTCGCGTAAACCGTTAGCTGCTCAATTCGACTTCCAAGGCGAGAACGTCATCGTGATCGCGAACCATTGGAACTCAAAAGGTGGCGACACTGGCTTCTTCGGTTCACAACAACCGGTCGTACTCGGAAGTGAAGTGCAACGTAAGAAAATCGCACAAGTCGTCCACAACTTCGTCGCAGACGTGAAGACGAAAAATCCAGAAGCGAACGTCGTCGCACTCGGAGACTTCAACGATTTCGAATTCTCGGATGCGCTCCAAATCTTCAAAGGCGACTTGATGACGAACATGGTCGAGAAAGTCCCGGCTGTCGACCGTTACTCGTATGTGTATCAAGGGAACTCACAAGTACTCGATCACATCCTCGTCTCGAACCGCTTGGCCGCTTCTACGAAAATCGATATGATTCACGTCAACTCGGACTTCACCGAGATGTCAGGTCGTGCGAGTGACCACGATCCAGTCCTTGCGCAGATCGATTTCACACCGGAAGCAGAAGTGGAATTGACACGCTATACCGTTGAAAATCATCCAGCGGCACGCCTCGTCCTTCAAGAGGATTACATCGGCGTGACAATCGGAAAAGGCACGAACTTTAAAAACGGTATCTTCGTTCGTGGCGTATACACGGAATTGACAGGAGAACCGTTGAAAAATGTCGTCGTTCAAGTGAAACCGAACGAAGCCGGTGCCATCATCGACTTCAAAGGCGCGACGGTAAAAGAAGTAATCGTTGACGGGAAAAACCTTGCTGAGATTCGTGGGGCGAAACATGTCCAACGCATCACATACACGAAAGGTGCTTCTCCTTCATCAATCATCATCAAGAAATAACATGTTGAACCGCAGACACATCGTCTGCGGTTTTTTGGTTTCACCTCTCTTGAAGCGGGGATAAAGAGGAAGATACTGAATCATGGAGGATGAACCCGATGGAATTGTATAACGGAGACTTATATTGGCCAACGACCGAATCAGAGGACGTCGTGTTAGAAAGACCTGACAAAAAAGAGCATTACGACGTACTCGTCATCGGAGCCGGCATGTCTGGAACGTTGACGGCCTATACGCTTCAGCAGGATGGAGTCGATTTTGCGGTGCTCGATGGGCGAAAAGTCGGTACAGGAAGCACATCAGCAAATACCGGTTTAATTCAATATTCAAATGACATCATGTTACACGAACTCGCAGAAAAAATTGGAGAAGCGGCAGCGGTACGCTTCTATCAATTATGTCTCGACGCGGTCGAATCGCTCGACCAGGTGGCGAAAGACGTCGATGCATCCGATATATATATTCGACGGGACAGCCTTTGTTTTGCGAGTGAAGAGGACGATGTTGCCAAATTGCAACGTGAGTATGAGATGCTAGCCAAACACGGTTTTGATGTGGAGTGGTTGGATCGTGAGGCACTACGTGAACGCTTCCCATTTGAAAAACCGGCGGCCCTCATCACAAAAGGCGATGCCGAGGTCAATCCGCTCACGCTCAGTCGTCAAATCATCCGCCATTTATCGAAACAACATGTCCCGATTTTTGAAGAGACGTCGGTGGATGAGGTCGTGTCTGATGGTGATGGATGGATCGTGTTCACCTCGAACGGGACATTTAAAGCGAATAAAGTCATCTTTGCGACAGGTTATGGGCCAGCTCCCCTACTCGACTCCCATCGGATCGATTTGAATCGGTCATACGCCATCGCAACGAATCCGATCGCCGAATTCAGCGAATGGGAAGGACGCGCGCTCATTTGGGAGACGAAACGACCATATCTCTATTTGCGCACGACTCCGGACGGGCGAATTATCGCGGGTGGGCTTGACGAAGACAAGGCCGAAACACCGCACGATGAGGCGCTCATGAACAATCGGGCGGAACGAGTGAAAGAAAAAATCGCCGAGCTCTTCCCGATGTATGACCTAGAAGTCGATTATGCTTGGGTCGCCTTGTTTGGAGAGTCGGTGGACCAACTCCCGTTCATCGGGGAGCACCCGAATCGACCAAACTTGTTTTACTTGCTCGGATATGGGGGAAATGGGACCGTGTATAGCATGCTTGGCTCTCGTATTTTGAGTGCTCTCGTTCGTGGTCAGTCGCATCCCGATGCGGACCTCGTTCGTTTAGATCGAACGTAATCCCCGACATTTCGGGGATTGTTACATCATTGAAGGAGTGTTTTTGGATTGAAGAAAAAAAGAAAATCAAACAGGGTGTACCGACTACGTCGTCTTGCCGTATTCCTCGTCCCTCTCGGCTGCGCCTTTTGGTTCTGGCCGCAGGAATCCGTCCCCACGACGCAGTTAAAGGCTGAACAAGCATCCATTTCCGAGGAAATATATACGATTGAAGAACGTACACCAATCGAACAAGACGGTGTTATTCGATATGAATACGACATCGTCGTACATGGGAACCCGAGTACGGATGAGCTTCAATCCGTCAGCCATGACGTCATCGATGACGTAAAACAGTCAGATCAGTTCCAGGCCGCCTTGTTACGATTTTATGATGATGCTGCCTATATCGGGACGGAACCGCCACTCGGTGAAGCCGTATTCGCTCCGGAAGGCGACTATGGACTCGCAGACTGGGTGGAACCCGGTCAAACAGACGACATGATGTTCGGTTGGCAACTTCGAGAAAAAGAATGGACGACCAAATTGACCGATACAGAAATTCAAATTTGGAGGTCATGGCAAGATCAATATACGAAGCAGAATCCTGATGACCCCGATGCGAAAGCGAAAGTGACACGCATCATTGCCACTGAATACGAACTCGACCCTAAAGTGGTACAACAAATCGTATTGAAACAGCATGTATGGGCCGCATTATAAATGTTTGTGTGAAATCTCTCTTTTTTGAAAAAGAGGGATTTTTTTATTGGCGTTAGGGAACACCGATACAGTAGGTCAAATGGTGACTTACGACGGTCAGTCATACTTAAGGGAGGCAATCACATGGGGAACAAGAAAGAAGAGCAGTTAAAACAACATACGATTGATAACGAACAACAAGCTGGCTTGACGACAAATCAAGGTCTGAAGATGGCGGAAGACGAATTCTCGCTGAAAGCAGGACGTCGTGGTCCGACATTGATCGAGGATTTCCATTTCCGCGAGAAGATGACCCATTTCGACCATGAGCGGATTCCGGAGCGGATCGTCCATGCTCGCGGCGTAGGAGCACATGGAGAGTTCCAGGTGTATGAACCGCTCGCTGAATTCACAAAAGCGAACTTTTTGAACGACCCTTCGAAGACGACACCCGTATTCGTCCGTTTCTCGACCGTCCAGGGCTCACGTGGATCCGCGGATACGGTCCGTGACGTCCGTGGTTTTGCGACGAAGTTCTACACAGACGAAGGGAACTACGATTTAGTCGGAAACAACATCCCGGTCTTCTTTATCCAAGATGCCATCAAGTTCCCGGACCTCGTCCACGCTGTGAAGCCTGAGCCACATACGGAAGTGCCGCAAGGAGGAAGCGCGCACGATACGTTCTGGGATTTTGTCGGACAAAACCATGAAACGGCTCACATGGTCATGTGGGCGATGAGTGACCGGGGGATTCCACGTAGTCTACGCATGATGGAAGGGTTCGGGGTGCATACATTCCGTCTTGTAAATGCGGAAGGAAAAGCGCATTTCGTCAAATTCCATTGGAAACCGAAGCTCGGGGTTCATTCACAAGTATGGGACGAAGCCCAAAAGGCAGTCGGGAAAAACGCTGACTTCCACCGTGTCGACTTGTATGAAGCCATCAATAAAGGCGACTATCCGGAATGGGAGCTCGGTCTACAGCTGATCCCGGAAGAAGACGAGTTCAACTACGACTTCGACATCTTAGACCCGACCAAACTGTGGCCGGAAGAGGAGATTCCAGTGAAACTCGTCGGGAAGATGACACTCAATCGGAACGTCGACAACTTCTTCGCGGAAACCGAACAAGTCGCCTTCCACCCGGGTCATCTCGTCCCAGGAATCGACTTCTCGAACGATCCGCTCTTACAAGGTCGTCTGTTCTCGTATACGGACACGCAGCTTTCACGTCTCGGTGGACCAAACTTCCACCAGATCCCAATCAACAAGCCCGTTTGTCCGTTCCACAACAACCAGCGGGACGGGATGCATCAGATGGCCGTCCATAAAGGTCAGACGAGCTATCATAAAAATGCGCTCAATAACAATCAGCCTGAACCCGTACCAGCCGACCAAGGTGGATTTGAGCACTATCAAGAGAAAGTCGATGGACATAAGATTCGGGGACGTAGTGACAGCTTCCTTGATTTCTACTCACAGGCGAAGCTCTTCTACAACAGCATGACCGATGTCGAGAAACAACACATCCAAGATGCCTGCAGTTTTGAGCTCGGAAAATGTGAGTCGGACATGGTGAAAGAGAACGCCGTCGATTTATTGAACCGCATCGATCGTCATCTCGCTGAAGTCGTCGCCGACAACTTAGGAGTACATGTGCCAGAAGAGAATAATGAGGTCCAGTCAGATAAGACGTCCCCTGCCCTCTCGATGGCGAACACGATCAAAAAGCCCGATACGAAGAGCGTCGCCCTTCTCCTTGCAGGTGACGTGGATGCGAACCAGGTGAAACAGTGGGTGCAGACGCTCGCCGATCACAACGTCAACTACAGCCTCGTCGGCAAGAAGGCGTATATGCTTGGTGACCTGAAGGTGAAGGAGACGTACGATACGGTCGACTCGAGCCTCTTCGATGCTGCCTTCTTAGTGAGTGCCGCGACGACTGTCGAGGATGATGTGCTCGAATTTATCGAGAACACGTACAAACACTATAAGCCGCTCGCCCTACACGTACACCATAAAGAGGCACTCGCCACATGTCGCGTGAAGCAAGATCAGCCTGGTGTCTTCACGTTTGACGAGCATAACCTCGATGGATTCAATGCGTTCATCGATGGGATTGCGACTGCCCGATTCTGGGACCGTGCCTAACGACGTCACTTGACTCGACTCGATTCCCGAGTCGAGTTTTTTTCATGTCTGTCATTCACTGCATGCAGTGCATCATCTCGGACAATCCTAATTTGATTTGGTATACTCTTTTAGTTATGTTTATTAACTATTCGAATTTGAAGAAAAGGAGGCGTCACGTATGATGCAACAACCTATTCAAAAACTTTGGACGAGAGACTTTTTAATCATCTCGCTCATCAACTTCTTCCTGACGCTCATCTTTTTCTTATTGATGGTCACCATCGGGGTGCATGCCGTCGAGTCGTACGGGGCGACCACGAGTCAAGCAGGACTCGTCACCGGCATCTTCATCATCGGGACGCTGACCGGGCGCTTGTTCATCGGTCGACTGATCGATTCAATCGGTCGGAAGAAGACACTTTATATCGGGCTCGTCTTTTTCACCGCCACGATTTTATTGTACTTCGTCCATTGGGGTGTCGGTTTCTTATTACTGACACGGTTCGTACACGGACTCGGGATGGGATTATCGAGTACGGCAACTGGAACCATCGTCGCGCAAGTCATTCCCGCGACTCGAAAAGGTGAAGGGATCGGTTACTACAGCATGAGTTCTACTCTGGCGACAGCCATCGGGCCCTTCGTCGGATTACTCCTCAGCCAACACACGAGCTTCACCGTCATCTTCGGCCTTTGCTTTGTGATCGGGGTCATCAGTTTGGCGAGTACGTTCTTTGTGAATGTACCGGAAGTCGACGCACCGGAAGTCGTGCGTGGATTCTCTTTAAAATCGTTCGTCGAACCAAAAGCGCTCCCGATTGCCTTGATTATCGGGATGGCCGCACTAAGCTACTCGAGTGTCTTGTCCTACATCAACTTCTACGCGAGTGAACTCGACTTGATCGAGGCAGCGAGTATCTTCTTCCTCGTCTATTCGGTCGCCGTTCTGTTATCACGACCAATCACAGGAAAATTGATGGACGCGCGCGGAGCGAACGTCGTCATGTATCCGGCAATCGCCATCTTCGCGATCGGACTGCTCGTGCTCAGCCAGGCGAATAGCGGTTGGATGCTTCTACTTGCCGGTGCGTTAATCGGATTAGGCTTCGGGAATATCCAATCTGGCACCCAAGCAATCGCCGTCAAGGCGTCTCCACCTCACCGAATGGGGATGGCGACATCGACCTTCTTCATCGCACTTGATGCCGGTCTAGGGTTCGGCCCCTATTTCATCGGGTTGTTGATTCCGTTGACAGGCTTCTCGACCCTTTATTTGATTCTTTCAGGCGTCGTTCTCTTTACCATTTTCTTGTATTACGTCATGAACGGACGGAACGAACAAAAACAACTGAACGAAGCTGCTTGACGGGATGTACGTACATCCCGTCTTTTTTTGAAAGTTCACACATTTGGTCGAATGATGCGGTAAGATAAAAATGACGTGTTAAAAATAGAATGAACGAAATGAGGGAGACGAGATGAAAGCTGACCAAACACTTCAATCCAACGCATCGATTTTACTACGGACGTTCGATAAAATTTCAGACTATGTGTTCTTTATGGAAGTCGATGGTTCAGCATATCGCTACGTCTTCGTAAATGAGCCTGGGAAACGGGCCATCAATTGGTCAGATGCGGATGTCGGGAAGACCATCGATGAGTTGGTCCCGACCGAGACCGCTAAACTTATTACGCAGTATTACGATGAAGCGATTCGTACAAAAAAGAGTGTCGTCTATGAAGACTACCGTCTTGCTGACTCCTTTTATACGGATACGGTCGAGGCGGATGATGTATTGACGCTCCCCCTTCATTATTTCGAGTCAGAAGTGACTCCGATTTTCAATGATGAGGGGAACTGTACCCATATCGTCTCCGTCGTTCGTGAAGTGACGGAACGGAAGCGTCGCGAACTCGAATTGTCGATTTTAAAAGATCATCACGAGTCGCTACGACGTTATTCTCCACATGGCATCTTTGTACTCGACCATCATTTGAACATCAAATCCGTCAACCCGGCCGTCACGGTCATCACGGGTCATAAGGAACAAGATATGCTTCACCAACCGTTCCTAAATTGGCTTCCCGAGTGTGAGCGGTCTCGGGTCAGGAAAGGGTTACAATTCACGCTGTCTGGGATTCCACACAAGTATTCCATTTATGCTGAACATCAATCCGGTGAACGACTCGACTTAACCGTCCTCAACATTCCAATCGAGGTCGGCGGTAACATCACCGGCCTGTTTGCGATCATCATTGATTTGACGCCAGAGAAGAATGCTGAGCGTGCCACGGTCGAAAGCGAACGTCGTTACCGTCAGTTGATTGAAACCATTCCGGAAGGCATCATTGTGCATCAGGAAGGACAGATTATATATGCGAACGCGATGGCACTCGCCACAATCGGAGAAACCTATCTAGAGAGTGAATCGATTTTTTCATTCATCGCAGAAGAGTATCATCAGTCCACCCGTCAACGACTTGCCTCTCTCGAGCTCGGAGGCCCCGTCCAAGACACGGAAATGGTCATCATGACACCGAGTGGAGACAAGCTCCAGATGGATATCAGTAGCCTTCTCATCGATTATGAGGGCGAAACGGCCGTCTTAACGATTTTGCGTGATGTCACGGAGAAACGTGAAATGGAACAAGCGTTAAGACAAAGTGAGTTACAATATCGATTGATCACAGAAAACATGAGCGACCTCGTCTGCATACTAGAGCGGGATGGTACCGTTCGCTATGCATCCCCTTCTCACCGTACCGTGCTCGGCTTCGCGGCCGGGTATTACGAAGGGAAGAATACGCTCGACTATATCCATCCGGACGACATCCACATCGTCAGAGGACAGTTGAAAGAAATGAAGGAACAAGACGTGTCCTTGACCCTTGAGTTCCGTCATTTTCATGCTGATCAGCGCTGGATTTGGCTCGAAACGAAAATTCAGGCCATCTATGATGAGTCCGGACATCTCCTTCACTACTTGACGGTCAGCCGAGAAATCATGCAGCGAAAGGCGCTCGAGAAACAGCTGAAACATTTGGCGTATCATGACACGCTGACCGATTTACCGAACCGTCGTTTCTTCCTCGCCTACCTCGAGGAAGCGATCGATCGAACCGAATTCGAGCAAGGTGAATTGGCCGTCCTCGCCCTTGACGTCGACCGGTTCAAACAAATCAACGATACATTCGGTCATGATGTGGGCGATGAGCTCTTGCGACAACTCGCTCGTCGATTGACCTCCGTGCTTCGCAAACAAGATATGATTGCGAGACTTGGCGGTGACGAGTTTGCCGTTCTCATTCGCTTCAACGATCCCTGTGCCCTACATCGGGTTGCAGAGAAAATCATTCAAGCACTTCAGCGTCCATGGGAAATCGACCAACATACGTTCATCACGACTTCAAGTGTCGGGGGTGCGCGATATGTGAAAGGACTATCGATCAAGCAGTTACTAAAACGTGCCGACCTCGCTCTCTATGAAGCCAAAGCAGGCGGACGAAATCAATATGCACTCGCAAAGGACCACCGATAAGTGGTTCTTTTTTCACGTGAAACATCGGAAATAACTCCTAAATCCGAACATTAAACATAAATAAATTAAATTTTATTCATTTTTAGCTCATTTTGATTAAGTTATCCTTTGACTTTAGACTCTATTCACGTTATATTACCGAATGGGCGAAGTTTTTTATTGTTCAATACGCTAATGTTCGTGAATAGGGGTGCGATATATGGATAAAGTATTTGATTATGAAGATATTCAATTAATTCCTGCAAAATGTATTGTCGACAGTCGTTCGGAATGTGATCCGACCGTCGAGCTCGGGGGCTTCACGTTCCGTTTACCGGTCGTTCCGGCTAACATGCAGACGATTATCGATGAAAAGGTCGCATTGATGCTGGCCAAGAACGGGTATTTTTACATCATGCATCGCTTCAATCCAGAGACGCGCCTGGCGTTTATCCAAGACATGCATGAGCGTGGTTTGTATGCGTCCATCAGTGTCGGCGTGAAAGATGAAGAGTATGGGTTTATCGAAGTGCTCAAATCGACCGGTCATACGCCAGAATTTATTACAATCGATATCGCGCATGGACACTCGAATGCGGTCATCCGAATGATTCAGCATATCAAACACCATCTTCCTGGATCATTCGTCATCGCGGGGAACGTCGGGACACCAGAGGCCGTTCGCGAATTAGAGCATGCCGGAGCGGATGCGACGAAGGTTGGAATCGGTCCTGGTAAAGTGTGTATCACGAAAATCAAGACAGGTTTTGGTACCGGGGGCTGGCAATTGGCTGCACTTCGCTGGTGTGCCAAAGCAGCGACGAAACCGATTATCGCGGATGGGGGCATCCGTACTCACGGTGACATCGCCAAATCGATTCGCTTCGGCGCTTCGATGGTCATGATCGGTTCATTGTTCGCCGGACACGATGAATCACCGGGGGAAACGTTCGAGCAAGACGGGAAACAACTGAAAGAGTATTTCGGTTCTGCTTCTGAGTTCCAAAAAGGAGAGCGAAAGAACGTCGAGGGGAAAAAGATGTTTGTCGAACACAAAGGGGCATTGCAAGATACATTGACCGAGATGGAGCAAGACCTCCAATCGGCGATTTCTTACGCGGGTGGTGACAGTCTCGAGGCATTGCGCACCGTAGACTACGTCATGGTAAAAAACTCAATCTTCAATGGGGATAAAGTATATTAAAAAGGCGACCTCGTGTCGCCTTTTATAGTTCCTTCATCATCATGTAGTAATCCGATCCCGGTGGGTAGTCCGGTAGCATACCTGCGACTGTGTAGCCGAATCGCTCATAAAACGGCTTGGCTTGAAACGAGAACGTCGTCAGCTTCACACGCGTCGCACCGAGCGACTTCGCTAACGCCTCCCCTTCTTGAAGCAATTGACTACCGATGCCCTGACCATGAAAGTCTGCATCGACCCAAAGGCGATCCAAATCGAACCACCCCCAATACACGCTCCCATACAAGCCGGCGATCACCCGTCCTTCTTGCTCCACTTTCAACTGAATGGCCGGTATGTGCGCCTCACGAATGTCACGATGGTGAATCGAACGAACGTTGTTGTACTCACGTAATTGAGTGGTTAAAAACTGTTGGAACGTCTCGTCTTCCTCATAAATTCGCGTGATAGTATGTGTCATCTTCCCACCGTCCCATTCACAAAAAACGAAATCAATTCTTCCTCTTCTTCATTGACTTCACGATTGACGAGTGAAGCATATGACTGCGTGATTCCATCGATATTTCCCGGGAAATCACACGAAATGGTGGCAATTCGTCTTAATGCAAGACAATCTTCCGCGAACGCTTCACGACTCACCATCTCACCGTGTGACCAGACAATCTGTTGGGCATCAAACGATTCCAATACATTCAACAACCGAAGGGTTTCTTCCGGAGTCATTCGCCATGTCGGAGAATAGATGTCTGCGTATAACGCGTCTCCTAAAAATAATACCCGCTCTTCTACAACATAAAGGACAACCGCATCTTTCGCGTGGTCTCCTCCGACATGTCGTAACACGACGTGAACACCACCGAGGTCGAGCGTCAGCGACTCTTGAAACGTCAGCGTGGGCAATACGATTTCGATATCGCGCGTATCTCCATACTCTTCTCGGATCGCCTGTGCACAAAACTCGATTTCAATCCCTTGCGCCACCCGCTCATCAAGCGAGACATCATCCCAAGCATACGGAACGAGTTTCTCCATCCCTTGTTTTGTCGCCTCACTCGCAATGGAAACCTTTCCTTCGAGTGCAGGTAAACCAAAGATATGATCCCAATGCCAATGAGTCAACGCAACCATTGAAGGCGCGCGGAGGCCTTGTTTCTCTAGCTGTTCTAAAAAGAATGAAGCGTGCGACACGGAATTGCCCGCGTCGATAAGTAGCGTATGCGTATCGCCGACAACGGCACCGAGAATCGGTCGGTCTGTGCGGTCGACCGGTGTCATATACCAAAAACGATCCGAATGTTTGATCAAAGTTTGCATGAACGAACAGACTCCTCTTCCAATATATTCGTTAATTCTTCGAATGAACGTCTCTCATCGTTTTGAATCTGAACGTGGCGAAGCGGGAGTCGTTCAAGTAGTTCGAGTTCACGACGCTGACGTTCCACTAAAATCTCAATCGTCCCGACTACCCCCTCACGACTATGGTTCACGCCATAGGCACCGCTCGTATAATACTCGACAAAGCCGCCTTGCCATTCTATTGGTCGTTCATCATATACGATTGGAAAAATGCGTGCGACGTCATTCAACGCCAAATAAACGACTATCGGATCAATCGGTTTTAGGATGTCCGCGACTTCTTGAACGTATGTTTCCATATCCGCTAACGGAACGTCTTGAGAAACCATTCCAATCGTGAAAGGATTTTGGAGCAACGCACATTCAAAGATGACGTCCTGTTCTTCCCTCTCCACCTTTTGAACATACCGCCGCCAGCGTTCGCACATGATTCGTGTGTGAAGAGCGAAAGGCAACTCGTAGACGTCCGTTCCGGCACGTTCATCACCATCATCATAACGGACGAGCCATCCCCCCTCGATTTCATCAAGAATACGACCAGTTGATGGTTTCTCCTCGACCCAATAGACATCATGCACATCTACCGGGTGTGACGCATCTACTTCCGAATAGAACTTCCCATTTCGTTTATCTTGTAGCCTCTCGGCAAACGTAGATTTCCCGCTTCCCGGTAATCCTTCAATCAACCATAATTTCCCCATCCTCAAATCTCCTTATCCGAATATCCATCATACTGAAACCACTGATCTCCTCCATTGTTCTTTGCAATATACATGGCTGCATCTGCTTGTTGAAGAATCGAATCGACGGTGTCGGTCGACTGGACCAGGGTGACGCCAACACTTGCTGTAAGATGAATGACTTCACCATTCGACGCGTGTATTCCCTGGGAAATAACTTCATTAATCTGCTCAACCCCACTTAGTGGACCCGTTTGCACCAAAACAAATTCATCGTCTGAGAAACGGTAGACTTGACCACCAACACGCTGGACGAATTCATTTAATCGTTGTGCGATTTCAATTAATACTTCATCCCCTATCATGTGCCCATACTGATTGTTGATTCTTGTAAAATCGTCTAAATTGACGAGTATCAATGTAATCGATGGCGTCCGGTGCATCTTTTTGTATAAATCGGTCGTGAGCGTATGACGATTATACAGTTTGGTCAGTTGATCTTGTTTTGCGATTCGAATCATCTCGCGTTGTTTCCGTTCCTTTCGAATCCCGTTCTCCATCCATCGTGCAAGCAACCGTACCGTCCCAGTCAACTCTTGCAACGTTTCCTCGTCGAGATGATCATTCAAGTTGCCTTGCTCCGAGAGAAGAACGACCCAGCCAAACACTTGATGCGCATGCGTCAAAGGAAAACTGACAAGCCTCGTGAATTCGATACCGTCTACAATCAAATCTCCTTCCTGAAGCGTTTGTGCGCCGACCGTTGTCAGTTGATGTAGGGAATGCAGTTCTTCTTCCCCCCAAGTCAAACGAGAGACCCCATTCTCCACTAGAAGACGATGCGAAGGTTCAATCGAGAAGATGACCGCGTGGGAGTAACCGACCCATTCCAATAAAATTTCTTGAACCCGGGCCAATTGGTCTTGGAACGGTACACGCAATGCCGTCGCTTCATACAATGCCTCGATTGATTGTTGTCGAGTGATTTGTCTTCTTGAAACTTCCGTGTGCTCAATCTCTGTCATGACCCAATGCGTAAACGATTCGAGCGCCTTCAAGTTTTCTTCTGAGAACGTTCTCGCCTGCCCATCTACTACGCAAAGTGTGCCGATGACGTGACCTTGCTTCGTCCGCAGCGGTACACCTGCATAAAATGCGATTCGGTCAATCCAAGGACTGTCACTTTCAATCGCCTCTGCTGCAATATCTTCAATCACTAGCGGAGACTCCGATGTGACAACGCGATTACATAACGTCCATTCCCGTTTGAGATGAGCGGATTCGAGCTCGATACCGACACACGATTTGAACCATTGTTGGTCTGTCGTCATGATGGAAATGAAGGCGATTGGCATCTGGAAGGTCTGTGCGACCAATCGGGAGATCCGGTCAAACCGTTCCTCTTGTGGCGTATTTAAAATTTCCAAGCGCAAGATCGCTTTGAGTCGTTGCAATTCACGTTCATCTAGAGAAGGTTGCAACAACTGCGCAGGCTGCTCGATCTTCGATAACATCATCTGATGGGAATACAAGATTCCGAGGGCCTCTTCTAACTCCGCGAGCGGCATCGGGCGACTGAAGAAATACCCTTGAATCTCATCACAGCCGAGCTGACGTAAGATCCGATATTGTTCTTCCGTCTCCACACCTTCAGCCGTCACCTCTAACTCTAGCTTTTTGGCCAACGAGACAATCAGTTTGACGATTTCATACTCTTTCATGCCGCTCTCCTGATCGAGTTGCGCGACGAACGACCGGTCGATCTTGATTCCATCAATCTCGAACAACTTCAAATAATTCAACGAGGAATAACTGACCCCAAAGTCATCAATCAACAGTCGAAATCCTTGTTGTTTGAGCGATTCGACCGTTTTGATGGCCGCGACCGGTTCATGCATCAACGTGTGCTCGGTCACCTCAAACTCAAATTGTTCCGGCACAAGACCGTACGATGCAATGATGGCAACCAGTTCATTCATATGATGCTCATGAAATAAATTCGGTGAGACATTCACGGCTACACGGCGCCCTGCAAACTGCTCGGGATGCGACGACACGTCCTGACATACCTGATTCATGACGAATCGTGTCACGTCTTCAATCAAGAGTGACTGTTCGGCCACACGAATGAACGTTTCAGGTGAAACGAATCCGAGAACAGGACTCTCCCAGCGAATGAGCGCCTCAAAATGAATCGCCCCGTCCATCGATACTTTCGGTTGATACACCATGTATAACTCGTCTAGCTTCAACGCTTTGACCAGTTCCGTTTCAATCATCATCTCATCGATGTAACGCTGCACATACTCATCATGTTCATATAAATGAATCGTTTGATTTCCCGTCTGACGTGCTTCGAGTAGAGCGGTCGAGGCGTTCATGATGACTCGGTCGGCATCCGCCGTGCCGGCACCGATTCCGATACAACTTGATAATGGGAATTCCGCATCTGCCACCTGATAGGAGTGACTAGAAATCACGTCGAGCAGATGCTCGGCATACATATAGGCCAATTGGATTGGAACGTGAGGCAACACGGCGATAAAATCCTCACCATCTACCCGACCGATGATGGAACCTTTCGGAAGCGTATTCGCCAATTGACGTGTGATGTCTTTTATCAATTGGTTCGAGCGTTCCACTCCTTGGAGCGACATCATCATCTTGAAACGATTGATGTGGAGACGCATCACACTCGTCTCTTCGGTGTCATGTTGCTCGAACAGTTGATCAAGTTCTAATTTGACTTTCATCAGATTCGGCATGCCCGTCAAATAGTCCATGTGCTCGATACTTCGTAACAATTTGATTTCCGCTTCCTCGGATAAATCAGTTGTCAAACTAAGGACATAACGAACAAGACCAGCCTCATCTTCAATCGGTACAAGCATAGAAGAAGCGAAACGGGCCGTATTGGAGTCGATGTTCATTTGCGACATGAAATAGACCGGTTCCCCTGTTTCAACGACTGCATCATAATGTCCAATCAATTCATCGGCCACTTCTGAGCGGTACATCTCATGTAAATATCGACCTTCTACATCACTTGGAAGCGAAGAGGCCACCTTCCCCTGTTCGCTCACATTCACGTAGCGATAGCCGTTCTCCGTCACCTCCATTAGAAATACCATCCGATACAAGCGTGTGAACAGCTCGAATAGATAATTTGGGTCGCCTTTCATCCGTTGCATCGTATTATCCCTCCACCTGTTCCTTTTTCTTATAGTGTAGTTGGTTTCGCTCAAACTATGGAGAAAACCTTTGAAAAAATGGGAAAACGTTTTTCTCTTATAGAAAAACACCCTCTCATATTTGAGAAGGTGCTCTTCAGGTTAAAGCAATTCGTTCGCTAAGAGACGATAGACGTTCAGGCGATCTTCCTGCTTATGCTGGATGCTACAAATCATCGCTTCATCGAAACCATAGCGTTCCGATTCATCCCGTAACTGTTCCGCGATTTGTTTCGGCGTTCCTACGAGGTGGATGGCTCGGTTGTTGGCGATGTGAATTTTATCGACCTCCGTGAGCGGATAGTCGTGGGCCGCTTCCGGACTCAACAGCTGTCTCAATTGACCACGCATCAAGAAAAGACGCGACAAATCAGAAGGTCGGGCCAGATATTCCGCCTCTTCTTCCGTCTCTGCTGTCGTGACCAAATACGTGACGCTGATGTCCGGTTTCTCCATGAAATCAGACGGCGTGAAATGGTGACGGTACGTGTCGAGCGTATCGGCACTCAGTTCACCATTAAAAAATTGAGCGAATGAATAACCGAGCCCCATTCGTCCGGCCTGCACGGCGCTGTTCCCACTCGAACCGAGTAACCATGCTTCCGGTAGCGTGACGCCTGTAGGTGCTGCTGGCGTGTTCTTATACCATCTCTCTTCAGGTGCTTCATCTTTGATCAATTGAAGCGTCGTATCGAGCTTCTCGTAAAGTCCGTCCATCATCGGCTTCTGCCCTTGTGACATCGCATAGATTGCGTTCGCATCACCGCCTGGCGCACGTCCGACACCAAAGTCGATCCGTCCTGGGGCGAGCGCGCTGAGCGTCTTGAATACCTCTGCCATCTTGAGTGGCGAGTAGTGCATCATCATGATGCCGCCGGACCCGAGACGAATCTTGTTCGTCTTAGCTGCCAGATAGGCCGTGATGACCTCTGGAGCCGAGCTGGCGAACGACATGCCCCCATGATGCTCCGCCATCCACATGCGGTAATATCCTAACTCCTCTGCGACTTGCGCGAGCTCGACCGCGCTGTTCAGCGCATGTTCTCCTGTATGACCCGACGTGACCGGCGCCTGGTCTAACACACTCAATCTCATCATGCATTCTCCTATCTCTATAATGAAGTTTCTAAATATCTTGAATTTGTTGGACTCGCCGTCATCATACTAAATGGTTTGATGGAATACGAATGTTTTGCCTAGTGTTTAACCTTGTATTTTTCAGAAAATTTCCGCATGTTGTTGATAGCACCTGGTCATATTTTTTATACTAAGAAAGAAATACGTTTTAACAACGGCTGGATGTGTAATGGGGATACATAGACAGCAAAAACACTTCGGGGAAATGGGGAATGCATCATGAATGGTTCATCAACACCAGACGGAAAGAAATCTTCTTTTTCGAGTCGAGACTTCTTTAAGTTCTTGATTCCATCACTTATCGGGATCATGTTTTTCATCGTACCAATCTCATCAGAGGAAGGCTTCACGATTCCAGTCGCCTTCTTATCCAATCTGCTGATTGACTGGATTGGGGATTTCGTCCCGACACTCGCCGTCATCATGATGGGGATTTCGATTGTCGGCTCATTATTACTCTTTACGGCACGTCCTGCTTTTATGATGGAGCGACCATCCATCAACGCATTGTTTAGCGTGACACCGTTTTGGTTCGTCATGCGCGTGATCGGTTTCATTGCCGGGGTCATGACGCTACTTACACTCGGACCAGAGATGATCACGTCAGAATTTACAGGGGGCTTATTGCTCTTTGATTTGATTCCAATCCTATTTGCAACATTCTTCTTTGCCGGTATGTTGTTACCGCTCTTATTAAACTTCGGACTTCTCGAGTTCGTCGGGACGTTCTTGATGAAGATCATGCGTCCGCTCTTCCGCTTGCCAGGGCGCGCCTCACTTGACTCGCTCGCTTCATGGGTCGGAGATGCGACGATCGGGATTCTACTGACGACCAAACAGTATGAGGAAGGTTATTACACGAAACGGGAAGCGTCGATCATTGCGACGACATTCTCCGTCGTCTCCATCACCTTCACCATCGTCGTCTTACAGTATGTCGAACTCGACCAATACTTCTTGCCTTACTACGGAGCCATCGTCTTATCCGGACTAGTCGCCGCTCTCATCATGCCACGAATTTATCCGTTATCTAAAAAGGCAGACACGGCTTATGAGAAGACCGAGCTCAAACCAGAAGAAGAAGTCCCGGCGAACGTGTCACTCGGCAGATGGGCGTTAATTCAGGCGTTACAAAAGTCACGTTCGAGTAAAAGTTTCCTAGAGACACTCAAAGACGGCTTCAAAAACGTGCTCGATATGTGGATCGGCGTCCTCCCTGTCGTCATGGCGGTCGGGACGATTGCGGTCGTCATCGCAGAATACACGCCGTTCTTCACTATCCTTGGGAAGCCGTTCGAGCCGATCTTGATGCTCCTTCAAGTGCCTGAGGCATCGGAAGCCGCTCAGACGATGGTCGTCGGGTTCGCCGACATGTTCTTGCCGGCCGTTCTCGGAAGCGGCATCGAGAGTGAATTGACGCGTTTTGTCATCGCTACGTTGTCGGTTACCCAGCTCATCTATATGTCAGAAGTCGGGGGCTTGTTGCTCGGTTCAAAATTGCCGATCTCATTCCTCGACCTCGTCTTGATTTTCTTGTTACGGACCTTCATCACCCTTCCGATCATCGTCGGCATCGCACATCTTGTCTTTTAACGAAAACGACGCCCTTTCTCTTTTATGAGATGGGGCGTCCTTTGTATACTAAAAGAAAAGGAGGGAGACCGAGATGGAGCACCCATTTGCAGGACAACTCGAGGTTGCGAACAACGGCTATGCCGGGATCATCGACCCAGAAGCTTATGTGAACGATCGTTATCACGGACGCTGGACATTAAAGCGCTCTGTACAGATTGAAGGCGTGCCCGTCTTGCTCCAACGTCAGTTCGAGAACGGCAAGAACAACTGTACGTTGACGTCGATCACCGCCATCTTCCGTTTCTATCGAGATCATGGGTATGCGAACATCCCAGATGATGTGACACAGATCCAAGAAGATGTGCGCGAGATCGCCTTCAGGCACCATTTCAAAGACGAGAAAGGGACACCGCCGACACAAATCGCCACCATCATCACGAAACTGTGGAAGCGATACGGGTACGACGGTCGAGGCAGTTCCCGCTATCTTTGGAAATGGTCGACGTTTGAGCGTGAGCTGAAAGCAGGACGCCCGTTTGTGCTGAATATGGCGAACGGCTTTTATAAAAATCATTCCGTCACGGGAGTCGGCTACTTACAGTTTGAAAAACGGGGGTTCCCGGACGTCATCTTGTTAGCCGTGCTCGATAATCGTTCGAAGGACGTGCGCTACATCGACTTCAACGAATTCAACTTTTGGGGAAGCATCACACGCGTCCATCCGCCAGCCACTCGTCCATAATCGTGTCAATCGCTTCTCCGATTTTTAAAAGGTGCTCGCGCTTCGCGTATGACCCGTAATGTAGCCCGTTTGAATCACGACCATTCCCGAGCCCAACGAACACTTCTGAAGGCTTAATATGGAGGCCAATCATCGGGATACCTGAATCATGGCGTCCGATTTCATAGGTGACGGCGGGATATGCAGACAGTCTTCCGATTGTTGAAAAACCGTTCAAGGCACGACAGTTATCCCGTCCGAGCACGATGATACGGATTGGTTTGATGTACGCAATCGTCCGTTCCAACAGTTCGATTGAGGTCGGATGTTCCATCCAGTGGCGCCCGGTCCTCATCTTCCCCATCTGTTCATATGTCGCAAACTTGAAAAAATCAACGTGGATGACAGCTGCAGGATGATCATAGAACGAACGCCCCATCCCGTTGAGGAGTGCCTCGAGTTTGGCGCCATGCGGTTTCCCGAACCAGTTCGTCGTCGCGCGACCCGACTCGAAATAGACCGATGCCCGTTCGAGCGTTTGTTGCAGCGCCTCTTCATTTCCGAGGTAATCGTCAAACGAGAGTATGTTCCGCCAATAGAACTTTTGGTGTTGCCCCGTTCTCGGTGTCCCGTCACGATGTAAAAACTCGCCGCGAGACGGATTCGTCCCGATGGTCAGCCATTGATCCGGACCAGGTCGACCGTACCAAAGGACAGGTGATGCCTCTTGAATCAATTCTTTCCCGAACGTTGTGTCGCACAGTGCTTGTTGAAATCGGATTGCGTCTTGTAACAGTCGTACTGCCTCCATGTCATCCCTCCTCTCCCGTTCGTTTCCCGCTTTCGAGAGTTTATAAAATGCGTTATAGTGAGAGGACGAAGCCAAACAAAGGACGTGTACACATGCGCATCAATAAATTCATCAGTGAATCAGGCAAGGCGTCCCGTCGCCAAGCCGACCGTCTCGTCGAAGAGGGACGCGTCACCATCAATGGGAAAAAAGCAAAAATCGGCGACCAAGTCAAACCGGGCGATGAAGTCCTCGTCAACGGTTCTGTCGCACGGGTTGCCCGAAACAACGTCTACATCGCCGTCCATAAGCCGGTCGGGATCACGAGTACGACAGAAAAAAAAGTAAAAGGGAACTTGGTAGACATGGTCAACCACCCGCTCCGCATCTTCAACATCGGTCGTCTTGATAAAGACTCGGAAGGTCTCATCCTCATGACGAATGACGGCGATATCGTCAACGAGATTCTCCGTGCAGAAGGCGAGCACGAGAAAGAATACATCGTCTCGGTTGATAAGCCAATCACACCAGAGTTCGTCGAGCAGATGGAAGCCGGTGTCAAAATCCTTGGCCAGAAGACACTTCCGTGTAAAGTCCGTCCGCTTTCAAAGTTCGATTTCAACATTACCCTCACGCAAGGACTCAACCGCCAAATCCGTCGTATGTGTGAGGCGCTCGGATACGAAGTATTCCGCCTCCAACGTGTTCGTGTCATGAACATCACGCTCGGGAAACTGCCGCCTGGACAATGGCGCGATCTTTCGAAAAAAGAGCGTGAGCAGCTGTTCCGCGAATTGAATTACGAACCGAAAGAATGGTACTAAAAAGCAGCCTGAGTCGTCTCAGGCTGCTTTATTCTGGTCGAAGTGATGAGACATGGTCGGTCTCACGACGAATGAAACGTTTGAGTTGAGCGCTCAAGTCGTCGAGCTGTCCCATCGTCGTCCTCATTCTAAATTTCATATGAACATGGTCAAATGAGTCAAACCGCCATTCATCATGAATGAAAATATCGATTTGGATGGTCCCAATCCGGTCAATCAACGTGAAAGTTAGATTGACTTGCAAATCATCCGAACCCTCTTCTTCATCGACTAGTCTCCATGTGATCGGTTCTTTGCCCCACGCTTGATTGAATTGATCGATCTTTTGATAAAGATCCCCAAGACTCGCATCATCTAAATAAATCAACTGATTGCTGGCGCAGGCAGAAGACCGAAGTTGAAGCTGAACTTGATAAAACAGCTCCGTTTCATCCATCCATACTCGTTCCATCTCAAACTGAATCATGACTTCACCTCTTTTTCTTAATATAACACGAGGTGTCATCACATCAGGATGCTCTCTCGATTATTTCGCCGTCACGCCACCGTCTACCGGAAGTTCGATTCCGCTAATATGATTTGCCTCGTCTGACGCGAGGAATAGGACGGCTGCTGCCACCTCATCCGCTTGTCCGAGATTCGGCAAGGCGATTTGATTCAAGAAATGTTGTTTATAGTCTGGGTGCTCCATATGTGGCGCACTCATCGGTGTCACGATATAGCCTGGATGCACCGAGTTGACCCGAATGTTTCGTTTCCCGTAATCGACGGCCGCTGCTTTCGTGAGAGAACGGACCGCACCTTTCGAGGCTGTATAGGCCCCGGCACCCGCCATACCGGTCAATGCAGAGATGGAGGAGATGTTGACGATTGATCCTCCCCCATTCTCCGTCATGAGCGGAATCGCGTACTGTGTCCCTAACATGACTCCATCGATGTTGATGCGATACGTGCGTGCCCAGTCCTCTTCCGTCTGTTCCAAGAACGGTTTCGCAAGTGCGATTCCAGCGTTATTGACGAGAATATCTAATTTGCCACACGTCGCTTCCACTTCTGCGAATACGTCCTCCCAGCTCGAACGTGAGGTCACGTCATGCTTCACCGCGATAGCTTCCCCACCTTGCGCCCGAATCGACTCGACTACGCTTTGTACCCCTTGTTCATTGATATCTGTTGCGACGACCGTCGCCCCTTCTTTGGCGAATAGGCGTGCCGTTGACTCTCCCATACCGCTTCCTGCCCCTGTGATGACCGCTACTTTCCCCTGTAAACGCATTGTCCCAGCTCCATTCATTAAATTATGATAGTCTAACTATCATAATCATAATTGGATGTGACATTAATCTCAACGAAACTGCTCGAAGACGATATACTAGGAACAGACAATGAGGTGATGGAATTGAGTAAACGACAACAAAACAAAGAAGAACGAATCCAGCTGATTATCCAAGAGGCCGAACGCTTATTTTTAGAGAATGGCTTTGAGAAGGTTCAGATGCAGGACATCGCGGACGCGGCAGGGATTGGGGTGGCCACACTGTTTCGCTACTTCCCGAAGAAGGATCAATTGATCGTCGCGGCAGCCGTCAAAAATCTACAGCCGACACTCGAGAGATTTGAACAGTTCATGCATGGGGAAGGCAGCGCATATGAGCGGCTCGAGGCCATCTTGAATCACTTTTTCGAGATGCAGTTGGAGCGGACGAACCACGCCCGTTTCCGAGAGGCGTTCGAGAGCTATGCATCGTTCGTCGCCTCACCGCTTCCTGGGATCGAGACATACATCGACGTTCAACGACAGATCATGCAGACACTCGAACCGTTGATTGAAGACGGGAAACGAGACGGCTCATTCCGCTCGGATATCGATGTGAAGGTGACCGTCGTCACGATCATCAATACGTTCGGGACGTTCGGCAACAACATCCTATTGAAGTCTCACATCAGTTATTTAGAGGACGATATCGAACCGGCCGTACAATTGCGTGCTTTAAAAGAGATGTTCCTCGCATCCATTCGGGCATAAGAAAAGCCTCCCTTCGTTTGAAGGGAGGCTAGTTGTATACATAAAAAATGAGCACCTCTCACTAGAGGTGCTCTCGAAAGTCTACCGCGACGGACCACGCTCCACAACGTGCTCCTCAAGGGAATGTCCGCCGTCTTACATAGACCAGCTCATCGCATGTACTCAACTATATGCGAAACCTACGTCCGCGTCAATCTTTTCTTAAAATCCGGTTGACATCTTCCTAATTTTTAGGATAATCAATAGTGTTAGCACTCTTTATAAGAGAGTGCCAAAATATAGACATTAAAGGGAGAACGATCATGACAAAGAAACAGTTTCAAACGGAATCGAAACGAATTTTAGAGTTGATGGTCCACTCAATTTATACACATAAGGACATCTTCCTGCGTGAGCTCATCTCGAACGCGAGTGATGCCATCGACAAGATGTATTATCGTGCCCTCTCAGACGAAAGCATCGAGTTCAACAAAGACGATTACTTCATCAAAATTGAACTCGACAAAGAAGCACGGACGATTACGATTCGCGATACAGGGATTGGGATGACAGAAGAAGAACTCGAAACAAACCTCGGAATCATCGCCAAGAGCGGTTCACTCGCCATGAAACAGGCAACGAAGATGGAAGAAGACCATAGCCTCATCGGACAATTCGGGGTCGGATTCTATTCCGCGTTCATGGTCGCTGACCGTGTGACCGTGCGGACTCGTTCGATTGACAGTGAACAAGGATACGTATGGGAGTCAGAAGGCACAGACGGCTATTCGATCGAGCCGACAGACAAGGCGGGCATCGGTACAGAAATCACGCTCCACTTGAAAGCAGACACAGAAGATGATATGTACTCGTCATTCCTTGAAGAATACGAGATTCGCTCGCTCATCAAGAAACATTCGGATTTCATCCGTTACCCGATCAAACTCGATGTGACGAAGCATCGTCAAAAAGAGGACTCGGAAGAATACGAGGATTATCAAGAAGAAGAGACCGTCAACAGCATGGTGCCGATTTGGCGGAAGCGGAAGAGCGAACTGACCGACGAAGATTACAAAGCGTTCTATCACGAGAAACGCTACGGCTTTGATGAGCCGCTCAAGCACCTTCATTTGAACGTCGACGGGACAATTCGTTATCAATCGATTCTCTATATCCCATCAACGGTTCCATTCGATTACTACACAAAAGAATTTGAGAAAGGGCTCGAGCTCTACTCGAATGGCGTGTTGATCATGGAGAAGTCACCTGACCTCTTGCCAGACTACTTCGGCTTCGTCAAAGGGATGGTCGACTCAGAAGACCTCTCCCTTAACATTTCCCGTGAAATGTTACAGCAGGACCGCCAACTTCGCGTGATCGCCAAAAACGTGAAGTCCAAAATCAAAGGGATGCTCGAGAAGATGCTCCAAAACGAGCGTGAGGATTACGAGAAGTTCTATGAGTCGTTCGGTCGTCAATTGAAGTTCGGCGTGTATGATCAGTTCGGCGCAGCCAAAGACGAATTGAAAGACTTGATTCTGTTCCATTCTTCTCACGAGAAGAAACTCGTCTCGCTCAAAGAGTACGTCGAGCGGATGAAAGAAGATCAGAAGTATATCTACTATGCGACAGGCGAATCGATTCATCGCATCGACCTCTTGCCACAAGCAGAACGCTTGAAAGAAGAGGGATACGAGATCCTCTACTTCACAGAAGAGATTGACGAGTTCGCCATCAAGATGCTTCAGTCGTATGACGACAAAGAGTTCAAATCGATTGCGAGCGGCGACCTCGGTCTCGATGACGCGGAAGCGAAATCGCTCAACGACGATAACCAAGACTTATTCGCCTTCATGAAAGAAGAGCTCGGAGACCGCGTCAAAGAAGTGCGTGCCTCGACACGCCTTAAGTCACATCCGGTCTGCTTGACGGTCGCGGGTGACGTCTCAATCGAGATGGAGAAGATTTTGAACGCGATGCCAAACGGCGGCGGCATGAAAGCGGAGAAAGTACTCGAGGTGAACGCCGACCACGCCATCTTCCAAACGCTCCAACGTGTGTATAAAGAAGATGAAGCGAAAGCGAAACAGTATACAGACCTCTTGTATCAACAAGCCCTCCTCATTGAAGGGTTGCCGATTGAAGATCCGGTAGCGTATTCGAATGCGGTTTGTGCGTTGATGGCGGAGTGACGGTGAAGGCAGAGGGCAACCTCTGTCTTTTTTTATTTAAATAAAAACATGATACACTTTTAGTAAATGCAAATCTTGGAAACGAGGTGCTCTTATGCTGTTTGAAAGAAATAAAATATACAAACGTTCTTCTCTCCACGATCAATACGGAGGTAATCGCCAAAGAGGGATTAGTCCATCAGCAAAGCATGACATGATTTTTATTTTTGATATGAAAAATAGTAGCTTTGAATACACAAATCACTGGGACGAAAAAGAAGGATTGTACTATTACAATGGGGAAGGACAAATTGGTGATCAAACATTCACTTCTGGTAATAAAGCTCTCTTAAGACATATTGAACGCAGCAAAGACGTTTATTTGTTTGAGGAAATAGGAAACTCTATGTATCGATTTATTGATCAAATGATTTTAATTGGATATGACATTCAATTTGGAAGTGACAAAAATCATCAGCAACGGGAAGTTATTGTTTTTACATTTGAACCTATACACTCTGTTTTTGAGGGTGCCCACAACTTTTTTGAGAAGATGAAATATAAAACTTCGGATGAACTTCATCTTATCGTGAAACAAAATTTACAGAAAGTAAGTGGATCAAGCACAGCTATTAGGAAGCAGCAAATTCGAGAAAGGTCTGCAGCTGTTTATTATAGTATTCTTGCTCGTGCAAATAATCACTGTGAGGCTTGTGGTTCGCCATCTCCTTTTGAAACTGAAGATGGAGCTTATTTAGAATTACATTCCTTGTATTCTCATTCCGATCAAATTATATTACTGCCTGGTCTAGGCGCTGCTGTTTGTCCTAACTGTCATATGCGTCTGCATAAAGGAAAAGATCGTAGTCAATATAATGAACAATTACAACATAAAATTATCGCTAAACTTATTGAAGAAATCGGTCGTCCTTAATCAACTAGATTAAGGCTTTTTTTATTAGCAATTGATAATTTATCTATCTATTTCGAGAATGCAAAGTAAATTTAGAGATTCAAAATATTTATTTTTTCAGTTCTTATTTTAGGATAAATATCTCTCATTAAAAAAATTAGATATTTATGTAATCGTTTTCTTTACTTTCATTAAGCCAAATGTAAATAATGTGTTGGTAAGCCTCATACTTTCAAAGCATGCAAACGCCTTGACAATTCCAGCTCGTTATATGAAGTTAGTATTACATTATAATTATTCTAGTCGAGATAGAAACGCTAGAGTAAAAAACAAGGAGGACATAACCCATGTCATTAATCGGCAAAGAAGTATTACCATTCAAAGCACAAGCATTCCAAACAGGTGAATTCCTCGAAGTTACAGAGAACGACCTCAAAGGTAAATGGAGCGTTGTCTGCTTCTACCCAGCTGACTTCACATTCGTCTGCCCAACTGAACTTGAAGACCTTCAAAACGAGTACGCTACACTTAAAAACCTAGGTGTAGAAGTATACTCTGTCTCTACAGACACACACTTCACACATAAAGCTTGGCACGAAACATCTGAGAAAATCGGAAAAATCGAGTACATCATGATCGGTGACCCATCACACGTCATCTCACGCAACTTCGACGTCTTGAATGAAGAAGACGGCCTCGCAGACCGTGGTACGTTCATCATAGACCCAGACGGCGTCATCCAAACTGTCGAAATCAACGCTGGCGGCATCGGCCGTGACGCGAGCACGCTCGTCAACAAAGTCAAAGCAGCACAATACGTACGCAACAATCCAGGCGAAGTCTGCCCAGCGAAATGGGAAGAGGGTTCTGAAACACTCCGCCCAAGCCTTGACCTCGTCGGTAAATTGTAAGGAGCGATTGCATGTTAGAAGCAGCGATTAAACAACAGCTCGACCAATATCTCCAGCTCATGGAGGGCGATGTCGTCCTCCGTGTGAGCGCTGGGGAAGACAAAGTCTCAAACGAGATGCTCGAGCTCGTCAACGAACTCGCCAGCATGTCATCACGCATCTCGGTCGAACGCGCGACACTCGAGCGTACGCCGAGCTTCAGCGTGAACCGTCCATCTGAAGAGACAGGAATCGTCTTCGCGGGGATTCCACTCGGACATGAGTTCACATCACTCGTCCTCGCCCTCCTCCAAGTGAGCGGGCGCGCACCGAAAGTCGATGCGGACACAATCAAACAAATTCAAAATATCGAAGGCACATATCACTTCGAGTCATACATCAGCCTCAGCTGCCACAACTGTCCTGACGTCGTGCAAGCGCTAAACGTCATGAGCGTCCTCAACCCGAACATCACGCACACGATGATCGATGGAGCCGCGTTCAAGGATGAAGTGGAAGCAAAAGAGATCATGGCTGTCCCGACGGTCTTCTTGAACGGCGAATCGTTCGGTAACGGTCGGATGTCACTCGAAGAGATCTTGGCGAAACTCGGTACAGGTCCTGACGCTTCTGCGTTTTCGGACAAAGACCCGTATGACGTCCTCGTCGTCGGTGGCGGTCCAGCGGGTGCGAGCGCAGCCGTATACGCGGCTCGTAAAGGAATCCGTACCGGAATCATCGCAGAGCGCTTCGGCGGCCAAGTGATGGACACGATGGGGATTGAGAACTTCATCGGTACTGCTTATACAGAAGGTCCAAAGCTCGTCGCCAGTCTAGAAGAGCACGTCAAAGAGTACGGCATCGATGTCATGAACCTTCAACGCGCGAAGCGTCTTGAGAAAAAGGACCTCGTCGAGATCGAACTCGAGAACGGCGCTGTCTTGAAGAGTAAGAGTGTCATCCTCTCGACCGGTGCACGCTGGCGTAACGTCAACGTCCCAGGTGAGGTGGAGTTCAAAAACAAAGGGGTCGCTTACTGCCCGCACTGTGACGGTCCTCTCTTCGAAGGGAAACGTGTCGCGGTCATCGGTGGCGGTAACTCTGGGATTGAAGCAGCCATCGACCTCGCAGGAATCGTCAAGCACGTAACGGTCCTCGAGTTCGCTCCTGAACTCAAGGCTGACCAAGTGCTACAAGATCGTCTTCACAGCCTCCCGAACGTGACTGTCATCACGAACGCTCAGACGACAGAAATCACGGGTACGGACAAAGTGAACGGCATCTCGTATGTGTCTCGTGAGACGAACGAGTCACATCATGTCGAATTGGAAGGCGTCTTCGTCCAAATCGGTCTCGTCCCGAACACGGACTGGCTCGACTCGGTCGAACGCAACAACTTCGGGGAAATCGTCGTCGACCGTCATGGCGCGACGAACGTCCCAGGTGTGTTCGCGGCAGGAGACTGCACGAACAGCGCCTACAAACAAATCATCATCTCGATGGGTTCTGGTGCGACAGCCGCACTCGGCGCCTTCGACTACATGATTCGCAACTAACAAAAAGACTCGCTCTCATGATAGAGGGCGAGTCTTTTTTATAGTTCAAACGTCTTCCCCGAGTCCGGGATGAATAAAATCGAGTCTCCGCTCTCCGTTTCAAACCGATAGCCTACTCGAGGGGAGAATGGATTCCATTCTCCTCCGGTCGTCGGAACGCTCTCCATGTACGCCACGTCATTGTACGTTTTGCTCAACACCTCTTCTGCCTCGGCTAACGAGTAGCTCGGAATCGAAAGCAAAATCGCCGCCCCTACACTCATCACTCCGACCGACGCCGCCCAAAGAGTCGATGTCGGCTTTCGAAACTGTGCCAAGACTAGCAGCATGATGATCCAGCCAATCGGCACTCCAAACGTCGCCGCATTCCTATACCACTGCGCATTGATCGTCAATAAACTGGCAATCACCACACCGCCAATCATCCACCACCACTTCATGAACATCACCTCCCCTTCATTATCCCAAAATCAGGAAATGACTCAATGTTTTTTATTCATATTGATGTATGATAACTTATAGTGTATGATATACAGTATAAAGATAAACGAATGAAGGAGGCGAAAAAATGTCTGATGTAAAAGCCTCGTTGGTGACGGAGTTGCGGCGCGGCACGTTGACGATTGCGGTGCTCAGTCAGTTGAAGACACCCCAATACGGCTATTCTCTCGTTCAAGCACTGCTAGATGCCGATATCAACATTGATCAAAGTACGCTCTACCCGCTCTTGCGTCGACTGGAAAAACAAGGACTCGTCACGAGTTCCTGGGACACGACGGAGAGTCGACCTCGTAAATACTATGTGCTCAGCCCAGACGGAATGGATATTTTGAATGAGTTGTACGTGGAATGGATGAACATGTCGAAAACATTGACCCGTCTAATTGAAGGAGGAAACGATCATGAATCTTCGTGATGTGTATATCGATGAAGTCACCTCTCGAATCCCAGAGTCGATGCGGCAAGACGTCGCACTCGAATTGGAATCGACCATTGATGACATGACTGGAAATGACTCGTCTGAAGCGGCTTTATTTGAAGCATTGCGCCAACTCGGCGACCCTCATATCCTCGCTGCTCGCTACGCGAACCGACCACTCTACCTCATCGGTCCTGCCCTCTTCACACAGTACGTGAACATCATCAAAATCGTCTTACCGATTGCCGTCACGGTTGTCACCATTCTCTCGATCATCGGTTATCTGACCAATCCCATCGACGACACGTCTTGGAGTCAATTCTTGATTCAAGCATTCCTTCAAACTGGGGCGGCCATCTTCAATGTCGTCGTTCAGACGCTATTCTGGATCACCCTCACGTTCTTCATCATCGAGCGTGCCGTACCTGAGGGTGAAGTGCCCTTCTCGAGTTGGAAACCTGAACAACTCAAGAAAGTAAAACCACGTTCGACCTCGATTTCTTTTGGTTCGATCTTGTTTGATATTGTCGCCACCGTTTTGATGGTCGTATTGTACGTCAACGCCGAGCAGTTGATTCGTGTCGTCACAGATAGTGGATCCTATCCACTACTCGATGCATCGGTCTTGGATCAATTCTTCCCGTTTGTCATCGCCTTGGCCGCCTTTGGCATCGCCATCGCCATTTACAAATGGATCGTTCGACATTGGACAAAGCCGCTCGCCTTGTGGAACGCGCTCTTCAATATCGTATGGATTGTCGTCACAGCGCTCATTATGCTGCAACCCGATCTACTTTCGACCGAAGCGCTCTCTTTGATTGCTGAGCAAATCAACGCCGACCTCGAAACAATCAGTCGTTGGGGCGTCTGGAGTGTTTTACTCACCATCATCATCGTGTGTATTCTCGATTTAGCAGAAGGTTTGATCAAAGCGTTTCGACGTTGACCTCACATTCAAACGTTTCATTTCCGAGGAAAGTGGAATAGCGGAGAAGAGAACGGATTTTGAATGGGGAGGCATTTGATGGGTATTCCAACAATTAAGCTACATGACGGTTATGAGATTCCGGCCATCGGACTCGGAACAGTTTATTTAAAAGGTGAAGCAGGGGTCGACGCCATCACGTGCGCGATCCGGAACGGATATCGACTCATCGATTCGGCGATTCGCTATGACAATGAGGGTGCGGTCGGTGAAGCGGTTCGTCAATCTGGCATCCCGCGCGAACAGCTTTTCTTAACGTCAAAATTGCGCGCGCAATATTATGACTACGACCAGGCACTCGAGATGATTCGGGAGTCCCTATATCGGGCGAACCTCGACTATTGGGATTTGTTCCTCTTGCATTGGCCAAATCCGAAACAAGACAAGTACGTCGAGGCATGGCGTGCCTTGATTCAAGCGAAGAAAAACGGATGGATCCGCTCCATTGGGGTATCGAACTTTATGCCGGAGCACCTTGACCGCTTGATTGAAGAAACGGGAGAAAAACCGGTCATCAACCAAATCGAGTTACACCCGTACTTCTCGCAAGTCGAACAGCGGCAAGCTGACAAAGAACGCGGCATCATCACAGAAGCGTGGAGCCCGCTCAGTCGCGCCCGTACGGTTATTCATGACGAGAAGATTACCGAGCTCGCCAAACAAAAAGGCAAGAGCGTGTCTCAAGTCATCTTACGTTGGCACGTGCAACTTGGGGTCATCCCGCTCGCCCGCTCGTCCAGTGAGTTGCACCAAAAAGAGAATCTCGACGTCTTCAACTTCGAATTGACGGATGAAGAGATGGAGACGCTCAATGCGTTGACGAAGCCGGATGGTCGCATCGATGACCAAGATCCTCGTGAATACGAAGAGTATTAATTAAATCGGGTTGAGCATGCGCTCAATCCGATTTTTGTATATATTCTAACTAAACTACTTAAAGGAGATTCTCATGCTATCCCAACAACGAAAAGACATGATCGCCTTCTTGAAACGGGAAGTCGTTCCTTATTTGCGATCACATCAATTCCAAGGATCGTTTCCTCACTTTCGGCGCATGCAATCTGACCGAATTGATTTAGTCACCTTTCAATTCAATCGGCATGGTGGCTCGTTCATCGTCGAATTGGCTCAAGCTCCGCCCACTGGCTTTCAAACATATTGGGGAGAACAAATTAGCCCACAAAAAATGACCGCCCATGATATCGACGTCGACGCACGACGAAGGCTGGGCAGTCATTCTCCAGATGAAGACGGTATTTGGTTCCTTTACGAGTCAGCTCAATCTGACCAAGACTATCTACGCGTGACGCAACAAGTCATTGCTTCGTTTGAACAAGATATTTTACGTTGACTAAGGAATTAATTAAAACGCCGGAATGGCCGTCTCATCATAGTTTTCTTGCAGGAATGCACGGACTTCGTCACTTGTGAGCGCTTCGCCGAGTTTTTGGATCGCTTCGTCATCCTGGTTGTCTTCACGTGCGACAAGGGTGATGGCGAAATCGTTCTCGACACCTTCTGTTAAGAGTGCGTCACTCTTCGGTGTCAAACCGAGTGGTGCCGCGTAAGCCGGTGTCATCAAGACCGCATCGACGTCATCGTACGCGCGCGCGAGCATCAACAAGTCGACTTCTTCAAACTTGAAGTTTTTCGGGTTCGATGTGATATCGGCTTGTGTATAATACGTGCCTTCCTTCTCTCCGAGCTCGATCACATCATGTTGTGCGAGCAGGGAGAGCGAACGGTCGATATTCGATACGTCGTTGGCAATCGCAATCGTTGCGCCTTCCGGGAGGTCTTCCATGTTGTCATAGTTTTTTGCGTATACACCATAGTTGGCAAAATAAATCGGTTCGATTGGAACGAGATTCGCATCGTTGCTGCGGTTGAACTCCTCCATATACGGAACGTGTTGGAAGAAGTTCGCATCGACTTCTTTCGCCGCAAGTGCCGAGTTCGGTTGGACGTTGTCTCCGAGAACGACAATTTCAAGTTCGATATTGTCTTCTGCGAGCTGTTCTTTCGCGATTTCAAGCATATCTGTCATCGGTGGGATGAGTGATGCGACTTTCAATGTCTGTGGTTCATTTGCTTGTTTCGTTTGTGTTTCTGTATCGTTCCCACATGCTGCGAGGACGAGTGTGAGCGAGGCAAGAAGTGCCATCAATTTTTTCATATTCATTTCCTACTTTCTATTTAGCGTTTGTCGATGATGCGTGCCACGGTCGTGCCCGTGAACTGAATCAACTGGACGAAGACGAGCATGATGAGAATCATATAGAGCATGAGTTCGGTCTGGAACTGCTGATACCCATAACGGATGGCAAAGTCACCGATGCCACCGCCCCCGACGACCCCCATGATCGTCGAGTATGAGATAAAGCTGATGATGGATGTGGTCAAGCCAAGGACGAGACCAGATCGGGCTTCCACATATAGAAACTTAAAGATGATGTCTTTAACCGACGCTCCCATCGAGAGTGCCGCTTCAATGACCCCGCGTGGGACATCAATCAACGACTGCTCGACGAGGCGCGCATAATGCGCGATGGCGATGATGGAGAGCGGCACCGTCGCCGCCGCCGTTCCGATGGCCGTCCCGATGATAAGCCGTGTAAATGGAATCAAAAACACGACGAGTAACAAAAACGGGAAAGACCGGACGATGTTCACGACCAGGTTGAGGACGGAGAAGACGATTTGATTCTCTAACAATTGTCCTTTACGCGAAAGGTAAAGCCACGTGCCTAACGGAAGTCCGACTAGAATCGCGGCGAGAATCGATACTCCGACCATCATGAACGTCTCGGCGATGGACTGCCAAATCTCTGATTGATAGCGCACCAAGATGTCAGGCATTCGATTCACCTTCCTCTCGCAACTGTTCGACGAACCAACTTGGGTTCTGATCGATGGCGACCACCCCTGTCGGCTCCCGTTCAATCGTCTCATGAACGGTACCGTCTGCCATGACGGTGACACGATGACAGATTTGACGGATGACATCCATCTCATGTGTGACGAGCACAACGGTGACGCCGAGTTTTTCATTGACTGACTGAAGGACACGCAGTACTTCCGCCGTCGTGTTCGGGTCGAGGGAAGAGGTCGGTTCATCGCACAGGAGTACACTCGGTTCGCTTGCGAGTGCTCGAGCGATGGCGACCCGTTGCTTCTGTCCCCCACTCAACTGGGAAGGATATTTATCGCGATACGCTTCGAGTCCAACGAACCGGAGACATTCCATCACACGCGTTTCCCATGACGCTCTCGGGCGTTTGGCAAGTTTCAGTGAATCGAGGACGTTATCAAAGACGGTCTTATTCGCGACTAGATTAAATTGTTGAAAAATCATACCGATCCGATGTCGCTTCTTGCGAAGTTCCCGATTGGAGAGCTCGGTCAACTGGTCGCCATCGACCGTGACGCTCCCGGCATCCGGTTTCTCCAACAAATTCATCAATCGAAGAAGCGTCGACTTCCCGGCACCGCTTGCGCCGATAATGCCGTAAATCTCACCTTTTCGAATATGAAGCGATACATCGCGAACGGCCATCTCTTGTCCATAACGCTTATGGACGGACGACAATGTGATCATGGCAGACATCCTTTCTACATCTCGTGAGTGAGTCAACCGTTTATCATTTTAGCGAAGTAAAGAGTCGATGTCAGTTCATGTGCTCACATGAAAAGAACCGCACTGCGGTTCAAAGTGGATGTCGTTTGAAGTGTTCAGCAATATGTCGTTTCATGGCGGCTCGATTTTCAGCAAAGATGCGATGACGATGACCGTTCCCACCAGACGGATGTGGAAACCCGCTCACCACACGTTCCTGATCCAAAAGACCTCGCTCAACCAATAACTCCACGGCTCGCCTCACGTTCACGCCCATCGGTAGGATGAGTGCATCTTGAAGATGGGCCATCTCTTCTGCGAAGATTCCTTCTACGTATGGTCGAAACAGCTCTGTTCGAATCATATCCGGGCTCGATCCGTTATAGTTCTTGCCTTTATAGAAGACGGGATAAGGGAGGACCGCCGTGTTTTGAACAAGATGGTTCGCTGATCCAAACAAATCGAGGGAAGATTCGATTCCAAGATGATGATGTAACTCCAAATCGTCTAGCATCGTCACCAAGTTCTTTCGAATCGGACCGGAAAAACTGCCACGTTGTTTGACGGCTCGAAGCGCCTCTTCGTCTGTTGCATCCTTCAAGTCACGGATTGCCTCGAACGACTGACGCATTTGATACAAGCCTGGCGTGATTCCCGCGATGACGACTTTCGCGTTTGGATTGATGTATTCGAACGGTGCGTAATAGATGTCGAGTTGTTTCTTTTCATCACGGTCTAACAAAAAGTCTTCACTTTTTAACGTCTCTTCTTCTAAATTTGATAACTGCAAAATTTTCGATTTGTATGTGTGAAATAACTCTGTCCGCGTCATGTAACTGACACTCCTTTCGTCTACTTTCTCTATCTCTATTTCCCTAAATCTTTGTGTGAGAAAAGTTCATCTTTCAGACAAATGCCATCCAAAAATAAAGCGCTTTCATTCCATTTTTTGTGATATTCTGACGGTGTGATTGAGAAGGGTTTTCCATCAGGTTCACTAAATTCTCACAAGGAGTGTGTTCAAACATGAAAGCAGTCGTTGTCAATTCAGCAAGCAAAGCCAACATCGAAGTCGTTGAAAAGGAATTACGTCCATTACAAGCAGGCGAAGCGCTCGTCGATGTCGAGTATTGTGGCGTGTGTCACACGGACCTTCACGTCGCCGCGGGTGACTTCGGAGATGTCCAAGGACGTGTGCTCGGTCATGAAGGGATCGGGATCGTATCTCAAATCGCCGACGATGTTAAGAGTTTGAAAGTTGGAGATCGTGTCAGTATCGCTTGGATGTATCATGCATGTGGTCGCTGTGAATATTGTACGACAGGCCGGGAGACTTTCTGCCGAAACGTACAAAATGCCGGCTATAGCGTTGACGGTGGGATGGCCGAGCAAAGTATCGTTGTCGCCGACTATGCCGTCAAAGTACCTGATGGATTGGATCCTGCGCAAGCTTCGAGCATCACATGTGCCGGCGTCACGACGTATAAAGCCATCAAAGTCGCAGACGTGAAGCCTGGGGAGACGGTCGTCATCTATGGTTGTGGTGGACTCGGGAACCTAGCCATCCAATATGCGAAACACGTCTTCAACGCGCACGTCATCGCCGTGGATTTGAACGATGATAAGCTCGAACTCGCAAAAGAGAGTGGAGCTGATTTGACGATCAACCCATCGACTGATGGAGATGCAGCTGACATCGTACAAGAGAAGTTCGGTGGGGCCCACGCTGCTGTCGTCACAGCCGTCTCAAAAGTCGCCTTCAATTCAGCGGTCAATGCCGTCCGAGCTTGTGGGAAAGTGGTCGCGGTCGGTCTTCCTTCTGAAACGATGGACTTGAACATCCCTCGCCTCGTCCTCGATGGAATCGAAGTCGTCGGTTCACTTGTAGGGACACGGAAAGACTTAGAAGAAGCCTTCCAGTTCGGGGCAGAAGGACTCGTCGTACCGGTCGTTCATAAACGTTGTCTACACGAGGTGCAAGACGTGTTCGAAGAGATGGAACAAGGGAAAATTCAAGGACGGATGGTCATCGACTTCAAAAATAAAGACTGCTAATCAAAACGGGGCCATGTGCCCCGTTTTGTTCTAGATTGACGTTGACGGGGTATAGTTGCTTTTGTATAGTTAGGAACGTCTAAAAGCCGGAAATGAAAGAGGAGTGACTTGATTTGACTCCATCAACGTCAACCCGTCTGCTTGATTTATTGTCAGAGCGCAATGATCAAGTTCGACGTATGAGTGAAAAATCTTGGAATGAACAAAGTGATATCCAACTCTCGAACTCGGAATGGTATATTCTCGCGACACTTTATCAGTCGAAAAGAACGATTGCCGAGGTCACGCGCAGTGTCCATATTTCTCGACAAGCGATTCATAAACTGATCAAGAACCTCGAAAGTAAAGCGCTTGTTCTCGTGACAGACCATCCACAAAATCGAAAAGACAAATGTATCGAGTTGACCTCGCTCGGTCACACTTGTTATGAGCAAAACGAGACGCTCAAAGCACAACTTGAGCAACGGATCCAAGAAAGCATCGGCCAAGAGGCGTTTGAACAACTGAAAACCATTCTACGCTTGGATTGGAAACTATGACCGTGTCAGCTTGATGGTGACACGGTTTTTCATATGCATACATGACCCAAAACGTCAACCGAGTTGACATTTCATCTTCTGAATGACTATGCTTATAGGTAAGGAAGAGGTGATCGACTTGTTTAAAACTGGAGACTTAATCATCTACTCGACCCATGGCGTATGTCGCATCGACGACATTTCGGACAAAACGGTCGCAGGAGAGACGAAATCGTACTATACGCTTCACCCCATCAACAACTCACAAAAGTTGCAAATCAGCATTCCTGTCGATAATGACAACGTGATGATGTTGACGTTACTGGAAGCAGACGAGGCATCAGAGATTTTAGAGTCGTTCCGCTCGCCTGGCGTGGAATGGAATCCGCATTCCAACAATCGCAATCGTGAATTTTTGAATGTCGTGCATTCAGGAAACCGTCACGAGATTGCCCAAGTGGTCAATACATTGAGTCGTCGACAAATCGAGGCACTTCAAGCGAACAAAAAGCTATACGAACAAGATCGTAAAATTTTAGAGAATGCCAAAACGATTTTGGTGAAAGAGCTCTCCCTTGCTCTCGAGCGTTCAGAGAGCGACATCGAGCGCACGATTGGCGAGTACTTACATGAAAGCATGGCGACACTCACACCTTGACCCTTCCATTTGGAAGTGGTCTTTTTATTTTGCTACAATCATATACTTATTTTGACAGTTATCGGGTATCCTAATACAAACAAATCAACCGATATAGGGAGGATGTTAGGATGCAACTGCACTCTAGTACGACCCATGTCACCGACACGCACGTCGTTCGGGCAATCGAAAACAATCTGGCCATCATTCGCTTTGATGAACATCGCCGCGTCGCCTACGTCAATGAGATTTTTGCCAAAACGATGGGGTACGAAGTCAAGGAACTGATGGGACGCCCCCATCGTGATCTTTGCTTGCCCGAGTTCGCGAACAGTCCCCAATACGACCTGTTTTGGCGTAAGCTCATGCAAGGATTGAGTTATCACGACAAGATTGAACGACGTGCCGCCGATGGTCATAGCGTCTGGCTAGAAGCGACCTACATGCCAATCTTCGATGACGCCAATCAGAACGTCATCGGCGTTTCAAAGATTGCGGCCGATATCACGTCACGGCAACAAGACGTACTCCACATGGCGAATGATCTTCAAGAGACGTCTGAATACTTATCCGCCCAGTCCCAAATCGGGAAACAAGACGGAGAACACGTCCTCGAGAACGTCAAACTGATTGAACAAGAGTCGACTCAAAACCTAGAGCACCTAAAAGCGCTCCAGCAAGAGGCGAAGACGATCACGGATATTGTCCGAACGATTCGCGAAATCGCTGCCCAAACCAACCTTCTCGCACTCAATGCCGCAATCGAGGCGGCACGCGCAGGTGAGCATGGACGTGGCTTCAATGTCGTCGCGACAGAGGTCCGCAATCTTTCGAACAAAGTTTCGCTTTCCATCACTGAAGTGAACAACAACATCGAGGGCATCGTCAAACGCATCGATGACGTGTCGACGAGCATCGGACGCATCTCTCATAAAGTCAAAGATAGCTCCGGACAACTCGAACAGACGGTCCGCGAGTTTGAAAAACTGGCGGATTCAGCCGCCACACTCGAACAGCAGGCGAAGACCTTCTTACGGATGGTCTAAATGTGCTAAAACCGTTCACTACAAGCAAAGACGATGTGTCTTGCTTCGGGTGAACGGTTTTTGTCATCTCTCGTTAAATTGGGTTAATACATCCGCTCTTAACTGTTGAAACGCATTTCCCTTCCATCCATAGTACTTCAAGTGCTTCGTGCAAAACACGACGCCTGTCGCACCACTAGGATAGTTGATTGGAATAGGACCCAAGTCAATCCAGTCTCTGAGCCGATAAGACCGATTGTAAACCGATGATTGTATCATCTCGTTGGCGATTAACCATTTCATCAAATCACGTGTCGCATCCAGACTATGCACGATGACGACAGCCGGAGTATGTTCACGCATTAATTTGTGAAACCATTCTTGACCGCTTTGTTTAATAGAAGGGGGAATCGCTTTTAGTTTTTTTGCTGTCGGCGCCGCATACGCATTGATATTCGTCTCTAACACTTCAATCGCTTCATTCGACTGCGTTTCTAACTGATTAACCAGTTGATTCAATCCAATCCTTGTCTTGGAAAAAGGTCGCTTCCCCTTTTCTATGTTCTTCTGCTGGATGAATGCCAAAAACTCTTTCCTATTTGTCATTAAATCAATGTATCGATCGACATCATGATCCACATCTGTTTTCAAAATCGAAGAGGCCGGATTAATGCCTACAATGAAAACATTGGGGTTCGACGTTTTGCATTTACTGACAAACGGTCGTAAGTATTCATTCGTAGTACCTCTCTCAACAAACTCTTTCAATCCGATTCGATTCATGAGACACCGCTCCCTATTCATCTTCAATTTGGAGTGACTCTGCCGACGCCGTATTCGTAATTTTGTGATAGTGCTCAAATTCGTCTGTCACTTCCTCTAGATATTCAGGACCGACGAATAACACGTTTGTTCCCTTCTCGACTAATACGAGAGGGTATCCTTGAAATGTGACCGCATCAATCACATCCTGTACGTTCGATAGAATCAATGTATCTTGTGTAGGATGGAATAATCTCACTTCGTGGAGGTCGAGCCATTGCAACACACGTTTGAGTTCCCATTCTCCATCTAACGCTATGGAGACGAGGACATAATGATCGTTCTGACGCATCAGCACAGCAAAACAATCAGCGAGTTGAATCGACTCTGTCTTCAATTCCATAGCATACTCCTCATAGTTCGGAATGACACAATACTCAAAGTGATCATCGTATGTTCGCAGATGACGTAAATAACGCGCATATTTTTTCTGCTCCCACTGACTCAATTTAATCGGATCGATGACGTACCCCTCCTTTTATATTCCTATTTTTGTAAATACCCAATTTATTGGATCCCTCTCACATAATTCAAAGAAAAAACGAGCATACGATTGTATACTCGTCTTGAATCTATTAATTGTGGACCATGTCCTTTTCCTCTAAACCGAGCGTGATCGCCGTCGATTCGTGAATCGTCTTGAATAAATCCGGGTGTTCTGACAGCTTTAAGCCATACGACGGGACCATCTCTTTGATTTTCGGTTCCCACTCCGGTAAGTGTTGCGGGAAGCACTGCTCGAGCACTTTCAACATGACGTGCACGGCCGTCGATGCGCCTGGAGAAGCACCGAGAAGTGCCGCGACCGACCCATCTTCGGAACTGACGACTTCCGTTCCGAATTGAAGTGTTCCTTTTCCTTGCGGTGTATCTTTGATGACCTGCACACGTTGCCCCGCCACGACGATTTCCCAATCTTCGTTCTTGGCGTTCGGGATGAATTCACGGAGTTCATCCATCCGTTTGTCGTGAGACAAGAGTACCTGCTCGATCAAATACTTCGTAAGTGGCATCTCTTTCGCCCCTGCGGCAAGCATCGTGATGACGTTGTTCGGCTTGACCGAACGAATCAAATCCAAGTTCGATCCTGTTTTTAAGAATTTCGGCGTGAAGCCGGCGAACGGTCCAAACAGCAACTCTTTTCGTCCGTCGATAAAGCGTGTGTCGAGATGTGGGACCGACATCGGTGGTGCCCCGACCTTCGCCTTCCCATACACTTTGGCATGATGTTGCTCGATGACCTCACGATTTTTACAAACGAGGAAGAGGCCGCTGACCGGGAACCCACCGATTTGTTTCGATTCCGGAATCCCTGTCTTTTGTAAGAGCGGCAAACTGCCACCACCGCCTCCGATAAAGAGAAACGGTGCCGTATGCGTCTCAATCGTATTCTGAGACATGTCTTTCACTTTCACTTCCCAATGACCGTTCTCGAGGCGCTTCACGTCCTCGACGCTATGACCGTAGTTGAGCTCGACCCCATTCGATGTGAGATGGTCAAACAACATACGTGTCAATGCGCCAAAGTTCACGTCTGTTCCTGAGTCGATTTTCGTCGCGGCAATCGGTTCATCCGATGTCCGTCCGTCCATGATGAGCGGGATCCATTCCTGTAATTGACTCGGGTCGTCTGATAAGACCATCCCTTCAAATAAAGGATTCGTTGTGAGCGCTTCCAAACGACGTTTCAAAAAGTCGACGTTCTTCTCCCCTTGGACCATGCTCATATGTGGGATTGAACGAATAAAGGCTCCTGGATTCTCAATCAGTCCCTGCTTGACGAGGTGCGCCCAAAACTGGCGCGAGATTTGGAACTGCTCGTTGACGTTGACCGCTTTGGAGATGTCAATCGTCCCGTCTGCGTTCTCTGTTGTATAGTTTAATTCGCAAAGTGCGGCATGTCCCGTACCCGCGTTATTCCATTCGTTTGAACTTTCTTCCCCTGCTGCATCGAGCTTTTCGAACACTTTGATGTTCCACTCCGGTACGAGCTCTTTAAAGAGTGAACCGAGCGTTGCGCTCATAATCCCTGCCCCAATCAAAATGACGTCTGTTCTCGTTTGCGTACTGCTCATGAAAACCCCATCCTTATCCCCTGAATTTTTTGTCATACGATTGAAGAATCCCCATTCCTCAATCGTATATTTTATAATCGTTATACCGATTATAACTCTTTTGTGATGAATGATAAGGGGTTTAGTGCGAAAAAATTCTTTAAGTGAAGTTTGAATTTATAATGAAAAGACGAATGTTATGATGGATGTAAACAAATCTCATAAATGAGGGAGTATCAATGAAAAAAACAGTAAAAGTGGTAGCAGCAGTTATTGAAAATGAAAAACAGGAAATTCTTTGTGCACTTCGTTCAACAACAATGCTCATTCCAAATATGTGGGAATTCCCCGGAGGAAAAGTCGAGGATGGTGAGAATCTACAAGAAGCACTCGAGCGTGAAATATACGAAGAACTACAATGCGAAATTACTGCGCATGAAATCATTAACGAACACGTTCATGAATATGAATCTTTTATTATTCAATTGATTTCACTACGTGCTGAATTAAAATCAGGAAATCCCGTAGCAACAGAACATGATGCATTAATCTGGCTAAAGCGTGAAAATTTACATTCTCTTGTATGGGCACCAGCCGACATACCTGCAGTAAATGATGTGATTAATCAAATAACTAAAGCCGAGAACGTATAAGTTACGCCTCGGCTTTTTTTAATGTGTTTTCTCATGCAAGTAATCATATATCTGTTGATCGACACTCTCTTTTAGCATTAAATTCATAGTGACTACAGGAAGTTCTTGACCATTTTTATTTAGCATTGTTGTGTTTTGTATAGATTGTTGATCGGGTTTCACTTCACCTAAATAATAAAAATCTCCGCCTTCATCGTCATCTTTTTTCACAAATAGATGGATATCAATGTTTTCTTTCTCTGAATCAATAATTTTACGTACTTCTTCAGATTTTGTGGTTCTTCGACTTCGAGTATACCAATGAAATACCTCTGGACTAATAAAGGAATCACCATAATTAACACTAGCTTCAACGTCTTCACTTTTATGATACGTTACAAATATAGGACATGTATGATGCTTAACTTTATAACCATACATTGTAGATTGCTCTTCTTTTTCCCAATTTAATAATCGACATACATCTTTTCTCGTATACTTTTCCAATCTCGTTAACGGTTTTGTTTGATTATATCGTTTACTTCTTAAGATTGATGCTTCTAGTAAGTCGTTTAATAACTTAGCAAACCACTCATTTTGTAACATAGTTTGTATATGTGAAGATAATCGATACGTGCCACGATCAAATTCAATATACGGCTTATTACTATATTTCTTTCGGTCTGCATCGTTAAAGAAATTTAAAGATAACACATTCTCTACTGATTTGAGCGTTGCATCATCTACTCGAACATGATGATCATGTAAGTAGTTAATAAAATTGAATTTACTTATAGAGAGATCAGATGCCAAAAGTTTTAACAAATAAATCTCATGTATTCTTTTACCTGATAAAAGTTCTTGGGTTGCCATAAGTAAAATTTGCTCTTCTTCTTTCGAAAGAGGGGGCACTTCACTTTCAACAACTCTTAAAAAAGCACCATAATGTCCATTTTTAGTTGCTATAACAACTGGATCCATTGAGTGATTATCTATAAAGTCAGTCAACATAGGTTGTCTACCTAATCGATTTTTCAAGTTCTGATATGCTTCTTTTAAAGTTTTTAAATCGGTTAATCTTGCTTGGTTGATTGATTCATAAATTCGTTCTTTAGCAACCGCTTCAAAATTAATAGTTGATGTACCAGAGATATAGCTCCGATCGATTACTTTACGACGAATAGAATCTTTATTTTGAGAACGATCACCTGAGAGAGCAATTGGAATTAAATAATTATTTTTATAGTTTGCTATAAAATCAATAACGGTTACATATCGTTTAGATTTATGCTTTCGTAAGCCCCTTCCTAATTGTTGAATAAAGATAATACTCGATTCAGTTTGTCGAAGCATTACAACTTGATTAATGCTTGGTATATCGATCCCTTCGTTAAATATGTCCACAGTGAGAATATAGTCGAGTAATCCCTGTTCTAGATTATTTACCTCTTGCTTTCGTTTTGCTTGAGTATCATCCCCGGTTAAAGCACATGTTTTAAAGCCTCGAGCATTTAATTGCTCAGACAAATATATTGCTTCTTTTTTAGAACTGCAGAACATTAGTCCTCGCAACTTCTCACCTGAATAGCCGTAGTATTTAATCTTTTCAATAATCCGCTCAACTCTTTCAGTTGATACAAGTTTTTGGAACACTTCAATTTCTTTTTGCTCCCCATCAATTTCAAGATCAGTTACCCCGAAATAATGGAATGGACATAGCATATTTTCTTCAAGTGCTTCTTGTAAACGAATTTCATATGCAATGTTGTAATCGAATAGTCTGAACAAATCATATCCATCTGATCGTTCAGGAGTAGCGGTCATTCCAAGTAAGAACTTCGGAGTGAAATACTCCAACAGTTTTTGATATGTATTGGCTCCGGCCCGATGACTTTCATCAATCAATATGTAATCAAAAGTTTCTTGTGCAAATTGATATAAAGTTTCATCCTTTGAGATGGTTTGAATCGTTGCAAACACATATTTAGAGTCAATTACTCGACTTGTTCCTGACAATATACCGTAATCTTCAATGTTCCCACCAATCACTTTATGAAAATCATTTATGGCTTTTTTCAAAATTTGTTCACGATGGACTACAAATAACATTCGCTTCGGTTCATATCGACGAACGTCAAATGCAGCTAAGTATGTTTTCCCAGTCCCCGTAGCTGATACAACAAGTGCGCGTTGATGACCTTGCTGTCGGACTGCATCAATACCGTCTAAAGCAGAACGTTGCATGTCATTCGGCTTAATTTCAAGCTCCCGCTTGACTTGATTAAAATCGTGCATACTTGGAAACTCAGCAACTCGATCTCTAACCATTGGACGATATACATTTTCATAGGCTTTAATCCATTCTAAGGTTAGAGGAATCGATTCATTCCACATTGTTTTGAATCGATTGAAAAAGTGTTGAACAATTTCACCGTTTTCATGAGATGTTAGTTTAATATTCCATTCGTAGTTTGTTTTTAATGCTCCTGCAGTTAAGTTTGAACTACCAACAATTAACGAAAAGTAGCCTTCATGTTGAAAAATATATCCTTTTGAATGAAATGCATTCACATCTGCAATTTTTACGTCAACATTCGAAATTTTCAAAAGTTCTTTGAACATTTTTGGCTGATTAAACAGTTGATATGTAGAAGTGATAATCTCGCCTCGAATACCTTTTTGATTTAAGTCATATAATGTTGATTTAAGTGTTGCCAGTCCTGATTCTGTAATGAACGCAACAGCAAATCGAAACTTCTTACAAATTTTCAATTCATCGAGTAACGCGGTCAATACATCCTGTCTTTTAACTCGTTCGTTTACTAAAAGTTCTGGTTTAAACGGACTAGAATGATAATGATCTTTATCTATAAACCCAGTATAAAGAGAGTTTTCTAATTGTCTTTTCAAATGATCCATTTGTTCCTCCTACTTATCATTAAGTAAATTGAAATATATTCTATGATATGAAATAGTTTTACATATATTTCATTATTGGCTTTTCACTAAAAATGATCAAGGAGAATCCACATGCCCACACTCTATCTGATTCGACACTGCTCGGCTGCAGGCCAAGAACCGGACGCTTCGCTCACGGAAGCAGGTCACGCCCAGTCACTACTACTTCTTGATTTCTTTCGTGAAACCCCGATTGACCGGATCATCTCAAGCGACTACACCCGAGCAGTCGCTTCGGTCACGCCGCTCGCCGATATGCATCAACTTCCAATCGAGCGTGAACCGTTACTGAGAGAACGCATCCTATCTCACGAACCGCTCGAAGACTGGCTGACCCCATTACGTCAGTCGTTCAGCGAACCGACCTTCAAGTTGCCTGGTGCCGAATCGGCTGAGGAGGCGACGCAGCGCATCCTACAAGTCGTCGAGCACGCCAAAGCTCCGCATGCTTCGACCCTATTGGTGACACACGGCAATCTGCTCGCACTCTTATTGCAACATCTCGACCCGCAATATGACTTTGAGACATGGCGTAAGATGCGTAACCCAGATGTCTATCGTCTCGATTATCATGACAGCACACCGTCCATCGAGCATATTTGGCCAAACAAATAAGCCGTCTCGCGATGAGACGGCTTTTGTCACTTCTCTACGAAAAACATCGAGATGGCACCAAGCCCGACATGTGTCCCGACCGAGACCCCCATCTGCATGAGGTAAATCTCGCCGGCAAAATCGGTTTCGGTTTCGAGCTTCGCTTTTAAGTTCTCTGCAATCCGTTGGTCCGATGTGTACCCGATGATTACGAAATTCGTGATGTCCGGGTTGACGCGTTTCACGAACTCGTCCGTATAATGCTTCAGCACTTTACGGGTGCCTCGTTCCTTGGCAACAATGGCTCCTTTCCCGTTCTTCATACTCATGATGGGTTTTACCATCAGTAGTTTCCCGATGATAGCACTCGCGTTTGAGATTCGTCCGCTCTTAATCAAGTGGTCGAGGTCATCTACGGATAAGAAGTGCTTCACTTTCGTCTTGTACGTCTCATTGAAGTCAACGAGCTCTTCGAACGTCGCACCGGCTTCACGCATCTGTGCGCTCTTCAACAACAGCCAGCCGCTACCATGACTCATCGAACGAGAGTCGACGACATGGATTTTGACAGGTGAGTCAGGATGCGCCTCTTCAAAGTATTCTTTTCCAATGACCGCCGATTGATACGATCCGCTCGTCCCACTCGACATGCAGATACATAAAATCTCCTCATGGCCGGCAGCGACCGCATCTTCCATCAATCGTAAGAACGTCGCTGGGCTCGGCATCGCCGTCGTTGGGAATTCCGGGAGCGCTTCCAACATTCCGTAAAAATCATCCGGCTGGATATCCACCCGGTCCTGGTAAGACATATTGTTCATGGTGATGATCAACGGCGCGACCCCGATGTTGTACTGTTCAAGCACTGCATCTGATAAGTCACACGTCGAATCTGCTAATAATTTAATCATGCATTCCTCCAAAACTTTCTCCATAAGTGACGGGAATCATCCTATAACTTCGTCGATTCCGACGTCACGATAGGACCTCTTCTAGTGTAGCAGATTTGGAGGGGGAAATGTTTTTTTACTGGGGTTGATGTGCGACTTGTTTTTCATGTTGCAAGAGCCATTCTTTTCGCCAAAGTCCACCGGCATAGCCCGTCAATTTCCCAGTCGATCCGATGACGCGATGACAAGGCACGACGATGCTCAGTTTGTTGCGTCCGTTCGTTGCTCCGACTGCGCGAACAGCCGTAGGTCGCTTCACGCGTTCGGCAAGTTCGCGGTAAGAAGCCGTCTCCGCATACGGGATGGTTTGTAACGCATCCCACACGTCATGCTGAAACGTTGTCCCGATTTGCTCAGTCGGGAACGTGAACGTCATACGCTCGCCACGAAAGTAGGCGATTAGTTCATCCCGGCACTGTCGCAATACATTTGGTACATCTTGCTCCATACTTCGTTTGCTTTCCCGTTCGACGAATAAGATCGATTGAACGACCTGCTCCGTCCCGATGATTTCTAGGACGCCAATCGGTGTCTCCACGTCTAATTTATACGTTCCCATATAATGACCTCCACAGATAGAATGTCGCGTATCCTTCAAAACCTTGCCACGATTCACCGTAGCGCTTCACTTCTTCAATCGTTGGTTTCTTCGCTGTCCCTAACTGATGCTGAATCGCTTGATGCAATCCGACATCCGCAATCGGAAAGGCTGATGCGTCCTGAAAACACTTCATCAACACATAGTCTGCTGTCCATGCTCCGACACCTCGTATCGCGAGTAACCGTTGACGGATATCAGCTGAAGAGTGTGATTGTAAAGCCGTTTTTGACAGGTCTCCATTTGTTATTTCCCGTGCAATATCAATGACATACTCCGCTTTCCTGCGACTGAATTGAAGCTCACGTAATTCTTCCGGTTCGAGCAAGGCGATTCGTTCCGCCCGCGGGAACGTCCAGTATGCTCTTCCTTCGATGACTCGATGGTCTCCATATCGTTCAACAAAGCGTCGTTTGATCGTATACGCAAACGACAAGGTGATTTGTTGTCCGATGATGGCCCATGTGAGGGCCTCGAACAAATCTGGGAAGCCAATCATCCGTAACCCGCGATGTGTTTCAATCAACGGTGCCAGCAATTCATCTTTCGCCCCCATCGTTTCAAACGGTTTTAAATCGCGCTCAAGGTCTAACCAGTTTCGTACCTCACGTGCGACATGTTCCTTTTCTGTCTCTGATACTTCATCGAAAGGGAACCGTACATGAATATGATTCACCTCTTCTCGAAGCTCGATCAGGATGAGCCGTTCCCCGATTCGCATCAACTTTCGAACCATGTCAGGTGTGGTCACATGGAGCACTTCTTGTTCTGACCGACTTAAAAAGACGAGACACTCTTGAAAATCAAACGGCTGCTGAACAGCGAGTAGCATCTCTGTCATAGGTCCTCTCCTTTTCGATACGTGTTCGGTGTACAGCCTTTTACTCGTCGGAACACACGGTAAAAGTTCGATGGTGTTTGAAAACCGACCTCATAGCAGACCGTCAGATTACTCATGTCGGTCGTTCGCAATAAATAAGCCGCCTTGTCGATTCGAATCCGTTCAAGTAGTTGCCTCGGAGTCTCTCCTGTCGCCTGGGTGAATGTCCGCTCTAAATGAAAGGGACTCAGTTGGGCGTGTTCGGCAATCTGTTCAAGGCGAATGGGTTGTTTATAATGGTTCACGAGATACGCCGTCACTTGTTGAACGAGCGCACGGTGTGGGGCGTGTTCGACTTCTGGCTGACATCGCTTGCACGGTCGAAATCCATTCGTCTCTGCTTCTTCTCTCGTTACGTAAAAATCAACGTTCTCTTTCTTCGGTTTGCGGGATCGGCACGATGGTCGGCAATAGATCCCTGTCGTTTTTACGGCTGTATAGAACAATCCGTCATAAGTTGCATCGCAGGCGAGCACTTTCGCCCACTTTTCGTCAAACGTCAACATCTCCACACCCCTTTCTTCTCTCACTGTAGCAAATCTAAAATCAACATTTCGTCCTCTTTCTTGCGCTTACAATCCCCTCTTTTTGAAACGTTTTACAGATTTCAATCGTATCCTATAGTACGATTTAGACAGAAGCTGCTGTCAGTCCTATGGCAGATAAGGAGAAGATCGCAATGCGTACTCGTTTTTCATGGAAACAATTAAAATGGCTCATTCCTATAGCGTTAATCGGTTTGATTTTGATTCAGAGCGGACAAGAGTTGAAAGACCTCTCGCTCGCGACCGCCTTCACGACACTGAAACAACTGACCGGTTGGGAACAGTTCACACTCATCCTACTCGGTGGGATCGCTGTCTTGACGATGACGGGCTACGACTATTTCTTGCTACGCTCTTTACATATCGAGCTACCGAAACGAAAAATCGTTCAAACAGCGTGGATCACGAACTCGATGAACGGGATGCTCGGCTTCGGCGGCGTAATTGGGATTGCCCTTCGTACCTCCCTCTACCGTCCCTATACGGATACGAAACGCCTACTCCGTGCCATCGGCTGGATGACCCCGACACTCATCAGTGGTCTGTCCATTCTTTCCATCGGTGTGCTCCTCGGAATCTTCCCGGCCGGCGGGCTTGTCGGTACGAAACCGTGGATTTGGCCGGTGCTACTCGCCGTGAGTGCGATGCTCCCATTTTATTTGTTCGTCACATCACGCCGATCAAATGTCGGGTGGTCCACTCTGCTCGGGTACACGATGACCTCGCTCGCAGAATGGGTCACCGCAGGATTCGTCGCCATTTATGCCTTGACGTTACTGGACGGGTCGGCCTCGTTCGTGCAACTCTTCGGGGTATTCATCGTCGCGACGGTCGTCGGTGTCGTCTCCCTCGTCCCTGGGGGTGCCGGAACGTTTGACTTACTGTATCTCGTTGGGATGACTCAACTTGGGATTCATCAAGACATCGTCCTGTCTTCACTAATCATCTATCGATTCGTTTATTTTGTCGTTCCCTTTTTAATTGGACTTTTTCTCGCAGCCATCGCATTCGGAGATCAGGTCGTCAAACAAATCGAGTATCGGCCAATCATCGGGTCCTCTTATGAGATTGGGACCGTCGTCTGGCGCATCGTTTCGCGGACGCTTGCGAGGATTGGACGCCTGACTGGAAGTCTCATCGCACTCATGAGCAGTCTGTTGATTTGGTTCCAGACGCTTCTCCCGAGCGTGACGCCGCTCTATGAAGTGAATCGTTGGTTTGAATGGATTGGGACCCTTTTCTTATTGAGTGCCGGGCTTCTCATGTTTTTGTCTGTCTATGGCATGTATGTGCGGACGAAACGAACGCTCTGGTTACTGAACACTGCCTTCATCTTGGCGACCATCGGGGTCATCGCTCGTGGTTTAAACCTGTTTGAGACCTTCGTCGTCATCGGGTTTGCGATGTTCGTCTGGTTGACACGTAAACGACACGTCCGATACCGTTCGATTTTAACGACAGGACGTCTCATCCGAAGCTTGATTTACGTCCTGCTCTATGTCGGCACCCACGCCCTCTTGTTGCAGTCATTCGCAGGTACAGACGACTTGTTCTTCACATCGCATCAAGCCGGCTGGTTGACGACGTTCGTCTTATTGTTAACTTCAATCGTAGCAAGTGTACTCCTGCTCTTGTTCGATCGTTGGAAACGTCCGGCGCTTGGAGAGGCCTATGATGAACATCGCATCCGACAGTTTCAGGCAACACAGCCCACATCGAGCAGTTTTGATTTGGCCCATATGGCAGATAAGCGTTTTTACATGAACGAGGCAGGAGATGCGTGTCTGTTGTTTGCGACGACTCGGAACCATGCCATCGTCCTTGGTGATATCCAAGGAGAGAAACAGGCTGCGACTTCTCTTTTGACGCAATTCATTGAAGATGCGGATCGAATCGGGTATATTCCTTTATTTTATCAAATTACACCGAATTGGATGCCTCGCCTTCATGATGCCGGATTCACGTTCTTCAAATTAGGGGAAGAGGCGACGATTGACGTCTCGGCCTTCTCCTTATCCGGGAAGAAGCGTGCAAACATGCGCTCTCTCTACAATCAGTTTGAGAAGAAAGGGATCACGTTCGACATCGTCTGTGAACCGAGCCTCTTGCTGTTACAAGAGTTAAAAGACATCTCAGACGAGTGGATTGGGAATCGAAATGAGAAAGGCTTCTCTCTCGGATTCTTCGATTATGAAACGTTGACACGTTATCCGATTGCCTTGTTGCGAGATGCGGACGGTGTCGTCGTGGCTTTCATTTCGCTACTCCGAGGAGACGGGGCCATCTCCATCGATTTGATGCGTTCGAAAAATGATGCGCCGACCGGATCGATTGAAGTGTTGATCCTTCACATCATCGAATGGGCTCGCGCAGAAGGCCATGATCATGTCGGGCTCGGCGTGGCACCACTTGCCGCCGTCGGAGAGCAGACGTTCTCCCATTGGCCGGAACGCGTCGCCGCCGACATTTTTGAAAACATCAGTTACATTTATCCGTTCAGTGGCTTACGACAGTTCAAACAGAAGTTCAAACCGTCGTGGGAAGGACGCTATCTCGCGTTCCGCCAGCGTCGTAAATTGTTGCCATCAATTTTACGAACAGCGCGATTGATTAGTCGGAAACGCTAAAAAACAGGAATTTCTCACGATGAGAAATTCCTGTTTTGTGTATCCTCTTATTTCAACGTCACACTCACATTGTCAATCGTGATGTCATGAGCCCCGAGTGGCGACCCTTCTGTGCGTCCCATCAAGAACTTCAATCCTGTGACATCTGTCACCGGCATCGTCACTTCAAACGTGTACGTGTTCGTTTCCGGTGTGACCGAAACGACCTCGCTCAAATAGCGATAGTAGCCGGCATTTTCCAATGTCACTTCAAATGAACGAGCGACTGTAGAAGATGCATCGAATTGGACGATGTACGTTTGATCTTGTTGTAACTCGAGACCGCCTTGCTCCATGAGCACACTCCACGCTTCGTTCCCTTCTTGCGTAATCGAGATACGCGCCGCCTCATTTACCGCTTCGACAGCAGCCTGTGCGTCAAAGTGGACATAAGAGCCCCAGTTGGTGAGACCTTCTGTGAATGCACCGTTTTTAAGTGGAGACGGGTCGATATAAACCGGTGTGACATCGCGCAACTCGACGTCATCGATTTCAATCGCACCTTTTTCAGAACCGAGAATGAACTGAAGCTGACTCATGAGGTCCGTTCCGGCTTCCATCGTGAACGGAATTTCATACGTATCGAATGCTTTAGATAGCGCGATACGCTCTAGCGGAAGGTAGGCATCCCCATCCGATCCGTTCAATCCGACTTGAAGACCGTCTACACGTTCTGCACGGGCTTTGAAGCGAAGAACATATTCATGTCCCTCTTGTAGCTGAATGCCTTGTTGCACCAATGTGGCGGGTGCTCCTTTTTTCTTGTTCGTTTCAAAACGGAAGAGACGCTCTACTGGGTCGACTGTTCCTGTCCCTTTCGTGACACCTGGGTCGAACGTCCAATACGTCATGCGATCCATCGCGCCTTGGTCGAACGTGCCGTTATATACGTGATTTCCGTCGCCAAGCATCGGTTTCGTCGCATTCGGATTGAATGCCTCACGAGGCGTCTGCTCGACACGAACGTTCCCGATTTGGACACCTGACGTGCTGAGTCCGACGTTGAACTCGAGACGTGCCGCAAGATCTGTTTCTTCTGTCATATCGAATGTCATCGAGTACGTTTGAACGTCTGTCGTCAAATCGAATGACCCTTCATCAGAATATTTTGCATAGCCTCGGTCCGGACCCCCACCGACTTTAACGGCAATGGAACGCGCCGCATCCGCCTTAGCGTCAAACGTCACTTTATAGTGGCCACCTTGTCCGAGCGATACGTTTTGAATCAATTGATGCGAATATGGTTGGCTTCCTGCTTGATCAATCGAAATGTCAGCAAAACGTGACCCTGCCAAGTCAATCACATCGATGGAACCGACGCCACCAAAGTCAGGAAGCGCCACGTAGTTCCAATACGTCGGGTTGAGCGCCTGCGCACCGTTCGTTACCGTCGTAATCGGTTCAATGTAGTCTTCGTCATAGACAAGGTTTCCGTCTTCTAGAGGTTGTTTCGCACCTTCCGGTAACACAACTTCCTCATCTGAATATGTCGGCTCGACAGCATCGCGATACTTCCCGTTCTTCAAGTCAAAGACGCGGACGTAATCGACTTCCATCTCTGCCGGGAATGGTGTCGTCTCGTCAACATCCCCATCGAACCATCCACCGACCGCCAAGTTCATAATCAAGTAAAAATCTTGGTCGAATGGTGCAGGGTAGCTATATTTCGATGCTTTGTTTGCTTCTTTCGCATACCAGTCGTTTTGTGTTTGATAGAGCTGACCATCTACATACCAACGAATCTCACCTGGTTCCCACTCGACTGCATATGTATGCCACTTGTCGATGCCGTCACCTTCTGCGAAGTGATAATCTTTCCCCGTATATTTGTTGTTCGGCCACGTTTCCCCGTAGTGAATCGTGCCGGCGACTTTATCTGGCTGACTGCCCCACGATTCCATGATGTCGATTTCACCCGATGCGGCCCAACCACCGTAGCGGTCTTCTTCTGGCAGCATCCAAAACGCCGGCCACAGTCCTTTACCGGTTGGAAGTTTAGCTCGCATCTCATAGCGACCATATGTCTTACTGAACGTCCCCTTCGTCGTCAACTTCGCCGATGTGTAGTCATAAGTGCCGAATTGATCCGATGCTTGCTCTTTCTTCGCACGGATGACGAGCTTCCCATCTTTTACGAAAGCGTTTTCGTTTTTGTCCGTGTAAAATTGTTTTTCATTGTTTCCCCAACCGGCAGCGACTGGATTTCCATCTTTGTCGACAATCCAGTTCCCCGTTTCAAAATTCCATTTCGAGTGATCGATTTCAGACTTGCTAAACTCATCTGACCAGACAAGTTTCCACTTAGCGTCATCGGCTTTTGAACTCTTTTCAGCCGGCACCTCTTGTGGCAAGGATAGGGCAAGGCCTGTCCCGAGTGCGAGTGCAACCCATTTCTTCATCGTGCGTCCTCCTTTAGGATAAATGATTGTCATATGTCAGCCCGTACTTTTGAAAGCGATTTCCGAAAGCGCTTTCGATAAATTCATTATAGATTTTTCTTTGCTAAAACTTCAACCACTTTTCGGAAGTGAAATCAAACTGACACATAAAAAAGCACCGACTCACGTCGATGCTTCCCGTAGTTCCCAATTCGAAATTGTCACGTCAAAACCTGTCGCATTCACATCCGGACTACAGGCATATGGACCGATGCGTAATGTCGATACGTCATGGAGATGGGCAATGCGAAGCTGTTCACGCATACCGTCACTATATTCAAAGAAAATCTCCACATCTCCATCTGTATACACGATTTCAAACGTCAACGGATTGCGAACCATGTCATTTGAAAAATCACGTGTCGACCAATCTGAATAGCCAAACGAAGTGACGACTGCGCCAAGATGGGACGGTCCATCCGGAATGTACTCGACAGACGTCTTGATCCAATGGTCATCGTTCACATATAAGACGATTCCGGCCTGATCATATGTATGGCTCGGTTCCATCTGGATTGTCGCCCGACATGTAAATCGTTTGGCTTTGACGTCTGTCAATAACGCATGTGCCGTCATCCGATTGAATCCGTAATGTGTGTTTCGCCAAAAGTCCGTATCTGGCAAAGTGCGGAAAGTGAGCGGTTCAAATCCGTTCACGCTTTTTGGTTCATTTATCCACTTGTACGTATGCATGATGATTTATCCCTCCCCATTGTCCTCGCATGGCAAACAGTAACGGTATCATTGGCGTATGATACGGTATGAATTCATGCTGTTGAATCATCTGCAGAATCGTCGCCTCATCCGCCCACTTCACGGCTTGCACTTCAGATTCTTGAAGCGTCAGCTCGTTCAAATCCACTTCCATTTCGACCAAATAAATATCGTCAAATCCTTCGTCAAAATTGACTGTCAGATGGGGTCGTGTCTGAGATAGATCAAGCTTGAGCCCAATCTCCTCTTCGAGTTCCCGCATGGCGGCTTGCTGGCTTGTATCTCCTACCGTGGCACTTCCACCGACTGTGATATCCCACATGTTGGCCCAACCATCCTTGAACGGTTGGCGCTGTTGAATCAACATCTCGCCCTTTTGGTTAAAGATACACACGTGAATCACAAGGTGATACTCGCCTTCTGGCAAACGACTTCCCCGTTGCCACGTGCGACCGGTCTTCTCTCGGTCGACCGTATAAACGTCCCAAAATTCCATTCGATACTCCCCTTTATGTTGCTGCGCTAGATGCCGCTGCTTGATCTGCTTTCGCGCAATCGATCGCTACGACGATAGAGATGAGCAAATGCTCCATCTCTGGTTCTTCGACACGAATCTCGTAACTATCTCCCCACGAGAACCATTTCTTTTGCACACTTCCAATCGATTGTCCGTTCTTCGTCACATTAAAGTCCATGTCCCACCAATCGCCTTGGACATCGATCCCGGCCGCATCGATGGAATATTTCGGTTTGAAAAACGAGAACTCTTTCGAGATGGTCATCATATCTGAGCCGTCCACTTCCACAAAAAATTTCGGCAAAAAACTGAACGTCTTTTTCGTGATTGTCGTGACCGTCTGATCGTTCGTATCTTTGATTTCGAATGATTTTGGAAACTTCATAAAGCTACCTTCGATGAAATATTTGTCATGTCCGTCCGCATCCTTGATGGTGAAACGTCCGCGTAAGCTTAACACTTTTTGTTTCATGTAGAGCGTGTGCATGATGATCCCTCCGATTTGTTGTAGTCCTTTACTTACGAGTCCAATCCAGAAATCGATTCACTTATAGCGAAGCCGTCTCCTTTGAAACGATATCGAGAACTTCTGCCAAGTGATTCACAACGTAATTCGCTTCTTGTAACTCTACTTCTTGTGCGAAGTCAAAACGACAGCCGATTGAAATGAGTCCGTTCGCTCGTGCAGCCGAGATATCCGATAATCGGTCACCTACCACGAAGCCCTCCTGCAGTTCATACTTCTTCACGATTTCAGCCACCAAATCGCCCTTATCCAACGTGTCGATTTGTTGAATGCTATAAGTTTCTGTGATCCAACGATCCAATTCATAACGCGTGACGATGGCTTGTAAATAGTCCACCAAACCATTGCTTGCGACGAAGATGGAATGCCCCATTTGATACAATTGTTCAAATAGTTCGAGTACCCCTGCATATAATGCTCCATTCCCGTTTTCAATGTTTTTGATGAGTCGTGTTAAGAAATAGGCATCGACCTCTTCTCTAGTTTGCTCATCGTATTGTGGGAGCAATGTGTTCCAAACAACTGGCAACGGTACCCCCATGATGTTCCGATATTGATCAATCGGTGTCGGACCTTTCCATTTTTCTTCACTTCGTAAATGATCAAACGTTTCATCTAGCGCCCGTTCCAAAATCAAATCTGTCCGAAACAATGTTCCGTCCATGTCAAAAATCACTGCGTGTTTCATCCGCTTCCCCCTCGTTAATCGAATCATGGTTGTCTGTCTATCATACGACAACTTCTGTCAATTCAACTCATCGTTTCGTACTTCGTATAGCTCGAGTAAGATGGTCTTAGTAGTAATCTTTCAAAAACGGATGAGGTGAGCAATGATGTGTCATCAAATTTCCATCGAGATTAATCTTGATTCATTAACGTACTCTAATCAAATTATTGGTGAAATCAACTTTGTCATTGATACATACGATTATTTCCCGGGAGTCGGTTGGTCTGATTTCGTTGCTGTTATATTAAAATGGTGGATTGACAGCTGTCGGGCGATTTTACACGCTCCACTAAAATCTATTCATTCGTTTCCATTTATGGATGGTCCCCTTTCTATATCAGCCAAAAAAATATCTTTGTCTGAACTCGAATTATCATCTACGAAAGATGGTCAAATGAAGACGAAAATCGGTATCGTTTCAATTGAAGAACTGAAAGTTGCTCTTATTAAAGCAACACGACAGTTTATCAATGCAGTAAATCGATTGGGCTGGGAAAACGAAGAGGTCGATGTATTACGACATACAATCAAATCACTAGAAGCATATTAAAGAATGAACAGACTGCTCGTGAATAAAATTGAAAACCATGGCGCTTGATTGGTTTTGTTGATTTAACATAAAAAGACCTGACTGGATTGTCAGGTCTGCAGTGCCGTATGAACAAAAGTATGCAAAGCCTCTTGGCTCGTGATGTGTTCATTGCACGTCTTACTGTCTACACATACATATGTGCCGATGGCTTTGTAATAGTCCGGATTTTTCGCTTGTTTCGCTTTCGTGATCGTAACGCAGTACGTCACATCCGTGAACTGATTACAAAAGGCACATATATTTTTCTTCGTATTCGTACTCGGTTTACATGCAATGCCAATCAATTGACCTTCGTATTGGCAAATTATCAACTTTTGATTGGAACGTCCATCGTTCCAACCTAGATACGTGAGTCGTCCAAAATCAACATCGGATAACTCCGGTAAACGAAGCTTCTTTTGTTTCGGGAACAAACTCTTCAGTTGCTCGGCAGAAATAACGGGAAATGGTTGAACCCATTCTCGTAATCGTTGCATATATTCGTCGAACGCTTCGTTCGTCTGTAGCGTTGTGAACTGTAACAGCTTTAGTTGTTCAGTCGTTGCCTCAGGGAATGCATACATCACTTTCGATTGTGCCAAGTCGATGACTGCTCGCAAGACAGAAGGCGGCAGGCTTTGCATTCGACTCTCTTTGACGAGCATCACTTGTTCTTTGATGAGATTATATTGTTCGTTTTGAATAAATGGATCTGACATTTTGTCGCCCCCTTCCTTAATTCTCAGTTTACAGGAAACAATGCTTCCTTACTGTGTACACTTTGATTAAGAAATATAGTCGACCTAAAAAGGCACGACTAGCGAACTAGTCGTACCTCCTTCATGTCGAACGGTATACAATCTTTCGAATCGTGTGCGTCGCCAAATGATAGGACATGGCCAGATTTTCGATTCGCTCTCCGTTCCGAAACGCTGCGCGTATGGCTTCGTTTCGTTCATCAAGTAATTGTTTTCCACCGTTGACCGACCCCCATTTCCGTTTCGTGTCAGTCGGGGTCGGCACATATAACGTTTCACCTTGTACGTATTGTTGCACCTCTTGCAACAATCGTTCTGGCAGGATTTGTTGCGCATTGACGTACTTCATCATACCTCGCTCCTTATTGAATGAATCCAATCCGATAAGGGAGCAAAGCCAAGTGGTTTACGTTAAAATCAAGCGATCAAGGTATTCGTTTCGCCCCATGCAAGTGATCGCCTTTCGTCCAAATGGCTTTGCATGAGTGCGTGAAGACCTAGAAAATCGAAGCCGATTTTCCACGGGTATGCGCCTCCTTTACGATGTGTCGTTCTTTCGATTATACCGGATTCAATGAATCGGCAAAAGGGCGGCTCAGCCGTTCTTCATACTGAATTCATCTGCGAGCTTGAAGGACACGTCCTTCACTTCTAGACCGCTCAGTGCGAAATAGAGTTGGAGATAATTATGTTGGTTCAAGAAAAAGACCTGTTTCGTCTGCGTCACCCATTCTCCGTCCGTCCCATTAAACGTGAACGTCGCACCCGGGATATTGTTCGCAAACAACGTCACCGGCATCTGTGCCAACTCTCCCGCGTTCGAACGGGCCGTCAACGTGATATCATACGTCCCCGTTTGGTCGACCGAGATGGCGAAGACATGTGTGTTCCCTGTCGAAGTATCGATTCCTGACAAATCCACATGTTCCCCGTTTTCGAGATGCTGATAGTCTAACTCAAATGCATCCTGTTGGTTCGTCTCATCTTCAAAGCCGAGCACCTCGACGGAACCGTCATGAATCCCGAGAAGACGCTCCATCGCCGGTGATTTCAAGATGAACGCACAGATGTTCCGCGCGCTCCGCAACAACTCGCCTCGTGTCACCACGCCTTCTTCGAGCGATGCCATCGTATTATCCTCGAACGAGTTGAGGTCCGGGCGATCGACGACCATATACAAGTCGTTTTGCGAGCGAACCATCGCTGCCGTGTTTTGACGATTGGCCGACTCATCCTCACGGAAGTTCACTTTTGCCCACCAGTCTGTCATGACGATGCCGTCAAAGCCCCACTCGTCCCGTAAGATACGCGTATTTTGATCATATAGACCTGCCGTCCAGATGCCGTTGACCGCTCCATATGTCGTCATGATGGACGATGCGCGTCCTTCTTTCACTGCCATCTCGAACCCTTTCAAATAAATCTCGCGTAACGCGCGTTCTGAGACGACCGAATCGATATCATGACGATGCGCCTCTTGGTTGTTGGCGCTGAAGTGCTTGAGCGTACCCGTCACGCCGACGCGATGCATCCCATTCAGTTGGGCGACTGCCATCTTCCCAGTCACATGTGGGTCTTCTGAGAAGTACTCGAAGTTCCGTCCGTTCAACGGGTTGCGATGAATGTTCATCCCGGGTCCGAGCAACGTGTCGACGCGGTTTTTTCGCATCTCGAGCCCTGTCATCTCGAACAAGTCTTCGACGAGATCGACGTTGAACGTGGACGCCAACAGTGTCCCGTTCGGAAGTGCGAACGCCTTCGTCCCGATATCCATACGAATGCCTGATGGACCATCGGCACAACACGCCGCTGGAATCCCGAGTTCGTTCAATCGGTCGGACACCCCACCAAACGCAGCTGCCGTCCCCGGTGTGACGCGTGGTGAGTTCATCCCTTGTCCGCGGACAATCGCAGCCAAATCCTCATCCGTCAATTGATCTAGAAATGCGTCGAGCGAAGCCTTTCCATGATACACATCACTCAATTTGATGCCTTGGTCATCTGTGAAAGGTCGCGTCTCAGGACGTTCTTCCAAATAGCGCGTCTCCACGTCAACGGCACGAAGCGGTGTCGACTCATAACCCACTTCCAATCCTCGTTCGCCTTGAATCGGTTTCATCCGTTCGAACGGGAGGACGGGTGCCATATTTTCACTTAACGTCTCAAGGACACGTTGCTCCTGCTGCTCGACTTCGAGAGCAAATGTAGCCGAACGCACATCCGTTCCGGCATATAAGCGATATGTCCCTGCTTCTAGAACGAAGCTCGATTCATGACCCGTCACGCCAGAGTCGTCGTAGCTCGCAAAGTCAGTCATGTGGACGTTGAACGAAAGCGTTTGTTGTTCACCCGGTTCAAGAAGCAAGGTCTTCTCGAACGCCACCAATGACCGGAGCGGATTCCCGAGCTTCCCTTGTGGCTTCTCGACGTAGAGTTGGACGACTTCTTTCCCGTCACACTCACCCGTGTTCGTCACTTCCACCTCAACCGTTAAAACGCCATCTACTTCTGCCGTACGCTTCACTTTAGTATTGAATGTCGTATAAGACAGTCCGAATCCGAACGGGTATAAAACGTCATCTTTCGCGAACGTCTCGAAGTAGCGGTAACCGACATAGATGTCTTCTTGATAAATTCCTTTATCCGCATGACCGAAGTTCTTTGTCGACGGATAATCCTCGATGGATCGGGCAATCGTATCCGTCAGTTTCCCGGAAGGACTTACGTCTCCAACAAGTACGTCGACGAGTCCTTTTCCGCCTTCCATCCCTCCTTGCCATGCATAGAGGATGGCACTCGGCTCATTCGCCCACTTCATGTCGATGATGTTCCCGACGTTCAACACGACGACCGTCTTGTCGAAGCGTTTCGTCACGCGCTCGATCATCGCGTGTTCGATATCCGTCAATAAGTAACTACCCGGATCGGCCGTGTTGTCACGGTCTTCTCCTGCCGTACGTCCAATCATGATGAGGGCGACATCCGATTTTTGTGCCGCCTGTTCGACGAGCTCGTCCGTTACGTCCATCTCTTGTTGCGACCACGGTTCACCGGCCCAACCGACACCTTGGTCGAACGGATTCTCCTTCACCCATTCCTCATACGTCGCATAGAGCGATTCATTGATGTGAATGTCTGGGCGCTCGCGTAGTGCCTCAAGCGGTGTCGTGACGTGCCCGACGTTCACCATCCCACCGGATCCCGTACCGCTCTTATAGTAATGGAACTGGCTACGACCAAATACGGCTAGCTTCGTTTCAGGCTGTAACGGGAGGGTCTTCTGTTCGTTTTTAACTAATACGACGCCTTCCGCGACCGCTTGACGTGCCAATTCCTCATAACGCGTCCAATCCAATGTATACTGTTTCATTTCGTCAGCTCCTTCAGTCCTTTTGCGATTTCATTCATGCAATCGTCTGCCTGTGGATAGTCGCCCAACTTGTCCATGAAGGCATGGTCCATCCCACGATATTGAACGAGTCGTGTTGGAACGCCCGCTCCTGAAAGTTTCCGCGCATACGCTTCTCCTTCAAGTCGTAAGTAATCGTACTCGGCCGTCACAATCAAAGTCGGTGGTAAACTCGAGAAATCGTCTGCGAATAATGGTGATACGAGTGGATGTGTGACATCCGCCATTCCTTGAAGATAGAGGTCATTAAAAAATGAGTCCGCATCGGCGAGTGCGAGCACGACACCTCGAATCAGATCGTGATGGTGTGAGATATCGTACGCATCGAGTGCCCATTCAAAATCATCTGTCGGAATCGTTCCCAGATTGACGACAGGATAGACGAGTGCTTGATAACAAATGCGCCCCTCCCCTCGTTCTTGCTCCATCAGACAGCAAGCCGTTGCCAAATTTCCTCCGGCACTGTCTCCGGCGACGCCGATTCGGTCTTTGAGGATGTTCAATTCATTCGAATGTGCGTGTACCCATTCAAAGGCGCGGTAACAGTCATTCAATCCGGCCGGGAACGGATGCTCCGGGGCAAGACGATAATCGACGGAGATGACGACCGCGTTCGCCCGTTCCGAAAGCAATTTACAAGGATTCTCGACCGTATCGAGCGTTCCGCCGAAGAACCCGCCACCATGGAAGAAGAGGATGACTGGGATGGCTTCAGTATGACTCGGACGATACAGACGGACCGGAATATCCCCGTCCTCACTAGGAATCATGAGATACTCCGTTTTGATGTCAGTCGTCGTCCGATCCTGATTCGGCCAACCCATGCTGGCACGTGCCGCCTCGAGGTCAAATGCTGTATCCGGTTCATCGTGTGAAGAATGATTCGCGGTCAGCGTTTCGAACACGCGTGAGTCGAGATCGCCGGTGCGGTCTGAATCCGGTATGGGTTTGATGATGGTTTCAAGGTGGTTCGCGTGCGTTCGATATTGGCTTTGTTGAAGATGTTGGACGAGATATTTATAATCGGATTCCATTATGTAAGCCCCTTTCTTTCAATGTTTCTGAACCTATAAAAATATTGTTATCGGGAAAAGTTGTACATCGGCTCATCGCATGATACGTTGTTGGAACAGATCACTAAAGGAGTGTTATTGATGTACAACTGCGTTAGCTGCAACAAACAATTAACAGAACATGAAATCATCCATACAGATGAACTTGGTCACTTTGGTGATCCAATCAAACAGTATTGTGATTCTTGTTTTATTGAGGGAGCAAAAATCGGTTTTCACAAGTTGGAGATTGGTTGCTGCACAGCATGCCAACAACCGTTAGTTTTACAATTTGATAAGGAAGAAACCGCTAGCCTGGCTCGCGAAGATAAAACGGTTCATTACATATGCCCTCAATTGCTAGAAGCGTATCAACAACAAAATGAAGAGCTGATCGAACAGTTAGAAGATGTTCATGACCAGTTTATTTTTTATGTGATTCAACCCGACGCGACGTTGCCTGACTTCGGATAATGGATTCTCATTCGCTTTCCTACCGTCTTTCGGTCTATAATGGACTGTATTGCAAATAGACATTGAAATTTTCTGAAGCAGAAGTTTTCACGAAAGAATGAGGTTACCCATGAACAAACAGCAATTTACTGATTATCGCCTGAGCGACGAGATCACGCGCGCGTTGGGCATTATGAAATACGAATCACCGACTGAAGTACAACAGCAGGTCATCCCGCGTGCGCTCGAGCGCGAAGACTTAGTCGTCAAAGCACAGACGGGAAGCGGAAAGACAGCTGCTTTCGGGATTCCGGTCATCGAGCTCATCGACTGGGCCGAAAATAAACCCCAAGTGCTCGTCTTGACGCCGACACGCGAACTCGCCGTTCAAGTACGGGAAGACATGACGAACATCGGACGTTTTAAACGAATCAAAGCGACTGCCGTCTACGGGAAAGAACCGTTTTCGAAACAACGTGAAGAGTTGAAACAAAAGACACATATCGTCGTCGGTACGCCAGGTCGCGTCATGGACCATATCGAGCGTGAGACCCTTTCACTCGACCGCATCGAATACTTGATTATCGATGAGGCGGACGAGATGCTCAACCGCGGCTTCCTCGCTGACGTCGAGAAGATTCTTCAACAGTTGCCGAAAGACCGCGTCACAATGGTCTTCTCAGCGACATTCCCACAAGATATCGAACGTCTCTGCCAGAAGCATATGAATGCTCCGGCACGTGTCGCGATCGAATCGACCGGCATGACCGCTTCGACAATCGAGCACCGTCTCCTCCCGGTTCACCGGAACGAGAAACTGGCTGTGCTTCAAGACATCACGGTCGTCGAGAACCCGGACAGCTGTATGATTTTCTGTCGGACGAAAGAGAACGTCGATACGGTGTACGCCGAGCTCGACAAAGCCGGTTACTCGGCTGAACGCCTTCACGGCGGACTCGAGCAAGAGGACCGTTTCGCCGTCATGAACGGATTCAAGATGGGTAACTTCCGCTACCTCGTGGCGACAGACGTCGCAGCACGTGGAATCGATGTCGATAACGTCGAGCTCGTTATCAACTATGATGTTCCTGTCGAAAAGGAAAGTTACGTGCACCGGACAGGTCGTACCGGACGTGCCGGCAAACAAGGAACAGCGATCACGCTCATGACCCGTCAGGAAGAACGTCTCATCGGAGCGATCGAATCATACGTTCAATTTGAGATTCCGATGATCGATGCACCGACAGAAGCGGAAGTTGCGGCTAACCAAGATGCCTTTGAGCAGAAGTTGAGCGGACGACGCGTCGTTCGAAACAACAAGACAGCTCGTATTAACCAGGACATCATGAAGCTTCACTTCAGTGGCGGGAAGAAGAAAAAACTTCGCGCCGTCGACTTCGTCGGAACAATCGCCAAAATCCCTGGTGTATCCGCTGACGACATCGGAATCATCACAATCAATGATCAGATGACGTACGTCGATATTCTGAACGGAAAAGGTTCGATCGTCCTTCAAGCGATGGAGACGACGCCGGTCAAAGGGAAGAAACTCAAAGTAAGCAAAGCGCGTAAATAATACAAATCTAGCCTCAAAGATGATATTCGTCTTTGAGGTTTTTTGTTGTTTCACAAATTCCGAAAGCGCTTTCGATAAACACTAAAAAAATATGGCTTTTAGAAAACGTTTTCACCTGCATCATACCTGTATCAAAGTTTGAATTCAACCTTCCTCACTTGATTGTCAAAAAAGAGCCCAAGGTTTACATCTTGGACTCTTAGCTTGAACGTTCACTTATGAACACTGCAACATGATCGATTAGTCTAGCGACTCTTCCGAGATGAGCTTGAACCCTTCAATCTCCGTCTCCTCTTCCACTTCAATCAGCAAGCACGGTTTTCCTTTATAGTTCACTTGCTTCACGTATTTCAAGTCTTGTGGACTGACGGAAATATTGGCCACTTTCGTATTGATTTTAATCGACTTTGACGTATACTTCGGAACGACACTCGTCGCTTTCATCTCATATTTCGTATCGTCGACGACTTGCTTGAACGCCTGCTCGACCTTCTCCGTCGTCACATCTTCCACACCGCTCGCCCGTAAGACGACCTCGACAGCACGAGAGTCGAGCATCGCTACTCTCTCTTCTTCCTGTTCGTTCTCTTCTTCGGCGACAATGATTTGATTGATCTCATCATAAACGGTCGCGAGTGTCCGGGAATTGACTTCTTCGCCGATGACCGCTTTCACCACTTCTTCGAAGACTGCCTTCTCTTCTACTGCCGTGACGATTTCCGAACCGTTCAACACGTTCTCAATGAACGTCATATCCGGTTGATGCGCTTTGTGCGCCGAATAGAGGACATGGTTCACATCGGCCGCGTTATCCGTGAAGCACGGGAATAAGAATCCGCCGATTGGCGCCTCGAGTTTGATGATTGGATTTACAATCAAGCTGGCTTTGAATTCCCGCTCGACGAAGTCAAAGACGAGTGATTTTTTCGGAAGCTCTGTCGGGCTGATGCTGCCGAGGATGAACTTCGTCGTATACACCTCATCGTTCGCGTGAATCTCAGACTCTTCCGAGTACCGGTTCGTCGGCTTATTATAATTCCCCCGGATGAACGTCACGACCATATCCTTCTCAAACGGCGTGTCTTTCACCATCTTCAACGCGATGCGTTGCATATAGTCCGTCCAGACGTCGGTCTCTTCCGTACGAAGTCCTTCATACAGCAAGCCTTGCGTATGGTCGACTTGACCTTCCTCAGGATATTGGAACTTCACTTCGAACAGTTTTTCATCAAGTTTTCCACCGAGCACTTTTTTGAAGTTCGTCAAAAACAGCTCCTGCTGCTCTTCTTCTAAGAACGGGAACGGACGCAACTCTTCGTAATAAATCTCATTCGTTTCCTGTCGGATGTAAATCGTATATAAGTCAGCAATCTTCAGCTTCGTCGCATTCACTTTGAACTGTCGGCGAATCGCCGCAATCTCTTTCTTGTTCATTCCATCCACCTCTTCTTTTCTCTCCATCCATGTCATTCATTATACCAGTCCTGATCGCTCACTAGTTCCAAAGAAATAACACCAGGTCGTTCATTAATGCTAGAGAAGGATTTGCGATAGTCTTTCTAATCATTTTGCAGATTTTCACACTTTTTCAAAATCGTCCTGTGTATGATCAAGTTGGATTTATTGCGTGATGTTTGTCTCACTAGTTGTTTGATGAAAGGTTGCCCACTTGCTTCGACAAGTGTTCATTCCAAATACATAGTAGGAGGCTTTTTATGTTAAAGAAACTCATGTCTGTCGCACTCGTCACATTGCTCGTATGGATCTCCGCGTCGTTTGACGCGACACCGGTCTCTGCTTTCCCGCCGAACATTCCATCGAAAGCGGATGCGCTCACGAAACTGAATGCGCTCACTGTCAAAAATGAAGGGTCGATGACAGGATATAGTCGTGACCTCTTCCCGCACTGGTCGAGTCAAGGAAGCGGTTGTAACACGCGTCACATCGTCTTGAAACGAGACGCTGACTCGGTCGTCGACGAATGTCCGGTAGCGACCGGCTCATGGTACAGTTACTATGACGGATTGACGTTCACATCAGCCTCTGACATCGATATCGACCACGTAGTTCCGCTCGCTGAAGCGTGGCGCTCTGGCGCAAGCAGCTGGACGACAACAAAACGTCAAAGCTTTGCGAACGACTTGAACGGTCCTCAATTGATTGCGGTGTCTGCTTCATCGAACCGCTCAAAAGGAGACCAAGATCCGTCGACATGGCAACCCCCTCGCACGGGGGCGCGTTGTGCGTATGCGAAGATGTGGGTCGAGACGAAGAGTCGTTGGGGCTTGAGCCTTCAATCCGCAGAGAAGTCAGCACTCACGACAGCCATCAACGCTTGCAGTTACTGAGTGAGAAAAGGAGTCTTCGAATGAACGAAATCACTTCAACCTTTAAGGCAACCCACGGTGTCATGACGGAAGAAGTCGGTGTCATCAGTGGCGATTTGGAATTGACGACGGCGTGTCAGGAAGATGGTTCCTTGACACTTCACATCACGTACGTCGGGGCAAAAGATGTATACACGCTCCCGGGGAGTCCCTATCAGCTGCATGACCCGAACGATCATGCTGTTATCCATCAGATGCTCGTGAATGTTCTCGAACGGACGTAAAAAGAAGGAGTCCATCACTCGATTTGAGTGACCGACTCCTTCTTTTACTTTTTCATGCAGAATATTTAGTTTTGTTGCTGCTTCCGATCGACCTCTCGAATAATCGCGATTGCCTCTTCATAAGACTGTCGCAACTCATCCGGCATGTCTTCGACGTACTCACCAGCACGTACTCGAATCGACTCTTCTCGCATGAGCGCTTCGATGTACGCGTCATATTCGTCAGCAGTCAACACGTCACGTGCAGCAGGCTGATCGTTCAATTGATCGAAGTATGGTTGAAGGTCAGAGAGTGCTTGCTTCACTTCCAATCGTTCCGCCTTCGGAATCGCTTCATAATCGACATTTCCGTTCGCATTTCCATAGGCGATTCGCGTATCCGTGAAGACGCTCAGACCTTGCTTAAACTCTTCATATTCTGCCTCACCCAATACTCCTTTTGCTTGATTCAATTTGGCGTCCAATAACAAATATTTCTCTAAAGTGGCGCTGACGATATGTACTTTCATCTCGTCAAATGAACCGTATAACTCATCCGCCAAGAGGGATTGATAGGCGAAGGCACCTGTCGGAATAAGGAGCGCCGCCGCGATTCCGACCGTCATCAACCGTCGACGGATAAATCCTGGTTCCCGGCGCATCTCTTGTTTCGCTCGCTTCACACCTTGTCGGGTGCGTTCACGCAGTTCACTTGGAATTTCGATGTCCGCCAACATCCGTTTCATCTCACGATCCATAGCAATCGACCTCCTTCCATTCTCGTCTCAATTTATCGACAGCTCGATATAAGGTTGTCTTCACCGTCCCAATCGGCCATTCCAATAAATCTGAAATTTGTTGAAACGTGTAGTCTTGATAATATTTCAACACGACCACGCTGCGCTCATCCTCATGAAGGGAATCCATCATGTCAGCGAGTGTCATCGTTATCGCGTAATCCGTTTCCGTACTTCCAATTGACTCTTCAAACTCCGGCATCAAATGAATCACATTTTTCCTCTTCTTCATGACATCGAGCGCACAGTTGATGGCAATCTTCATCAGCCATGTCTTCAAAAATTGTGGTTCCCGTAACGTTCCAATCCTTTTAAATGCTTGATAAGCGACTTCTTGCACGACGTCGAGCGCATCATCCGGATTTTTGACGTATACATAGGCCATCCGATATAGGTCGGCCTCGTAATGCTGAAAGATCTTTAAGAAAGCTTGATCATTACCTCGTTGCGCTTTCTGAATGAGACGTTTCATCGAACGTCCCCCTTTTCGTTTTTTCCCTTACACTCATTAGACATGAAACGCGTCCATTTAGCTTTACTCATTTGGGAAAAAATGAAAAAAAGCATCTCAGAAGAGACGCTTTGATGATGATACGTTCTGATATTTTGTTAATAAGTCTTTCGGAATATGGCAATAATCATCCGGACAACGCGTCAGGCGGTCCTGATGCTCGTCCGCACTTCGCACATAGTTCGTGAGCGGCTTGACTTCAACAGCAATCCGTTTCGCATCCGAGCGTCGATCAATGAACGCCTGTGCCTCCACCACATGTCGTGACTCCTCACTGTAGACGCCCGTTCGATACTTCTCTCCGACATCAATCCCTTGTTGGTTGATGCTGTATGGGTCGATGATTTCAAATAAATAGCCCATCAAATCATTGACCGTCACCACGTCCGGATCGAACGTCGTTCTGACGCACTCCGCGTATCCGTCATATTCCCCGTCCAACGTGTCCGTCGTTCCGTTCGCACGTCCCGCTTCAGTTGAAAGGACGCCAGGTAATGTCCTCACAAATTCTTGAACGCCCCATAGACATCCGCCCGCTAAATAGATTGTTTCGATTGGAATCACTCCTCATCTTATCCGTTTATGTATCACTTCATTAGTAACTCTTGAATTGCTTCTACAATCAAGTATGGCTCATCTCTTTGGATATAATGTGCGCTCTGCTCCGCAATTACAAATGAGGCATTTGAAGATATTCCCGTCATTTCTTTTTGTAAGACATTCCATAGCCTCTGATTTTCTGTGGAATAAAAGTCTTTCTTTCCTGCTGATATGATAATTGTCGGGATTGAAAGATTAAGATTTGCTCGTTTCACTTGGTGCAAACTTTCTATAAAATCAGTATAGTTCCCTTCTCGTAGAAACTGTTTATGATATGCGTTTTGAAACTCTTGTGACATGGTCGGAAGAAATCGTTCACGATAATCACTTGGTGTCGTGTCTACTAGCACAAGACCCGTTACTTCATTTGGATATTCAGATGCGAACAATTGCATGTTGATGCCTCCGAACGAATGACCGACTAAAATGAACGGAGATGCTATATCCAACTGTTTGATCAGTTGGTGCAATTCTCGAACCATCTCCTTACTTGTTCTTCGATTCGTACTAGTCCCGCTTTTGCCTAGACCTGCCCTGTCATAAAGAAGGACATTGGCATAGCTCGACACTTCATTCGCCACCTGTCTCCAAGTCGTAGAATCATCGCCATATCCTGCATCCATAATGATTGTCACTTGCTTTGAATGGTGTTGAATATACTCTGCATATAACACACAGTCCTGAATTTGTACCATTTGCTGATGGATCATGGCTTTCTCCTCACTTCGTCCTTTTAGCTATCATATAGCATAAAAAAATTGATGGACAGCCGCCCATCAATTTATAAATACCCCAATCGCTTCAAATCTTCATAAACAAGCGTAGACAATAACTTCCGCCCGTCCCCATTCAAATGGTCCGGGTTATGGAAGAAGGATTGTTTGTGAATGAACCGTTCGTCCCCCATGTAGTTGAGGAATGGGACATCGATATCCAATTTTTCTAAATGCTGAAATACGAGGCGTTCCATGACCGCTTCGTCGAAATACGCATGATACGACGAATGGACCGGCTCTATCGCTAAGACGACGCGATAGCCTTGCTTCTTGCAATAATCGATGATGTCTTGTAAATATGCCATATTCTCTTCAATCTCGTGATTGTTCACGGCATTCTCGTATTGAGCGGCGACTTCCTCATACTTACGCTCGGAATAATTCAGCCCCCCATTCTCCCATGGCTTATGCGCATCGAAGCGGAAATCTCGGATTTCCCGGGAAATGGCGGCGTAGGCGCTCCCACTGTTCAATGAAGGGAAGCGTTCGTGCGTATAGTAGTGGAACCAACTGACCGACTCCAAGTCTTCCCGTTCCAACACGCGATAGTAGTTTTCTTTCCGTCCGACGTTCGAATTACTGAAGGTGATTTGTGATAACGACACAATCACGACCCCACCTGGCTTCAGATATTCATCGTATTCTTTTAACATCTTCAAGTCATATTCAATCGGTTGACTCGGTAACGCCAAATCCAGATGCGACAATCCAAGCGACTTGAATGAATATCCGTACATCGCATGGGACGTTCCGAGATTGATGATGTCGACCGGGTGAGGGTCTTCCTTGAAGGCAAGGACAGCCCGGTTATTATTATATTCCCACGACTCTTTCACGAACTCGTTGACAGGAATAAAGATTGCGATGATGACGAGTAATACGACACCTATTTTGATTGCTAAACGCTTCATGCTAATTCCTTTCCATCCATCTTAGAACCCACCGTATACAAATCCTTGGCTCGAGACGCCAAACAAGAACGCTGAAACAATCAAGAACAAGTTGATGGCCACGCTCGTCACCGCAGACTGACGTGCCATCCAGTCCCAAGCCGATCCTCTCGTCCGCTCGATATGTTGAAACAGATGAACGATGACAAAGACGACGAGGAAGATGATCAAATCGAGTAATGAGAACATTTGAATCGCCTGCATCATGCCTGACGGTGCCCACGAAGAGGGCGTCACGTACAGTTTGGCATGAGAGAATGCTTCGGCCATGGAGTGCGACTGAAAGAAGACGCGTGAGAAACAGACGAGCTGGAACGTGATGGCGATTTTCCACCACCGATGCAGTGTCGGCACGCGGTCAAATCCGACCCATGACGCCATTTTTTCACGTTGCTGTTTCGTATGGTCTCCGAACACGCGATAGATTCCATGAATGAGTCCCCATAAGACGAAGTTCCATGCGGCTCCGTGCCAAATCCCACTAACTAAAAATGTCGCAAGGATGGCACCATATATTTGTTCGCGCTTCTTCTTTCCTTTTGCGAGCGGCATGAAGATATAATCCCGTAGCCACATCGAAAGCGTGATATGCCAGCGGTTCCAGAAGTCGGCGATTGATACGGCGAAGTGCGGCTGCTTGAAGTTTTCCGATAAGCGAATCCCGAGTAAGCGTGCACAGCCGATGGCGATGTCACTGCATGCCGAGAAGTCCGCGAACAATTGAATCGAGAACAACATCGTCGCGAGCACAATTTCCGAACCGGTCGGGTCCGGGCTATTGAACACACTCGCGACAATCGGGGCCAACCGATCGGCAATCAGTGTCTTCTTGAAGAATCCCCAGATGATGCGCTGAGTCCCATAGCTGATATTGCCGTAGTCGAGATGTTGCTCTGTCTTCAGTTGCGGAAGTAGCTTTTTCGCCCGCTCAATCGGACCCGCCACAAGTTGCGGGAAGAAGGCGAAATAGACCGAGAAATAGCCGTAATGACGCTCTGCTTTTTGCTTCCCTCGCGAGACGTCCACGACATAACTGATGGCTTGGAACGTATAAAACGAGATGGCCAACGGCAACACGATTTCTCTATACGGGACGTCATAATCAAATCCGCTCCATGTAGCAAATGAGCGGAGCGAATCATTGACGAAATTAAAATATTTGAACCAGCCGAGGAAGAAGACGAGCACCGAGACACCGACCCACATGAGCCGTTTTTTCTGCTCCTTCTTCTCCTGTTTCTCAATCAGAATTCCAATCACATAGGTGAAGGCCGTACTGATCAGCAGGAGCGGGATGAATTGAACGCTCAATGTGGCGTAAAAGACATAGCTCGCCAACAAAAGGAGCACCCAACGATATCGATGTGGAACCATATAGTACGTTCCAACGATGAGTGTTAAAAATAAGAGAAATTCAATCGAAATAAAAGTCATATTTACCACCTGATGTTATGAAACTTGACGATGTACCGATTCCTGACAATCAGGTGGTCACAAGTTCTCGCTTCGGCAATGCAGCATAACGAATCTTCCCGAACGCATTTCGCGGAATCTCGTCAATTTGCATCACCCGAACACCTTTCACCTTGATTTGTTCTTTGATGATTTTTTGAATGCGTGCGACGTCATCTTGTAACGTATACACGTATAGCTGGTCGTCTTCCCCGGCACAGACGCAATCATGTCCATGCTCTCGAAGGAGCGCCTCGACTTCGTCTAGGCTGATTCGACTGCCATACAGTTTGATCATGCGCTTGATTCGGCCGACGATGAAGAAATATCCATCCTCGTCGCGATACGCCATGTCACCCGTATGCAAGATACCTTGATTGTCGTCACCTTTTGAAAGGTCCGCTAACGATGTTGCGTATCCGAACGACACGTTATCACCTTGATACACGAGTTCGCCCGTCACGTTCGCCTCTTTGATGTCGTTCCCGGCTTCATCTCGTAACGAGAGCGTTCCACCAGGGATGGGGATTCCGATACTCCCTGCTTTTTTCGCATGCATCCGATCCGGTAAATACGACATCCGGGCCGTCGCCTCCGTCTGACCGTACATGATGAAAAATTGAATCCCTTTCTCTTCACATACTGTTGCGAAGTGCTGCGCAAGCTTCGGGTCTAACTTGCCACCCGCTTGTGTCAACTTCTTCAGACTTGGGAGGTCGTACGTCTCAAACTTTAATCGTTTCAACATCTCGTAATGAAACGGGACCCCACCAAACGTCGTCGCCTTCTCGGCACGACACAGCTCCCAAAACTCCTTTTGAACGATCGAACGGTCTGTCAGGATGAGGGTCGCCCCTTTCAACAGATGACTGTTGATGATGGAGAGTCCATACGAATAGTTCATCGGAAGGGTTGTGATTGGCTTATCCGTCTGATCGATGTCGAGATAGTCGATGATGGATGAAGCGTTCGCCATCAGATTTTTGTATGTGAGGCGTACAAGTTTCGGACTTCCAGTACTACCTGATGTCGTCAGCAGAAGAGCCAGCTCCTCATGAAGTTGGTGGCGAACCGATGTTTCGGTTTCAAATAAGGCGTAGTCACCATAGCCATAGAAGGCATCCAACGAGTTCGCCAAATCCTCCCTCGTCTCAGGAGCCCAGACGTGAGTCGGTTGATACCGTTCCATCAACTTCTGCAATTGGTCTACTGGAATATCTGCATCGAGCAAGACCGGGACGACCCGTCCACGGAGAAAGCCGATATATCCGAAGAGCGACTCGACTCGGTTGGCACATAAGCAGAAGACGAGCGACCGTTCGCCGACTTCCTGACAAATCGAGTCCCCGACTTCCAACATCTCTCTATATGAATAAGAGCGGTCCGCATAGACCGCCTCACGATCCATGTACTGCTCGAGTGTCTGAAAAAGCGTCATGACTGGATGTCCACACCGAGGCGCTGCAGCAACGCGATGCCAGACTGATACGAATGGAACTCTGTCATTTCATCCGAGTCGATATAGACGTCAAACGCATCCTCGATTTCAGCGATGAGGGTCATATGTCCAATCGAATCCCACTCCGTTGATTCCCCGAGCTTCATCTCTTCAAGGACCACATCGTCCTCTAGTTCCAATCCATTTCGAAATGCCATGTTATATGCTTCAAGCGTGCTCATTGTATTCATCCTTTCACATTCACTCAACCTTATTCGATTCCATCTATTCTTATCGACTGATAATGATAATCATTTGCCTTGTGATTCTATCACAATTTTTCGAAATCCTCAATTCTTCATAGGAGATAAAGCTTGAAGTTGAGCGATTTTTTGCATGAAAAAGACCACATCGTTATGATGCAGTCTCAGGAGACGGTATGACATATTCGAGTTGTAAATCGAGTGGTTCTTCTTTATAGATTTCTGGCACGATTTCTTCGGCTAACGTACATCCCATCGCTTTGTAGAAATGATACGTATCAACGGCCGGATTCGCCCCGATGTATAGTTTTTTCGCACTCCGTTCGATTGCTGCCTGACAGACACGTTCAAATAATCGCTTTCCGATTCCCTGACCTCGGCAAGGACGACTCACATGAATGAAACCCAAATTCAAATACTGGCCTTCCGTTCCGAGCGGTTGTCCGTTCAATCCGGCAAAGCCGAGTAACGTTTCACCATTTTGGATTGCGACAACAACTCCGCCACGATCGATGTAGTAGTTGAGAATCTCGATGACCTGTTGTTTTTTCGCATCGTCCCATTCATCAATATAGTGCTCATCCTTTTGATAAAGTTCGCCACTCGAATCCACGGCATAGATGCGATGCGTTTCCTGGAAACGTTCGAAGGTGTTTAGAAAGTTTGGGTCTAGTCGGTTTGTTAGGAGTTGAATCGTAGCGTTCATCGTAGTCTCCTTGTGATAAAATTTTCAATCCTGTATAGCTTCTGTCAGACGAATCATTTGAAGTTCTGACTTCACCGAATTGATAGAAGAGATCGTTTCATTAGAACGTTTAGCCAAATCCTCCGGTAAATTTTTCAATCGTTCAGACGATTCATCAAGCTCTTTCATAAATTGTTCATGTTGGCTTTGATCAATCTTAGTCACTTGTTTCTTCTCTTTCCAAAATTGCAGAGATTGGATTACTTTTTCACTCGATGATTGAAAAGAATGATAGGTAGCGACAGCTTTGTTTACTTGTAAAAGAACTTTTGAAGAGATTTCTAATGCATCATGTGCCTCCACAGTTGAGTTCCGAATATCTTCAATTTGATAAATTAATTCAGAATCCAGTTCTTTTTCCATCTTAATTAAAACAGCTGAATCTTGCGACGTTTGATACTCACTATTTATTTTCTCAATGCGCTCACGGGTGTCATTCATCTCTGCTTTTACTTTTGAAAGATGCTCTAATCGAAATAAAACGGCGTCTAGTTCAGTCAAAGTACTATTTGCATTACTTACATAGCCACTAATCCTACTTAACAACGGATGATTAACCACGCTGTTTATACTCGACAAAAAAAGAGTAGCTGAATCAACTTGATCCAGTACCTTTCGAACGGAAAATAGATTTTCATTTACTAGCTCGATTTGAGTGACAACCTCAGATAAATCTTTCTCGTACTCCTTCAAATCGTCTAAAATTTTTGGGGTTTCTTCTTCAATGACGGCGAGTGAATCTTGTTGCATCTGCTCAATTTTCATTTGAGAGGATTGATCTGCAAAGACTTTTTCTGATTCAGACTGATTTAACTTGCTCACTACGTAACTTACTGAACCTGATACGATAAGCGATGAGACAAGCGTAATCGGTAATAAATACCGTTGAAATGTAGAAGTCCGCTTTCTCGTCAATGAATCTTTTTTCGATTCCATATGTAACGAATCTCCTTTAAATATAATGAAAAAATTATTTTTTGATGGTAATTATCTATATTGTAATGGCTGATTCTTACAACAACAATTGTATTTCTATTTTTAAGCAAGAAAAAACCTGTATCTCATATAAGAGATACAGGTTTTGAAGTTATTTATGGTACGGCTCATTCCGATTGATTCGATACGCCCGATAAATCTGCTCACACAACACGAGCTTCATGAGTTGGTGGGGGAACGTCATCTTCGAGAACGAAATCGTATCATCTGCTCGCTTCATCACATCGTCCGACAGACCGAGCGATCCTCCGATGACGAAGGCGATCTTACTCTTTCCGTACGTCGCGAGTTGATCGAGTTCACGGGCGAACTCTTCACTCGTCCGCTGCTTTCCTTTGATTGCCAAGGCGATGACGTGCGTATCTGGGGATATCTTCGCCAAAATCCGCTCGCCTTCCTTTTGTTTTACTAGTAACATATCTGCCTCACTCAAATGCTCGGGTGCTTTTTCGTCTGAGACCTCGATTTCCTGCACTTTTGCGTAGGCAGACAGCCGTTTTGTATACTCGGCAATTCCTTGCTTTAAATATTTTTCTTTCAGTTTGCCGACCGTGATAATTGAAATATTCATCCAATTCTTCCTTTTTCCACAGTTTTTTTGGAGTTATCCATAGGGTTATCCACAGAGTTATCCACAAATCCACATGTTGATAATTAGTTTTTGCTTGACACAATATATGTTGCGTCGGCTTCACAGAACTCACATGTCACGTGTTCACTTGTGGATAATTCCTCTAGCAACGGGTATTCACCTGTTTCATCCACAATGATGTCTAAAGCGATTTCAACATGTTCCTTGCATACTTTTTTTTCCACAGTTTTTCCTCCTTAAAAAAGAAGCGTCGCCGCTTCTTTATGTTGCTTCAGTTAATGTCGCCTCGGTTTCTCTCGCTTCCCCGCGACGTAAATACTCAATCGTAATCGTATCACCGACTGTTGCATCACGATAGAGCGCATCTCGTAAATCGACGTATCGTTTGATCTCCCGGTCTCCGATTTTCGTGATGACATCGCCAATACGTAGTCCCGCTTCCTCAGCCGGACTACCTGGTGTCACTTCTTCGACGAAGACACCGTCTTCTTGGTCGAATGAGATGCCGTACTCTTCCCGAACGTTACCGGGTACCGCAATGACTTCTTGAATCGTGACCCCGAGCTGTGCTCGTGTCACCTTGCCGTCGCGTTCTAACATGTCAATGACCGGTAGCGCCACGTTCACCGGAATCGAGAAGCCGACCCCTTCTACGCTCGCCTCGGCGATTTTCATCGAATTGATTCCGACGAGTTCTCCACGAATGTTGATGAGGGCACCACCCGAATTCCCCGGGTTGATGGCCGCATCCGTTTGGATGACTTCCGCGTTATAATCCATCAAGCCATCGCTGTTCGTATCGACCGGCACCGTCCGCTCGACACCACTGACGATACCACGGGTGACCGAGTTTGAGAAGACACCGAGCGGATTTCCGATGGCCATGACGGTCTCGCCAGCTTGGAGAACAGTGGAGTCCCCGAGAACAATCGGCTCCACATCGATATTTTTCGGTAACTCGACCTCGGCGACAGCCAAGTCGTTGAGCGGGTCTTCGCCTAAAATGGTTGCCGATGCGATTTGACCATCGGAAAAGGCGATGTTGACCTCGTCCGCTTCTTCGATGACGTGGAAGTTCGTGACGATATAGGCCGTGTTTCCTTCTACTTTATAGATGACACCGGATCCGGCACCCGCCTCCCATTGCGAGTCCGAGGTGAACGCACGCTGGATATTGGTGATGCTGACGACGGACGTCTTCGCCCCAAGGACAGCGGTCGTGACGTCCGATTCGGTGACGGTGACGGCCTGTTCGGTCCGCGTCAGTTCATTCGTCACAAAACGAGAGGTCGGCGAATCCCAGAGCATCACGATGACAAAAAACAAAGCCGCTCCTAAGAATCCGCCAACCCCTCCGAGTAACAACGGTTTTATATTTGGTCTCGGCTTATGGCGTACGTGCTCCTCTTGCTTCGGTCGCCATTCGCTCCGAGACGGATACGTCGATTTCTCTTCTGTTGCTTCGTGTACTTCAGGTTCGACGTCTTGAGGTTCATATTCATGGTGTCTCTCTTCGTTCACGACGCGTCCCCCCTTCAAGACAGTGTGATAACTGTCTTTTCCCAAGTTTCCTTATAAAGAAACGAGTGAAGTGGGGATTGTCGGGTCCGTGTCGCACAATTTGATTCGACCTAAGTCGACGTCTCGCATGCCGAGTGTTTGCGAGACGCTCATCTGTGCGAGCTCCTTCATGTTGTTGTCCTTACTTAAGTGGGCCAAATAGATCCGTTTCGTGCGGTCACCGATGACCTCACTCATCGCGATGGCTGCATCCTCGTTCGAGACGTGGCCATAGTCGCCGAGGATTCGTCGTTTGACACTCCATGGATAACGCCCCATCTGCAACATCGAGACGTCATGGTTCGACTCAAAGATGAAGTCGTCCGCTCCACGGATGATTCCTTTCATCCGGTCCGAGACATAACCCGTGTCGGTGATATGGGCTAATCGTTTCCCGTCATGGGCAAACTGATAAAACATCGGGTCTGCCGCATCATGGCTCACGTTGAACGTCTCGATTTCGATATCCCCGAACTGTTTCACATCTCCGACTTCGATTTGAAACTTCAAGGCAGGATCAATCTTTCCAATCAGTGATTCCATCGCTGCCCATGTCTTCGCATTCGCATAAATCGGTAAATTGTACTTTCGTGCTAGTATCCCGACACCTTTAATATGGTCGGAGTGCTCATGGGTGACGAGCAGTGCGTCGATTCCGTCAAATGACCGACCGATGGCTTCGATGCGCTGTTGCATCGCTTTTCCGGTCAATCCGGCATCGACGAGCAGCTTCGTCCGTTCCGTCTCGATATAGAGGGCGTTTCCGGTCGACCCGCTCGCTAACACACTATACTGTAAAGTCACGCAATCACTCCTTTCATTCTTTCGTTTCAAACTCCACGTGCTCGACTGTTCCATCGATTGCATTGACGAAGTAGACCTGATCATCAATCCCGATCGACCAAAGCGGTGGCATGATAATCAAACTGCCAGAGCTGTCGAGCGGTAAACTGTAAAACCCGGTATTGATGGCCCGCATCTCCTGGTTCGGTTGGAAGTACTTCCGAGATGCGAGTTGTGAGATGGCTTCACTGGCCGTCAACACGAGGTCGTCTTGCGTTTTTGACGAGAGGTCTTTTAAATGACGCTGTTTATAATCCGTCACTTCGAACGACTCGTTCAACTGAATGAGGATGAGGGATGGACCGATGTACATTTCCGTATCTCCCTCGACTTCAGGTGCTGAAAAAATCTTGTTATCCTCGAATGTTTGCACGAAAGCGATCTGTCTCGTTTTTTCATCGTAGCGCCAGTAGGCGTACTCGTTTCCAAACGGGGCATATTCTGCTACAAACGTCGAGGCGGTCGTTCGTAAATCCTTCGCATCGAGCGGGACGGGTTGTTTCAACTCGACTTCGAGTTGCATGTTGTCGAGCGTCGTCGCGAGCTGTGCCTCCCGATTTTTCGTGATCATCGCGGCTGACATCTCTTCAGACGAACCTGTCAAATAGCCGATATCCCGACCCATCCGTGGCAATTTTGCCGGATCGACATTCCGCTGGTCTAAAATCTGCGTGATCGAGGTGTTGTCATTCGTCACGACTTCGGTCGCCCATGTTTCCGTCAGCAATTGAAACAACAGATAGATGTTCAAGGCGAGGAAGGCGAAGATTAAAATCGTTTTCGCTTTACTCCAATCCACGATACATCATCCTTTCTGTCCAATCGTCTCCTTGATTGTATGGGACCCAACGGCCCGCCTCACGCACGAACCAGTTCGGTGAAAACGTCACATAGCGGCTCGTGTCCTCGTTATATTCAATCTCATAACCGATTCGAATCTCGGTCACGTTCTCAAATCGTCCGGAGTTGATGAGCGTACCGAGTACCTCGTCCGCATCGGCCAACTGTGTCGTGCCAACGGTGATCAACCGATCGATTTCCAAGTGGTTACGGGTGATTGACCGGACCTGTGCCCCGTCGTTTTCCACACGCAATGTGGATAAGTCGATGGCATCGTTGTTGATAAACGCCTCACGCTGACTGAAGACCGGATACCCTTTCACGTGAAAACGGAACACGGTCGTTTCAAATCCTTTGTTGGCCGGTGTGATGGCATCGAATCGAAGGGACAGCCCTTGATTCTCAGACGCTTCATCGACCCATCCCCCGTGGAAGTTCACGAATTCCACAATAGAATCCAATCCGATTGCTGTATCACGCTCGGTGCTATTCCGAGACAGGTTTCGATAGCGACTGGCGTTCAGTTTCGCATCATATTCCGCCACACTGACACCGTTCGTCAACGCCCCGACCGAGCTTGCCGGGTCGACTTCTTGAACGTTCGGGTCACCTGGGAAGAACGTATCTCGCATCCAGTCGAGACGAGTGTCGATTTGAATCGACGATACGTCATACGCGAACAACTCATTCATCTCAGGTCCGACGACCGGGATGTAATTCACGCGTTCATCCGTATACGTCACGCGTTTCATCGTTCGACTCGAGTTTTTTAAGAAAAGGCTGTTCACATCGCCGTTTCCGACTTTCGTCAACTTCCCTTCCCAAATGGACTGGTCGCTCATGATGGCGCGGATGTTGAACACACTGTCGTCCATATAGATGAGGATCCGCTGTGGAATCTTCCCGGACAGACTATACGTTCCCGGAAGCATATAGCTGAGCGTGTCCGCATAGTAGGCCTCCGGCAAGATCAACTCGAGTCCCTCGTTGATATCCGTATAGAAACTCGGGACGTTTTTTACGGCGAGCGGCTTGAACTCACTCGCCTCAAACGAATCTCGAATGACACGCATCAGTTGCTTCGGTGTATTCTTCGAAGCGAACACGGCATTGTTGTCATGCACGACCGCTTGAGTCGGGATGATGACCTGATTCGCACGACGTTGCAATGACTCGTCCACCGTCGTGAGTTGCGTTTCTGATTGGACGGCCTGATACGTGGGATGGTAGTCCCATAAGATGATGGTTTGAACAATCGACGTGACGATTAACGTGAGCAAAATGAACGACTTCCACAGTTCCGGCTTTGCAATCGTAAACCGTTTCATCAATCATTCACCTCCACAATCGTATCGAATGGGATCGTGAAGTAAATCGTTGTACCTCTTCCAAATTCACTCTCTGCCCAGATGTCGCCACCGTGAGCGGAAACGACTTCCTTGGCAATCGATAGACCGAGTCCGGTACCACCGATGTTACGCGCCCGTGCCTTATCGACACGATAGAAACGCTCGAAAATTTTCTTCAAGTTCGACTTCGGAATCCCGACCCCTTCATCCTTGATGCCGATGACAAGGCGTTTCGCCCGAAGCATCGTCCGGAACGTAATCGTCCCGCCTTCTGGTGAGAACTTGATGGCGTTCGTGATGATGTTGTCGATGACTTGGGTCATCTTATCTTGATCGGCATGCACGTAGACACGACGCTTCATCAGTTTGCGACGGAATTGAATCGCATCCCCTTTCGTCATCTCGTGACGGTCGATAATGTCGTTAAAGAACTGCACAAAGTCGAACTTCACTTTTTGCATCTTATATTCTTTACTGTCCATCTTCGAGAGCTGCAACAAGTCGTTGACGAGGCGAATCATCCGCTCCGTCTCGTTTTGTGTCGTTTCTAAGAAACGTGGCGCCAATTCTTCATCCTGATACGCGCCTTCTGCGAGAACCTCCAAATAGCTACGCATCGTCGTGAGCGGCGTCCGCAATTCATGACTGACGTTCGCAACGAATTCACGGCGGTCCTGTTCGACCTGTTCTTGTTCCGTGACGTCATGCAAGACGACGATGAGACCTGTAATCGGTCCGCTATGTTTTTGAATCGGTGAGAAATAGGCACGAACGAGAAACAATTCTTCGTCCGTACTGAGATCAATCAGTTTTGTCGGCATCGTGCCGTCTTCCGGAATGACGATTTCCTCTTCGAATGCGAGGAGACTTTGTAAGTTCGTCCCCATCGCCTCTTCTTCAGCGACTCCGATCATGTCGCGTGCCTGGTCGTTCATCAAGATGACCCGTAGCGATCGGTCAGTCGCGACCACACCGTCCGACATGTTCTCGAGGACACTCGTCAAGCGGCGTCGTTCGGCTTCCGTTGTCGCGTTCGCCTCCATCAACTCATCCGTCAATTCGTTGAACGCATACGCGAGTTGACCGACCTCGTCATCCGAATACACTTTAACTTTCCGCGAGAAGTTCCCTTTCCGCATCTCGACGGCCTGCCTCCGCATATCGGCAATCGGTCGCGTGATGGTTCGAGATAAAAGGATTCCGAGGAACGAGGTGATGATGAGTGCGATCAATGTCCCCGTTGCGAGGATGCGTGTCACTTGTTCCATCTGGTTGTAGATGGACTTCATCGATGCCTCGATATAGATCATCCCGGTCGTTGTGCCGTCCACTTCCGACTTGATTGGAACGGCGACGACGCGCATTCGGTCATTTGAATCTTCATAGACGAGCGTCTCTTGCGCTCCGCCTGTCGCGAATGACTTTTGAATGAACGTGCTCGCCGTCCGTTGTCCGACAAGACTTTGATTATTTTGGTTCGAGGTCGCCCGGACGACACTGTTCGTGTCGATGATTTGGACTTCTCGAATGTCGTCAGCTAGCGTCGTGCTCTCTGTAAATTCAGACAGCAGCTGATCCAGTAACTGGTTCAACTGCTGGTCCGTGGTCGAGTCACTCTCGTTCGCGGCAGTCCCCTCACTGATGTTGTAGCTCAGTAGGTTCGCCCGGTCGACAAGTGACTGCGAGAAGTTGTTGATGTATTGCCGTTCTAAAGAACGCACAAAGTACACGCCGATGACTTGCATCGCAACGAGAATGAGCAGCGCATAGATGACGACGAGCTTCCACTGGATTGATTTAAAGAAGTTCGTCCGTTTCATCGTTTAATCTTCTTCTCCTGCCTTCAAATAATACCCGACGCCGCGACGCGTAATAATATACGTCGGAGTCGACGGGTTGTCCTCTACTTTTTCACGAAGACGACGCACCGTGACGTCCACAGTACGCACATCACCGAAGTAATCATAGCCCCACACCGTTTGGAGCAAGTGCTCCCGCGTCATCACTTGCCCGATGTTTTGGGCGAGGTAATGAATCAATTCGAACTCGCGATGCGTCAATTCGATTTTCTCATCCCGTTTCGTCACCATGTACGAATCCGGATGAATCGTCAAGTCGCCGATCACGATATCGTTCGCGTTGGCTCCTTTTGCTTCTGGCGCCGGTGCTGTCGCATGACGTCGCATGTTCGCTTTGACACGGGCTAACAATTCACGTGAGCTGAACGGCTTTGTGACGTAATCGTCTGCACCGAGCTCTAGTCCGAGTACTTTGTCAATCTCGGAATCTTTCGCCGTCAACATGATGATCGGCATGTCATACTTCTTCCGTACCTCACGGCATACTTCCATGCCGTCTTTGAGCGGAAGCATGATGTCGAGCAAGATGAGATCCGGTTGAATCTCTTCTACTTTGACGAGCGCTTCTTCGCCGTCATAGGCGACATGCACCTGGTAACCTTCTTTTTCAAGTTTAAACTTCAATATATCTGCGATTGGTTGTTCGTCATCTACCACTAAAATCGTACGATCCATTCAGTGAGTCCTCCTCTTATCATTAAACGTACATGCCTACATTGTAACTCTTTTTAAACCGCTTAGAAAGCGTGGTCCATTTCCGTGGAAATAGAAAAAGAGAGCCCGATGGCTCCCTTTCTTATGCTTCGTAAATATCACGCAAGATGACTGTCTGTTCACGAGCCGGTCCGACCGAGAACGTCAACAACTCGATTCCTGTCAATTCCTCGATGCGACGCACGTAACGCTGTGCGTTCTCCGGAAGATCTTCAAAGCGACGAACCCCTGTGATGTCTTCTGTCCAGCCAGGAAGCTCTTCGTATACCGGTACACACTTCTCAAGGACGCGGAAGTTCGGTGGATACTCGTCGAGATGCTTTCCTTCGTACTCATACGATGTACAAATCTTGAGCGTCTCAAGACCTGTCAATACATCGATGGAGTTGAGGCAAAGATCGGTGATCCCGCTGACGCGGCGTGAGTGACGCACGACGACCGAGTCGAACCAGCCGACACGGCGTGGACGACCAGTTGTCGTTCCGTATTCTTTCCCGACTTCACGGATCGTATGACCGATCTCATCGTCGAGTTCTGTCGGGAACGGACCGTCACCGACGCGTGACGTGTATGCTTTACAGACGCCGACCACGTGATGAATCTTCGATGGCCCGATTCCGGCACCACTCGATACGCCACCTGACGCTGCGTTCGACGATGTGACGAACGGATACGTTCCATGGTCGATATCGAGAAGGACCCCCTGAGCCCCTTCAAAGAGAACCTTCTTCTCTTCATCGAGTGAATCGTTCAAGACGACCGATGTATCACACACGTATTTCGCGAACTGTTGCCCGTACGCATAGTATTCTTGAAAGATGTCGTCGAACTCGATTGGATCGACTTCATACATTTTCACGAACATGCGGTTTTTTAGTTCAAGCACGGTCTTTAGCTTCTCCGCGAACACTTCTTTGTCGAGAAGGTCGGCGATGCGAATCCCGATACGTGCCGCCTTATCCATATATGCTGGGCCGATTCCTTTTAGTGTCGTCCCGACTTTCGCGTCACCTTTCGCCTCTTCTTCGAGACGATCTTGAAGCTGGTGGTACGGCAAGATGATATGCGCGCGGTTCGAGATTCGAAGGTTATCCGTGCTCACACCACGTTCATGTAAGTAAGCGAGTTCTGTCACGAGTGATTTCGGGTTGACGACCATCCCGTTCCCGATGACACACGTCTTATCCGAATAGAAAATCCCAGACGGAATGAGGTGAAGTTTATATTTCGTATCATTGAAGACGATCGTGTGACCAGCGTTGTCTCCCCCTTGATAACGCGCGACGACTTCGGCTTGTTTCGATAAGAAATCGGTGATCTTCCCTTTCCCTTCATCGCCCCACTGCGTTCCCACTACGACTACTGATGACATAATGAATCCTCCTTATTAATCAACGTTCTGTTCAAACCATCCGTAAGTGTACACTTGAAAAGCGAGAAAGTCAATTGAATACCGAACGTTTTATATAAGATGTAACTATTCGTTCGTCATTTTAACCAAACCCTATATAAAAAAGACACCACCGACGTTACATCGGTGGTGCGAAGGCTTGCGTCTCCATATTGACGAACTTGTTGTACTCTTTCCTGAAGGAGAGCTTGACCGTACCGGTCGGACCGTTACGTTGTTTCGCAATGATGATTTCAATCGTATTGGCGTCTTCACTCTCTTTATCGTAATAGTCATCACGGTAGAGGAAGGCGACGATATCGGCATCCTGCTCGATTGCTCCCGATTCACGGATATCCGACATCATCGGTCGCTTGTCTTGACGACTCTCTACGCCACGTGAGAGCTGAGACAAGGCGATGACCGGTACTTGTAGTTCCCGTGCGATCGCTTTGAGCGTACGTGAGATTTCCGATACTTCTTGTTGGCGGTTCTCGCCCGGTTTCCCGTTCCCGACGATGAGCTGCAAGTAGTCAATCATGATCATCCCGAGACCATGTTCCTGCTTCAATCGGCGACATTTGGCTCGGATTTCGTTGACCCGAAGACCCGGTGTATCGTCAATGTAGATGCCTGCCTGTGAGAGCGACGACATCGCGAGAGAGAGACGACCCCAGTCTTCCGCTTCAAGACGACCGGTCCGGAGGCGCTGGGCATCGATGTTCCCTTCCGCACACAACATACGCATGACGAGTTGCTCGGCACCCATCTCCAAACTGAAGATGGCGACGTTCTCACCTGTACGGACCGCGACGTTTTGCGAGATGTTCAAGGCGAACGCGGTCTTCCCGACAGATGGACGGGCGGCCACGATAATCAAATCGTTTCGTTGGAAACCGGCTGTCATCTTATCCAAATCCGTGAAGCCGGTCGCAATCCCCGTGATCTCACCGCTCGACTGATGCAGCTTTTCAATCGTCGAGTACGCATCGGATAAGACAGAACCAATCGGGTGGAAGCTCGATTGCCCTTTTCGTTGCGATACTTTTAGAATGTTCCGCTCCGCGTCCGAGAGGACAGAATCGACCTCGTCCTGACGCTCATAACCATCCGAGACGATGTTCGTCGCTGTTCGAATCAGACGACGGAGTGCCGCTTTTTGGTCGACGACGTTCAAGTAATAGCCGATGTTCCCGATGGCGGGAACGGATTCCGCGACCTCCGCCAAATAGTTGAGGCCCCCGATCTCGTCTAAAATCCCTTGCGCCTGCAACTCGGAACTGAGCGTGACCAAGTCGACGAGCTCACCTCGGTCATTGATTTTTAGCATCGCTTCAAAGATGCGCTGGTGGCTGACACGATAAAAGTCGTCCGGGTCGACCCGCTCTGAGGCCGTAATCAACCGATCCGAATCGAGGATGATCGCCCCTAAGACGGCTTGCTCCGCTTCCACGCTATGCGGTGGTGTATTGACTTGAATCGCATCACTCATCCGTCTCTACCTCACCTTCAAGCTTCTTGTACATGTACATTCAACGTCGCGACGACGTCATGGTGCAACTTCACTGGCACTTTCGTGAAACCGAGCGCCTTGATCGGATGCTCGAGTTCAATTTTACGCTTATCGATTTTGTAGCCCATCGATTTAAGGGCATCCGCGATTTGCTTGCTCGTGACCGAACCGAACACGCGACCGCCTTCACCGGCTTTCGTCGTGACGGCAATCGTCTCTTTTTCAAGCTTCTCTTTGAGTCGTTTCGCTTCGTTCAACTCTTCTTCTGCTGCTTCTTCGGCACGACGTTCTTTAGCCGCGAATGCTTTCAGGTTTCCTGGTGTCGCTTCCACTGCTAAATTCTTCTTGAACAAGACGTTTTTAGCGTAAGCGTCTGCCACGTTTTTCACTTCTCCAGCTTTCCCTTGTCCTTTTACATCTACTTTCAAAATGACTTTCATTCTAATTCCTCTCCTTCAGTTTCATCTGTTACGTAATGATCGATTGCCTCTTTCAACATGACGTTCGCTTGTTCGCGACTCACCTCAAGTTGCGTCGCCGCATTCGTCAAATGGCCACCGCCATCGAGCATTTCCATGATGACCTGGACGTTGACGTCACCGAGCGACCGCGCGCTGATTCCCGTACGTCCGTCCGGTAAGATGGCGATGACGAACGAGGCTTTGACGCCTTCCATATTCAACAACTGGTCTGCAGACTGAGCAATCAACACTTGATGGTGTGCCTCGTCGTCAGAAGCGACCGCAATCGCCATGCCACCTGCATAAATTTCGGTGTTTCTCAAAATCTGAGACTGCTCGATATAGGCATCGAGGTCTTGTCTCATGAAGTGCTGCACGAGTACCGTGTCAGCCCCTTGAACTCGCAAGAAGGATGCCGCATCAAACGTACGGGACCCCGTACGGAGCGTAAATCCTTTCGTATCGACCATGATCCCCGCGAGAAGTGACGTCGCCTCTAAAATCGAGAGCTTTCGACTTCCCGCCTGATACTCAATCAATTCCGTGACGAGCTCACTCGTTGATGATGCGTACGGCTCCATGTACACGAGAACCGGATCTTCGATAAATTCTTCCCCGCGACGATGATGGTCGATGACGACGACCCGCTCCGACCGATACAAAATGTCTTTTGAAATGACGAGGGACGGACGGTGTGTATCGACGACGACGAGTAATGTCTGTTCATCGATGAGTGGCTGCGCCTCATACTCGGTCAAGAATTGGCTGTATAACGAGTCATCGTTCTCCACTTCCTGGACGAGCCGCTGGATCCCGACACTCGTCTCACCGGATGGAATGACGACATACGCCTCGCGTCCAACAAACTCGGCCAATTTCATGACACCGATGGAAGCACCGAGCGAGTCCATATCTGGATTCTTATGTCCCATAACGAGGACACGGCTTGACTCCCGAATGAGGTCACGCATCGAGTTCGAGATGACACGTGCTCGGACACGTGTTCGCTTCTCGGTCGGGTTTGTCTTCCCGCCGAAGAAACGAACTTTTCCGTTATGACGCTTGACGACCGCCTGGTCACCACCACGGCCAAGTCCTAAATCAAGGCTCGACTGAGAGAGATTGCCGAGCTCCGTCAACGTCGTTTCACCGCACCCAATCCCGATTGATAACGTCAACGGGATTCTTTGTTCCTTCGTCGCATCACGCACTTCATCCAAGATCGAAAAGCGGTTGTTTTCAAGTTCAGATAGCGTCCGTTCATTCATGACGAGGAAAAAGCGGTCCGCCGCTGTACGACGCATGTAGATGTGATGCCGCTGCGCCCATTGATTGAGGAGCACCGTCACCCGACGATTGACTTCACTACGGACCTGTTCATCCACCGCAGTCGACATCTCGTCATAGTTATCTAAATACAAAATACCGATGACCGTCTGCGTTTGAACATACTTTTGTTCCATCTCCGCTTCTTCGGTCATGTCAAATAAATAGAGGGTTTGATGGATTTGATTGTAATAGACACGATAGACACGGTCACCCACTTCAATCGTGGCTTCATCCTCTTCTTCTTCAATCAATTCATCGAAGGCGGAATGGAGCGCATCAAGCGGTATTCCAATCGCCATATCGAGTTCGAAAATCAATCGTGATTGTTCGTTATACCAACTGATCCGTCGGTCCTGGTCAAAGACTAAAATCCCAATCGGCATCGTCGTCAACGCTTCTTTTCCGACCTCTTCGATTTGATGAGAGAGAGAGAGGACATACTGTTCCCAATTTTTACGCTCCCGTCGCATCGTCACTTGCTGATAGATGAAAAAAATCAGCGTGCCCATAAACAGGGTGATTGCCGCCACAATGTTGTAGAACGCCAATCCCAACGAGACAAGGAATCCAATCACGTATGGAATCATGTGCCGCGCGTATTGGTTCTTCACGGATGTTATTGCTTCACCACTGTGCATGTATGCCTCCTAAAATGAGTAATGTTCACCCATGGAATCGTAAAGGTTTCTGCTCTATCATACCATATTCGTCGGTTTCACTTACACACTTACAGACGAGATGAAATACAAAAAAACGACTTATCCAAGAGGATAAGCCGTTCGTCAAACAATTACTCTGCAACGTATGGAAGCAAAGCCATTTGACGTGAGCGCTTGATAGCGACAGTAAGTGGACGTTGGTATTTCGCTGAAGTACCAGTCACACGACGTGGAAGAATTTTACCACGCTCCGAAACGAAGCGTTTGAGCAATTCTACGTCTTTATAATCGATATGAGTGATGTTGTTCGACGTAAAGAAACATACTTTACGACGACGACGACCTCCTGGACGACGTGCCATGTGAAGACCTCCTTTATAAGTTAGTTTTTATTGTCCATGATGATTAGAATGGCAAATCATCATCTGACAAGTCGATTTTGCCGCCACCCGAGAACGGATCTGCGTCAAAACCTTTATTCGAATTCGAGGACTGAGATGAAGTCGAAGCAGCTCCTGCGCCCCATCCTGATCCACTTGATTCACCACCACCGAAGACATCTCCTGATGGTGCTTGCTCACGTTGCCCTGAGGCTCCGCGTGGTTCAAGGAAGCGTACGCTGTCGGCGACTACTTCTGCCCGGTAACGACGTTGGCCATCTTGTCCTTCGTAACTACTGATTTGAAGGCGACCGTCAACGCCGGCCATGCTGCCCTTTTTCAAGTATTGTGCTACGTTCTCTGCTTGTTTGCGCCAAACGACACAATCAATAAAGTCCGTCTCGCGCTTCCCATCTTGTCCAGCGAATGGACGATCGCAAGCGAGAGTAAGGCGTGTTACGGCGATTCCGCTCTGCGTATAACGCATTTCGGGATCGCGAGTCAATCGACCAACTAACACAACTCGGTTAATCATCTCCAAGCTCCCCTTTCACGATACGAAACGTTAAGGATTAACGCTCGTCTTTTGTTGTCATTTGACGGACAACGTCGTCAGAGATCTTCATGAGACGCTCTGTTTCTAAGATCGCTTTAGGTTCAGCAACGATGTTAAGAAGAACGTAGTGTCCTTCGCGCATCTTGTTGATTTCATAAGCGAAACGACGTTTACCCATGTCTGTTGTTTTTTCAACAGTACCACCGTTTTCAGTGATGACGTTGTTGAAGCGCTCGATTAAAGCTTTCTTCGCTTCCTCATCAACTGATGGACGGATAATGTAAAGAAGTTCGTATTTACGCATTATCTTTCACCTCCTCTTGGACTAACGGCCCCTACCGGTTGTAGGAGCAAGGAGCAAACAATTGTTTTACTCACGTCATAATATACTATCAAACTTCCTTAACTTTTACAATACGTTTCCGTAAATCAACTTATACGTTGAAGCGGAACGTGACAACGTCGCCATCTTGGAAGACGTATTCTTTTCCTTCTGAACGAAGTTTCCCTTGTTCTTTCACCGTCGTCATGTTTCCTGCTGCTGAAAGGTCTTCATACGACACGACTTCGGCACGGATGAATCCACGTTCGAAGTCAGAGTGGATGACACCGGCACATTGTGGGGCTTTCATCCCTTGTTTGAATGTCCATGCACGAACTTCCTTCTCACCTGCCGTGAAGTATGTCGCAAGGCCAAGTGTCGAGTAGGCCGCACGGATCAATTGATCAAGTCCTGACTCTTCGATCCCGAGATCTTGTAAGAATTCGAGGCGTTCTTCCGGTTCGAGTTCTGAAATTTCTTCTTCGATTCGCGCACAGATGACGATGACTTTCGATCCTTCTGTTGCCGCGTGATCACGGACCGCTTGTACAAACTCGTTCGAATCGGCATCTGCCACTTCATCCTCACTCACGTTCGCCACGTAAAGCATCGGCTTCATCGTAAGCAATTGGAAGTGTTTGACGATTGCGAGTTGGTCTTCTGATAATTCAGCAACACGTGCCGGACGCTCTGACTCGAGCACATCTCGTACGATTTCAAGTGCTTCGAGTTCTTGTACCGCACCTTTATCTTTTGCCTTCACCATTTTTTGAACACGTGCGATGCGTTTATCGACTTGCTCAAGGTCAGCTAAGATCAATTCAAGGTTGATTGTCGTGATGTCGTCAATCGGCGAGACACGGCCTGCGACGTGCGTGATGTTCTCGTCTTCGAAACAACGGACGACTTGGCAAATTGCATCGACTTCGCGAATGTTCGCCAAGAACTTGTTTCCGAGACCTTCCCCTTTTGATGCACCTTTCACGATTCCAGCGATATCTGTAAACTCAAATGCTGTCGGTACTGTCTTTTTCGGTTTGACGAGTTCCGTCAATCGATCAAGACGCGCGTCTGGTACTTCTACGACGCCGACGTTCGGGTCGATTGTCGCGAACGGATAGTTGGCCGCCTCGACTCCTGCTTGTGTAATCGCATTAAACAATGTCGATTTCCCGACGTTTGGCAATCCGACAATTCCTGCTGTTAATCCCACTAGTAGTTCCTCCTCATCCGGTGTTTCCCGGGAAATGTTAAGCCGTCTGTGGAGTGGGTACATTCAGTACACCACACCGTCACATCCTTCACAATTATAGATAGTCCACGATTAAACCGCAACTCACGTTCATAACCTAAAGAAAAACGCCGCTTATTCGGCGGCGTTCCCTTGTTCAAGCACTTTCTTGAATCGTTTATCGAAATCACGGCGTTGCATGAGCACACTGGCTCCGCAGCCTTGACACTTGATTCGAATGTCCATCCCGACACGCGTGATTTGCCAGCGGTTCGTCTTACAGGCATGCGGTTTTTTCATTTCCACCACATCGTTCAATGCATACGTTTTACTTTGCATTTTCTGCTTCTCCTCCTTTAGGAGCCGAGTTCGGTGGCATCATGACCGTACGTGGGTATGGAATTTCAATCCCCCGCTCGTCAAGTCCAGCCTTTAACTCTTTATGCAAAATTCGACCAGCTGCGAAATGTTGGGTCGGCGGGACTTCCGCCATTAATCGGTACACCACTTCCGACGGTCCGAGCGACTGTACTCCAGCTAAGTCGATTGGTTTGATGAACAAGTCGTGATAGCGTGCTTCGACCGTTTTCGCAATTTCTTTGAGCGCTTGCTCTACTTTTGACATATCTTCTTCGTATGCGACCCCAATATCGACCACGGCGACGCTGTTTTCAAGCGAGTAGTTCGTCACTTGTAAGATTTGTCCGTTCGGAATAATCGTCACTTGCCCGTTCAATCCTTTTAACTTCGTCGTCCGGATTCCGACCTCGATGACCGTCCCGTCGACTTGTTGGTTCAAATTGACGTAATCCCCGTTCTTATATTGGTTTTCAAAGATGATAAACGCCCCTGTGATGACGTCTTTCACCAAACTTTGTGCCCCGAATGAAATCGCAAGACCTGCGACCCCGGCTGATGCAATCAAACCGGCGATATTCACGCCGAATTGTCCAAGCACCGTCAAGACCATAATCAACCCGATCACATAGCGGATTGTGTTTTGTGCCAGTTTTAATAACGTTTCATTCTGTCGCTGGGCGACGATATCATGTTCTTTTATTTTGCGGAGTGTAAACACGCGCTCGACCATCGTCGTCAAAATGCGCGTTGCGATATATAAACCAAGGATGATCAGCGCCACACCGGCGAGCTTGATCCCTAAACCAATCCACATATCTGTATCTTTAAAGTACTCCACGAATTGGTTCACGCTATCGATTGTCTCATCGGCAACCGTGCTTAAATCTTTTTCTGTATTTTGCGAAGCCATCTTTTCACCTCAAAGTCGTAGATTCTAAATCATCAAAACATATTTCACGACTTTTCTCAAACGCTGCATTCGGAAGTTAGAAGTTTTCCACTTTTGGGAATGGGTTAATACGAGATCAATCCCCCAACTGCAACTAGGAATAGGCAGCTTAGAAGAGAGGATGAGATTCATGCCGTTTCGCTTAAAACCTCATAAACCATACTCTTTCTTCATTGAACACACTGAGCGGAGTGGATCCAGATTGCTTGCGGACCAACTTCATGAACAGTTGGTCAATGAAACCCATCGCCCCATCGTCCTTGTTTGCATCGGTTCGGACCGTTCGACCGGTGATTCACTCGGTCCGCTCGTCGGAACGTTTTTAGAAGAACGTCACATCCGAAATTTACATGTATACGGCACATTAACAAAACCTGTACATGCACTCAATTTGGTGGAAACGTTACACGAGATTCAAACGCGCTTCCATCAACCGCTCATCATCGCCATCGACGCCTGTCTCGGACGTTTATCGAGTGTCGGTTACGTCTTCTTTTCGGAAGGTCCGCTCGCTCCAGGGGCCGGTGTCCAAAAAGAGCTCCCGGCAGTCGGTGCGTACAATATTAAAGCCGTCGTGAACGTAAGTGGATTCATGGAGATGATGATTTTACAGAATACCCGCCTCCATCTCGTGTATGAACTCGCACGTTTCATCACAGACGGATTCGCCGATTTTGATGCACGCATCGGGCGCCTGCATCACGAAGAGGCGGCCATTACACGTCTTCGTCAGTCACGAGACGAATCAAAGTCTTGAGGCGATAGTAACGTCAACAATTGTTCCAAGTCATCTTGGGAAAAGTATTTCAACTCGAGGACGCCGCCTTTTCGGCGTGGACGAATCGACACATCCATCTGAAGACGCTCCGCAAGCACCGCTTCGACCGCCTCGATATCGGCGTTCGATCGCTTCAGCGTCTTTTTTTCTGTGCGCTCTTTTTGTAAATATCGCTCGAGGCGACGGACCGTCCAATGCTCGGCAATGACCCGTTTCGCAATCTGTTCCATCGCTTGTTCCGATTTCATGCCCGTGATGGCACGTGCATGTCCCATCGTCAAATCTCCGACCATGACCGCATGCTGGACGGCACTCGGCAACCGGAGGAGGCGAAGACTGTTCGTCACATGACTGCGGCTCTTTCCGACGCGATCGGCCAACTGTTGTTGCGTCAGGCCTAGCGTCTGCATCAACTGTTCATAGGCGACAGCCTCTTCGATGGCATTCAAGTCTGCCCGCTGAATGTTTTCAATCAGCGCCAACTCCATGACGCGATCGGAGTCCGCCGTGACGACGAGGGCAGGAATGTCCTCTTTTCCCGCGAGTTTCGCCGCCTGAAACCGTCGTTCCCCGGCAATGATTTCATAGTACCCTGTCGCTTTTCGAACGACGATCGGTTGCAGGACGCCATATCGCTCAATGGATTGACGTAACTCTTCTAGTTTTTCCACCTCAAATTGTTTCCGGGGCTGATTCGGGTTTGGGCGAATGAATTTTAATGGCAATCGTTCCATCTACAAACCTCCTTCATCGTATAAAAAAGCACGGACTCATTTTTGAGGCCGCGCTTTCGGGATGCGAATTCGAATTTCAACAAATTCCTCTTCGTCTACTTCTTCAGTTTGGACGTCAATCCCTGTTTTCCCAATCAAATCGATTGAGTCACGAATCGTATTGATGGCGATTCGCGTGTCGCGCGCAAAACTTTTCGTCCGACGACGTTGTTTTTTCGGCTTTCGCTTCTCTTCTTCGATCGGTGTTGTTAAAAAGGCGACGCGTTCTTCCGTCTCCTTGACGTTGAAATCCTGTTCTAACACTTCCGCGAGCACTTGAAGCTGCAATCCTTCTTCCTTTAGCGGTAACAACGCACGTGCATGTCGTTCATTGATCCGACGATCGCGAAGCGACTGCTTCACATCCTCCGGCAATTTTAACAAACGCAACTTATTGGCAATCGTAGATTGACTCTTGCCTAGACTTTTCGCGAGGGCATCTTGCGTCAAGCCGTTCAAGGCGAGTAAACGATCATAGGCTTCCGCCTCTTCAATCGGGCTTAACTGCTCACGCTGCAAGTTTTCAATCAAGGCGAGTGCAGCCGTCGTATCATCGTCCATATCACGAACGATTGCCGGAATTGCTGACCAGCCAAGCGATTTCACGGCACGGAAACGACGCTCTCCGGCAATGATTTCATAGCAGTCCCCATCTGCCTTTCGAACCACGATTGGTTGAAGGAGTCCATGTTCCGAAATCGTCGTTGCCAACTCTTCAATTTTTGCCGGTTCGAACACTTTACGCGGTTGATAACGGTTGGGACGCAACCGTGACAATGAGAGTTCTTGTACCGTGTCATCCGCTCGAACTTCCGCAATCTGCGTCACGGCAACTTCGTCTTTTCGATTCACACCGAACAATTTCGCAAATCTATTCTTCAACGTCGGGCACCCCTTTATGTAAAAAAATAAGCAGACTCCACCACTGGAATCTGCTTTTGTTTCACGTGAAACGACATCATCAGATAAGTGGCTCTTTCGCCGGTGTCCCCGCTTTACGCGGATATTTCCCGGGCGTTTTTCGTAGTTTATCTACAACTACGATATTACGCTCACTCATCTCTCCTGGCAATAGGAACTGGTGTGTCGCTTTTTCTTTTCCACCTAGAACGGCTAAAGCGTTTTTGGCGTCTGCCATCTCGTCAGAAACCTTGGCTGCTTTAAGCGCGACGAAGCTTCCGCCTACTTTCGCGAGAGGCAAACAGTATTCCGCCAACACGGTCATGCGGGCAACCGCACGCGCTGTGACGACGTCAAACTGTTCGCGGAACTTTTTATTTTTCCCGAACTCTTCAGCGCGACCATGATGGAACGCGACACCTTCGAGCCCGAGGGCGAGGGCCAATTCGTTCAAGAAGGTGATGCGTTTGTTTAACGAATCGATGATCGTGACGTGTAAGTGTGGGAATAAAATTTTGAGCGGAAGACTCGGGAATCCCGCTCCTGCCCCGACATCACATACGGTTTCGACTTTCGTGAAATCGAAATGAAACGCTGCGCTGAGCGAATCATAGAAGTGCTTCAAATATACTTCTTCCCGGTCCGTGATGGCCGTTAAGTTCATTTTTTCGTTCCATTCGACGAGCATTTCGAAGTAACGTTTGAACTGACTGAGTTGTGTCTCACTCAGTTCAAACCCTTCAGCTCGTAACGCTTCAATAAATTGAGATTCGTTCATCGTTTCACTCCACCGTTGCGTATTGTCCTTGTTCGATATAGACGAGCAAGATTGACACGTCTGCTGGGTTTACGCCTGAGATACGAGACGCTTGACCGATCGAAAGAGGACGAACTTGTTTTAGTTTTTGTTTCGCTTCTGTCGCGAGACCACCGATCGCATCGTAATCCAAGTTTTCCGGGATTCGTTTTTCTTCCATGCGACGCATCTTCTCGACTTGTTCAAGCTGTTTGGAAATATAACCTTCATACTTCACTTGAATCTCGACTTGCTCTTTCACTTCATACGACAATTCTTCCGTTGACGGAACGACCGTCATGAGTGCTTCATAAGATACTTCCGGACGTTTCAACAAGATGTTGGCATGCGTCGCTTCTTTAAGCGGGTGCGCACCGACCGATTCGAGCATCGCATTGACTTCAGGTGTCGGTTTGACGACAAGTGACGCAAGTCGCTTCACTTCTTTTTCAATCGCTACACGCTTCTCGTTGAGGTGAGTGTGACGATCTTCTGAAAGTAAGCCGATCTCATACCCGATGTCGCTGAGTCGCAAGTCCGCATTGTCATGACGCAACAAAAGACGGTATTCGGCACGTGATGTGAGAAGGCGATACGGTTCGTTCGTCCCTTTCGTCACGAGGTCATCGATTAAGACGCCGATGTACGCTTGCGAACGGTCCAAGATGACCGGATCTTTTCCGAGCACTTTGCATGCGGCGTTGATTCCCGCCATGATGCCCTGTCCAGCCGCTTCTTCGTACCCGCTCGTCCCGTTGATTTGTCCCGCTGTGAAAAGGCCAGGGACTGCTTTTGTTTCGAGCGTTGGCCAAAGCTGTGTCGGTACGACTGCATCGTACTCGATGGCATAACCGGGACGCATCATCTCTGAATTTTCAAGACCTGGGATTGTGCGAAGCATCTGATGTTGCACGTCTTCTGGCATACTCGTTGAGAAGCCTTGAACATAGATTTCTTCTGTATCGCGACCTTCTGGCTCCAAGAAGATTTGGTGACGCGGTTTATCATTAAAGCGAACGACCTTATCTTCAATCGATGGGCAATAACGTGGTCCCGTTCCTTTAATCGCACCCGAGTACATCGGTGAGCGATGCAAGTTCTCATCAATCAATTGGTGCGTGCGCTCACTCGTGTACGTGAGCCAGCATGGGATTTGTTCGATCGGATTCAAATCCGTCGAGGTGTACGAGAAGAATGATGGATTCTCGTCTCCTGGTTGAATCTCCGTCTTCGAGTAATCGATTGTCTTGCCGTCGATTCGTGGCGGTGTTCCCGTTTTGAATCGAACTAAGTCGAGACCGAGCTCTTCTAGATGCTTCGATAACTCGACCGAAGGCATTTGGTTGTTCGGGCCACTTTCATATGCCAATTCACCGATGATGATTTGACCGCGCATGAACGTTCCCGTTGTAACGATGACCGCTTTCGCGCGATATTCTGAACCTGTGTTCGTTACCACGCCACGTACTTCTCCATCCTCAATCAACAAGCGTTCGACTAGCGCCTGACGAAGCAGTAGATTCGGTTCGTCTTCTAGCACTTTCTTCATGTGATTTTGGTATTGGAATTTGTCCGCCTGTGCACGTAATGCACGTACCGCCGGACCTTTCGATGTGTTGAGCATCTTCATTTGGATGTAAGTCGCGTCAATCGCGCGCCCCATCTCGCCACCGAGCGCATCGATTTCACGTACGACGATTCCTTTCGCCGGCCCACCGATTGATGGGTTGCAATACATGAACCCGACCATATCGGGGTTCATGGTGAGCATCGCTGTTTTCGCGCCCATGCGAGCCGATGCAAGTGCTGCTTCAATCCCTGCGTGTCCGGCCCCGATGACGATGACGTCAAATTCGCCTGCCGTATAAGCCATATTCGTTCCTCCTTATTATTTCCCAAGACAAAACTGTGAAAAGAGCTGATCAATCAAGCTCTCCTGTACGGTATCTCCATTGATTTCACCGAGCGTATCCCACGCACGACGTAAATCGATCTGAACCATATCGATCGGCATATTCATGACGGCACTCCCGAGCGCCTCATCAATTTGACCAATCGTTCGTTTGATTAATTGAATGTGTCGAGCGTTTGAGATATACGTCATATCTTGTGACTCGACCCCTTTTGCGAAGAAGAGATTTGCGATGGCCGCTTCAAGGGCATCGATTCCTTCATCTAGTAAGAGCGATGTCGCCACAATCGGACGTCCTGCCGCTAGTTTCTCTAGCTTAGAAGAATCCATGTTTTGTGGCAAGTCCGTCTTGTTGATGATGATGATGGCATTCATACCTTTTACTGCCTCAAATAACGCCTCATCCTCGACAGTCAATCCCTCGTGTCCGTTCAAGACGAGAAGGACCAAATCTGCCGCCTCTAACGCTTTTCTCGACTTTTCCACACCGATTCGTTCCACGATATCTTCCGTTTCGCGAATCCCTGCCGTGTCGATCAATTTGAGCGGAACACCTTTCACATTGACGTACTCCTCAATCGTGTCACGTGTTGTCCCGGCAATTTCGGTGACGATTGCTTTCGTCTCTTGAACGAGCGTATTCATCAGAGAAGATTTACCGACGTTCGGTCGACCGATGATTGCTGTAGCCAAGCCTTCACGTAAGATTTTCCCTTGTCGCGCTGTCTCGAGTAACTGCTCGAGGACACGCTTGACCTCGCCCGCTTTCTCTTCGACGATGGCCTGGGTCATCTCTTCTGCGTCATACTCTGGATAGTCGATGTTGACCTCGACCGCCGCAATCGTCTCGAGCAACTGTTGACGTAACTCGCGAACGAGGCGTGACAAACGTCCTTCCATTTGCGCCATCGCAACGTTCATGGCCCGGTCCGTCTTCGCGCGAATCAAATCCATGACCGCTTCCGCCTGAGATAAATCGATTCGGCCATTTAAAAAGGCGCGCTTCGTGAACTCGCCCGGTTCTGCCAAACGGATGTCGGGTTGATCGAGAATGAGCTCAAGGACACGATTGACCGCCACGACGCCTCCGTGACAATTGATCTCGACGACATCTTCTCGTGTAAACGTCTTCGGTGCGCGCATAATACTGACCATAACTTCATCGACGATTTCGCCCGTATCAGGATATTTTAACGTTCCATAATGAATCGTATGTGAATCGACTGTTGTTAAGTCTTTTCCAGAAAACACATTGTTCACCGTTTCGACCGCCAAATCGCCCGATAATCGGACGATCCCGATGGCACCTTCACCCATCGGCGTCGAAATCGCTGTAATCGTGTCAAACTCTAGCATCTTTCTCCCTCCAAACCTAAACATCTTCTTCTATCATATGCATAACGAACCTACTATACACGATATTCGACTTGAACGAAAGAGTTGGCCCATCGATCAAGTCATTGCCATTCGACTCATCGTTTTCGTACAATAAAGGAATATATTTACATAGGAGAGAGGGCATCTATTATGAACCAACAAGACGCAATCCGAATCATCACCGATCGATTAAAGCACGACGAAGCGGTTCAAGCGATTTTTATGAAGGGCTCATTCGGTCGGGGAGAAGCCGATGAACATTCCGATATCGACCTCTATGTCATGGTGCACCCCGATGAGGAGGCCTCCTTTCTATCCAGACGCCTCGAGCATGTAACCGCCTATCGTCCGATTCTGTTAAAAGACGAGATTCACATCGTCGCGCCACAACTCATCGCCGTCTTTGATGATTTTCTTCACCTCGACCTGTTCACGGTCACGCAAGAGACGTTGAATCATCAAGACTCGATTCATGTGATCTACGACCCACAACAGCGACTTGCTAGACACGTCACTTCCTTACAATTAGACGAAGCGGCAATCAGTGACCATGCGTTCGATACCGTGTGGTTCTTTTTCCAATATACAAAATCACGCAATCGAGGCAACGCGATGTGGGCAACGGAGATGCTCCGGCAAGGAATGGTTCATTTCGCATATGTGTTAGCCGCTCACCACACACCGGACCGGGCTTCCCTCGGTTTAAAAGATGTGACACAACGGCAAGAAATCGACCTACATCCATTTTATGATCAATTGACTCCCACCACTCATGAAAAAGCCGCCCATATCTATCTGGAGCGACTTCAGGCAGAGCAACCTTTTTTCGCATCACTATCTGGCTACAACGTGTTCGGACCGTTCATGGAACAGTTGATTCAACGAGAAACAAGCCGCCCTGGCATATAGGGCGGCTTGTTTTTAGTATCTCGCTTGCCGTTTCGTCGAGCGAATCGCGAAGTAGAGGAACAATTCTAGTACCGCGATCGCGATGAGGATTCCACCGAACAATTGGAATAGCACGAGCAGGCTACTGAATGGATTCGTCAACATGAGAATCCCGACACCTATCCACAATAGACTTCCAATCAAAAACCAGAGCCATCGTCCCGACATCGATTGACGGTAACCGAGTGCCTGAATCAGACGGATGATTCCACCGAATAAGAACAAGGCTCCGATCAAAATCGGGAGAAGACTAGCTAGCGTCTCCGCGAAGAAGAAGACGACCGCTGCCAAAATCAAATAGATGAGACCCATAAAGAAAGTGGGTGGCAACCCTCCCTGACGTCGACGCAACCCTTGAAAAATCATCCAAATCCCCATGATTGCTAAATAACCGGCAATGACATACACCATGACATCAAAGAAAAATCGAGGATATAACAAAATGAGAACACCAAGTACAAAATAAATGACCGCTTGCCATAACGTCGAACGTTCCAAACGCTGAATGAATGCCTCCATTTTTCCACACCTCCGTTTACTCGTTTCTATCTCTATTCCCCTCTGACCGGCTTGCAATCCCACAAAAAAGCTGAGCGTCAGAAGACACTCAGCTTAGCGATTATTTACGCTTTTTCTTTTTATTTTTCTTTTCTTCTTCAGCAAGCGCTGCACGCTCTGCTTCTTTCGCAGCGATTTTCGCTTCAGCCGCAACCTTCATCTTCTCACGCATTGGGAGCATGATTGCCATCGTGACGATGATCGAGATGATATAACCGACTACCCAGTATAACGAAAGGGCAGCTGGGAGGTTGATCGACATGACGAAGATCATAACCGGGAAGATATAAAGCATCATCTTCAACTGCGGGTTCTGTTCTTGACCCGCCATTGAGATTTTTTGTTGTGCGAACGTCAAGATTGCCGCTAAGATCGGCAAGACGAACGTTGGATCCGGAGCACCGAGGTCGAACCATAAGAAGTTCGCTTCGAAAATCTCAGGTGTACGGCGAATCGCATCATAGAATGCGAAGAGAATCGGCATTTGAATCAAGATCGGCAAACATCCCGCGAGCGGGTTGATTTGGTATTCCTGATAAAGCTTCATCATCTCTTCTTGGAGTTTACGTTGTGTTTCCTGGTCTTTTGAGCTGTACTTTTCACGAAGCTTCAGCATTTCTGGTTGCAACACTTGCATCGCACCCATACTCTTCGTCTGCTTGATCATGAGTGGGAGAATCAATAACCGGACGATAATCGTCGCGATGATGATTGAAATCCCGTATTGCCACGGGCCACCGACCAAGTAAGCAACTTCCTTCAAAAGCCATGCGAGCGGCCATACAAAGTACTTCGCCCAGAAACCTTCTGTGTCAGCCGTTACTGGTTCGGCTTGGATGGTAGACGGATCCACACAGCCTGCCATCAGCATGATGACCGCGGTCATGGCAGCGAGTAATCCTAATTTTAGCTTTTTGCTCATAGTTCCTCCTACGCTTTCTTTATCAATTCTTTTTAACGCACACGTCGATCGGGCAATCTTATCAGACTCTAATTATATGAGAGAACAAATTCAGATTGTCATGGTCACCGGCCCTGCTTTTGCCAAACCTTGGCCCGTTTGAATACGTGTTTTAAACTCTCGGTCACTTCCGACTGCGTCAATGCGGTCGCAGGTTTTCGAGCGATGATGACATAATCATTCGGTGCAACGTTTGGTTCGAGCAAGCGAAGCGACTCACGCATCAATCGTTTCATCCGGTTCCGTTCCACAGCATTTCCAAGTTTCTTACTGACGGAAAGACCCACTCTGAAATGCGTTTGATCCGCTTTGAGCGTGTAGACGACAAACTGACGATTGGCCACGGAGCGTCCTTCGCGAAACACCGCTTGGAACTCTTCATTCTTTTGCAGGCGGTATTCTTTTTTCAAAATTCTCACTCCATCCTTCGCTTCAAAAATCGTCAACTAACATCATATCATATCCACATCATTTGAACGAGGGAGAATCCATGAAATACTACGTTTCTGTGACAAACTAAAAAATTGCCCGAGGAAAGGATCCCCGGGCAATCTTCATTCGAAATTATACAGTCAAGGCTTTACGGCCTTTACGACGACGAGCAGCAAGAATGTTGCGACCGTTTTTAGTCGCCATGCGTGCACGGAATCCGTGAACTTTCTTACGCTTACGGTTGTTAGGGTTGAAAGTTGGTTTCATGGTTACAGCACCTCCTCAAGATTAACGCTCTATTAGCAAGTTATAGTTTCATTTAAGGCAGTCTTTAAGATTATATAAATCGATTCAACAATTGTCAATGTATTTTCGGATGGTTTTCGAATTCGTATTACGAGGCGCTCAGAAAGCATTCATCCACATGGATTCGATCGTACCCACAGGACGAGTAGGGCGAAGAATGTATACACAACCTTTACGTATTTTATAAACGATCTTTATAAATAGCCATGTTGAGCCATTTTATCCACAAAATCTCGAAGTTATCCACATTTATATGTGAATAACTCCTCTTTTTTCACATTCTCATTCTTAATTTTTTCGTTTTCTTCTTTTACAAAAACAATCTTTCATTTCACTTCTTCCTCTTTTGTGTATAACTTTTTCACTAAACACTCCATCATTATTGCTTTATCCACAATATATCCACAGTTTATCCACAAAACACACAGCATGTGGATAAGTGGGTGTGGATACTTTTCTTTATCTGTGGATAAATACCGAAAAGCATTGCCACGTCTATTTTATTTTGCTAAACTGAATGTGCACAAACTTGTGGATGAACAATTCGTGATTCCAAGATATACACAGGCTGTGGATAAGTGTTATCCCCATAATGAACACCATGTGGATAACTTTATCCACAGTTTTTGTTCTCTGGGGATAACCCTAGTTTCTACTATAGAATAGTGTATGTGTATATCGTGTGAATAAGTTTTACCCAACATGTGAGTAAAGGAGGTCTTTCATTGAAGAATGCTCGCGAGATTTGGAGAAATGTCTTATCGGTAATCGAGGAAGAAGAACGAACTCCAAAAGCCAGTTTTGACATGTGGTTAAAATCAACCGAGGGGATATCGTTGATGGGAACGACGCTCGTTGTGTCGGCACCCGCCAGTTTTATCGTCACGTGGTTAGAGCGACAGTATCTCTCTCTGTTACAAGATACGGTTGAAGAGATCACAAACAACAAGCTTGAAATTCATTTCATCGAGGAATCTCAAGCACACAAGTATGCTCCAGCGGATGGATCGTCAAATGAGTCCATCGCCGTGACAGAAACAAAAGAACAGCCCGTGCTATTACCTTCAAAAGAGGAAGGGGATCTTGGTCAACTGAATGACAAATACATTTTCGAGACGTTTGTCATCGGATCGGGGAACCGTTTTGCCCACGCCGCATCACTTGCTGTCGCTGAAGCACCTGCACGCGCCTATAACCCGCTCTTCATTTACGGAGGCGTTGGACTTGGTAAAACACATTTGATGCATGCGATTGGTCATTATGTAAAAGGTCAAAAACCGGGGGCTCGCATTGCCTATGTCTCTTCTGAGAAGTTCACAAATGAATTTATCAATTCGATTCGGGATAATAAGACCGGTGAGTTTCGGAACCGTTATCGAAACATTGATGTACTATTGATTGATGATATTCAGTTTTTAGCAGGGAAAGAACAAACCCAAGAAGAGTTTTTCCACACATTCAATGCGTTGCACAACGATCAGAAACAAATCGTGATTTCGAGTGATCGACCACCAAAAGAAATCCCGACGCTAGAAGATCGACTTCGTTCACGCTTCGAGTGGGGCTTAATCACAGACATCACGCCACCGGACCTTGAGACGCGAATTGCGATTCTCCGCAAAAAAGCGACGGCGGAAGGGCTTGATATCTCGAATGAAGTCATGCTGTATATCGCGAATCAAATCGATACGAACATTCGGGAACTAGAAGGGGCGCTGACACGAGTCGTCGCTTATGCAAAACTTGTCGGGCGACCAATCGACCCGGACGTGGCAGCCGAAGCGCTTCATAATATCATGCCTGTCCAGGAAGCGAAGAAAATTGTCATTCGCGACATTCAAGAAGTTGTCGGTCAACACTTCAACATTCAAGTAGAAGAATTGAACTCGAAAAAGCGAACCAAGACGTTGGCATTCCCACGTCAAATCGCAATGTATCTCTCGCGGGAGATGACGGAGAGTTCCTTGCCAAAAATCGGGGAAGAGTTCGGAGGGCGTGATCATACGACCGTGATTCACGCGCATGAGAAAATTAGCACCCTTCTAAAGAACGATGTGGAAATGCAAGAGACGATTCAAACGTTGAAGAAGGCACTTTCTAACTAATGAAGGATTCTCTGTGGATATCCTGTGGATAAACCACCCTAGTTATCCACAAGTTATTCACAGGCGAAATGGCTTAATACGTATGTCTTAGGGGACTTATCCCCAGTATCCACAGCCCTTATTACTATTATGACTTAATTAATACTATTATTATTATTAAGAAATGGACTCATTTCACCTTAGGAGGAATTATCCACATGCATTTAACGATTCAACGAGATGTATTCATGCAAGCCGTACAAGACGTATCAAAAGCTGTGGCTTCACGAACGACCATTCCAATTTTGACAGGCTTGAAACTTGAGGCACATGCGGATGGCTTAACACTGACAGGAAGTGATACCGAGATTTCGATTGAACGCTTGATTCCAATCGAAGAGGGTGGAATGGAACTCATTCAAATTCAACGTGCTGGAAGCGTCGTGTTGAACGCACGCTTCTTAGGAGAAATCGTGAAGAAGTTACCGACGAACGAGGTCACACTCGAAGTTTCACCGAACTTCATGACGCGCATTGAGTCTGGTCAGGCAGAGTTCCATTTAAACGGTCTCGACCCGGATGAATATCCACGCCTACCTGAACTTGCGAGTGATCGTCGCTTCTATTTGCCGGCTGATCTATTGAAGACGATCATCCGTCAGACAAGCTTTGCTGTTTCTTCACAAGAGACACGTCCCGTATTGACAGGGGTTAACTTCTCAGCAGAGAAGGGCTTCCTTACATGTGTCGCAACCGATAGCCACCGTCTGGCGCTTCGTCGGGCGCGTTTTGAGACAGATAACGATTTGACGTTCCAAAATGTCGTCGTTCCTGGTCGCTCACTCAACGAACTCGCTAAATTACTCGACCGCGAAGAGTTGCCGATCGAAATCGTCTTAACAGACCAACAAATTTTATTCCGTATGAAAAACATCTCATTCTTCTCTCGTTTGTTAGACGGTGCCTACCCAGACACGTCACGTCTCATTCCGGAAGAATATCGCACAGCGGTTCGAATGAATGCGAAAGAATTCTTGCAGGCCATTGATCGTGCATCGCTCTTAGCACGTGCCGATCGCAACAACGTCATTAAATTCGTGGCGGAAGATAAAACAGCAGTTGAAGTCTCTTCTCACTCGCCTGAAGTCGGAAAAGTATCAGAACGTGTCAGCATCCTGTCGCTTGAAGGAGAAGAACTAAAAATTTCCTTCAACTCAAAATTCGTGATGGACGCGCTCCGCGCACTCGATGCATCTGAAATCGAAATCCAGTTCACGGGTTCGATGCGACCGTTCATTTTACGACCGGTTGAACAAGATAGTGTTCTTCAACTGATTTTGCCAGTCCGCACATCGTAAGCTGCGGATAGGGATGATGAGGTGTCTTGCCTTGTCATCCCTCTTTTTGCCTTATTCGACGATTTTCGATAAACTAATATGTATGGCGATTTTTTCAGATCAGCATGTGAGAAAGGAAGTGACGACATGGAAAAAGTGTCGATTACAACCGAGTATGTAACACTCGGACAATTTTTAAAATTAGCAGATATCATCTCCAGTGGGGGACAGGCAAAGTTCTTTTTAGAGGATGTCATGATTAAAGTGAACGGTGAGCAGGACCAACGCCGTGGTCGTAAATTAAGAGATGGAGATACAATCGAAGTCGAAGGCTTCGGGGAATATCAAATCGAGGGAAACTGACGTGCATTTAAAGTCGATCCGATTGCAAAACTATCGCAACTACGAAACCCTCGAGCTAGATTTTTCAGAACAGACGAATGTTCTGATTGGTGAGAACGCCCAAGGAAAAACGAATCTTCTCGAATCGATTTACGTACTTGCGCTCGCAAAATCGCATCGGACGACACAAGACCGTGAGTTAATCGGTTGGGAAGCTGATGCTGCGAGTATCGAAGGCCGGATTCATAAACGAACGGGTGAATCGGTGCAGAGTCTCTCTTTTTCTCCTAAAGGCAAGAAAGCAAAGCTCAATCATTTGGAACAACGTCGTCTCAGTGACTATGTCGGCGCATTTAACGTCGTCTTGTTCGCCCCTGAAGACTTAGCCATCGTCAAAGGCAGTCCGCAAGGGAGACGGCGATTTTTAGATATGGAAATCGGTCAGGTCAGTCCCGTGTACTTACACGAGCTCAATCAATACTTGAAGACGTTGAAACAACGGAATGCCTTGTTGAAGCAGTTATCCACAAAAGGTGGCGACGAGACGTTACTCGAAGTATTGACGGACCAATTGATTGAACTTGCCGTAAAAATCGTGATGCGACGCTATCACTTCATCGACCAGCTCGAAAAATGGGCCAATCCCATCCATTCCGGAATCACGAGAGATCTCGAAACACTGACGATTCAATACGTTTCTGACACGTTCCAAAAAGAACGCTTCTCAAAAGAACAGATGTTTGAAACGTATCGTCAAAAGTTTGATAAAATAAGAGAGAACGAACGACGAAGAGGTGTGACCTTGTTCGGTCCGCATCGTGACGATTTTGAATTGTATGTCAACAATCGAAACGTTCAAACGTTCGGTTCACAAGGTCAGCAACGAACGGCGGCCTTGTCATTGAAGCTAGCTGAGATTGAATTGATTCATGAAGAAGTAGGCGAATATCCTCTGTTGTTATTAGACGATGTGTTATCTGAGCTTGACGATCATCGCCAAACCCATCTCCTCGATACGATGGGACGGAAAGTACAAACGATTTTGACTACAACAAACATTGACGGGATTGCACATGAGACCATTCAACAAGCTAAAGTGTTTCACGTGAAACAAGGTGAGGTTGAAACGGAGTCTGTGTAATCGTGGCAAGAGGGAACACCAAATCATGTATAGTAGGTGAAAATAACCGATGAGTAATGAAAATGAAAAAGAATTGCAAGCGTACGGCGCCGACCAGATTCAAGTCCTTGAGGGGCTAGAGGCTGTCCGTAAACGTCCAGGGATGTATATCGGTTCCACAAGCTCTCGCGGTCTCCACCATTTAGTATGGGAGATTGTCGATAACTCAATCGATGAGGCGCTCGCTGGTTATTGTGACACGATCACAGTGACGGTCGAGCCAGGGAACTCGATCGTTGTTGAAGACAACGGACGTGGGATTCCGGTCGACGTTCAAAAGAAAACAGGTCGACCTGCCGTTGAAGTTATTTTCACGGTGCTTCACGCAGGTGGTAAGTTCGGCGGTGGCGGATACAAAGTATCAGGTGGTCTTCACGGTGTCGGGGCGTCGGTTGTTAACGCCTTATCGACGAAACTTGAAGTGTTCGTTCGTCGCGATGGAAACGTATATTACCAATCGTTCAAACGTGGTGTTCCACAAGGTGAACTCGAAATCGTCGGGACGACCGACACGACAGGGACGACGGTCCGTTTCTTCCCAGACGGGGACATCTTCCAAGAGACACTCGAATATGACTTTGATCTGTTAGCGACACGCTTACGTGAACTCGCCTTCTTGAACAAAGGGTTACGAATCGTGGCTAAAGATGATCGTAATGACGAGACGATTGAACGGAACTATCACTATGAGGGCGGAATCAAGTCTTATGTCGAGCATTTGAACCGGTCAAAAGCGTCGATTCATGAAGAGCCTGTGTACGTACACGGGACGAAAGACGGAATCGAAGTCGAGATTGCGCTTCAATACAACGAAGGTTTCGCAAGTAACATTTACTCATTTACGAACAACATTCCGACGCATGAAGGTGGGACGCACGAGACAGGATTTAAGACGGCACTCACTCGTTCAATCAACGACTATGCAAAACGGTTTGGTTTGATGAAAGAAGCCGACGGCAGCCTGTCTGGTGATGATGTCCGTGAAGGGTTGACGGCGATTGTTTCCGTCAAGCACCCGGCTCCCCAGTTTGAAGGACAGACGAAGACGAAACTCGGGAATGCCGATGCGCGTACGGCAACCGATACGTTGTTCAGCGACACGTTCGAACAGTTCCTGCTCGAGAACCCATCGGTCGGTCGCCTCATCGTCGACAAAGGCTTGATGGCGGCACGTGCGCGCCTTGCTGCGAAACGTGCACGCGAGATGACACGTCGTAAAGGGATTCTCGAAGTCAGTTCATTGCCAGGGAAATTGGCAGACTGTTCGTCAAAAGATGCATCGAAATCTGAACTATACATCGTTGAGGGTGACTCGGCGGGAGGTTCTGCGAAATCTGGACGTGATCGTCACTTCCAAGCCATCCTTCCGATTCGAGGGAAAATCATCAACGTTGAGAAAGCACGTCTTGATAAGATTTTGGCCAACCAAGAAGTCCGGACCATCATCACGGCTCTCGGAACAGGGATTGCCGATGAGTTTGACTTATCGAAAGCACGCTATCACAAACTCATCATCATGACCGATGCCGATGTCGATGGTGCGCACATTCGGACGTTGTTGTTGACGTTCTTCTATCGTTACATGCGCCCACTCGTTGAAAGTGGATATGTCTATATCGCGCAACCACCACTCTATGGTGTGAAGCACGGGAAAGAAACCATCTACGTTCAAAACGACCGGGAGTTGCAGGCGGCGATTGCACAACTTCCTGAAAATGCACGTTATAGCGTTCAACGTTACAAGGGTCTCGGAGAGATGGATCCTGAACAGTTATGGAATACGACGATGAACCCGGAAACGCGTTCGATGCTTCGTGTCGATCTTCAAGATGCGATCGAAGCGGATGAAATCTTCGAAACGCTCATGGGTGACAACGTCGAACCACGCCGTGACTTTATTCAATCTCACGCCCATTACGTGAAGAACCTCGATATTTAATAAGAAGGGTAGGCAATAACGAATGGCAGAACAAGAAAATATCAAGGATATAAATATTAGCCAGGAGATGCGAACGTCGTTCATGGACTACGCGATGAGCGTCATCGTATCACGTGCCCTTCCGGACGTGCGAGATGGATTGAAGCCGGTTCACCGTCGTATTTTATATGCGATGAACGAACTAGGTATTCGCGCGGACAAGCCACATAAGAAGTCGGCGCGTGTCGTCGGGGACGTCATCGGTAAGTACCACCCACACGGTGACTCAGCCGTTTATGAGACGATGGTACGCATGGCTCAGGACTTCAGCTATCGCTACGAATTAGTCGACGGTCACGGGAACTTCGGTTCAGTCGATGGCGACTCGGCCGCTGCGATGCGTTATACCGAGGCACGTATGTCTAAAATTGCGATGGAACTCGTACGAGACATCGGAAAAAACACGATTGATTATCAACCGAACTTCGATGGTGAAGAAAAAGAACCGGTCGTACTTCCGGCACGTTTCCCGAACTTCCTTGTGAACGGGACGAGCGGAATTGCCGTTGGGATGGCGACGAACGTTCCGCCTCATAACTTGAACGAGGTCATCGATGGTGTACTGGCGCTTTCTCACAACCCGGACATCACGATTGCAGAATTGATGCAACATATCCCGGGTCCTGATTTCCCGACTGCGGGAGAGATTTTGGGACGTAGTGGGATTCGTCGTGCATATGAAACTGGACGCGGATCGATTACGATGCGTGCGAAAGCTGAAATCGAGGTCTTGAAAAATGGCCGTGAACGGATCCTCGTGCACGAGATTCCTTACCAGGTCAACAAAGCGCGTCTCGTTGAGAAGATTGCCGATTTGGTTCGCGACAAGAAAATCGAGGGGATCACGGACTTACGCGATGAATCAGACCGTAATGGGATGCGCATCGTGATTGAAGTTCGCCGCGACGCGAATGCGAGTGTCATCTTGAACAACTTGTACAAGCAAACACCGATGCAAACGACGTTCGGCGTCAACATGCTCGCGCTTGTAGGCGGTCGTCCAAAAACGTTGAACATCAAACAAGCAATCTATTACTACATCGAACACCAAAAAGAGGTCGTGCGTCGTCGGACGCAATTCGATTTAGACAAAGCGGAAGCACGTGCCCACATTTTAGAAGGTCTTCGTGTTGCCTTGGATCACTTGGATGAAGTCATCGCCATCATCCGTAGCACGCGTACAGGTGACGAGGCTCGTGAAAAGTTGATTGCTCGCTTTGGACTTTCGACTGAACAGACGCAAGCCATCTTAGATATGCGTCTCCAACGCTTGACTGGTTTGGAACGCGAGAAGATTGAAGGCGAATATCGTGAAGTGAAAGCGTTAATCGAAGAACTTCGTGCGATTCTCGGAGACGAAGAATTGCTCCTCGATATCATTCGTAACGAGTTAATCGAAATCAAAGAGCGATATGGTGATGCTCGTCGTACGGTGATTCGTACGGATATCGTTGAACTCGAGGACGAAGATTTGATTCCAGTTCGCGACATGATGATTACGCTCACGAGCGAAGGATATATCAAGTCGATCCCATCGGATTCATATCGGACACAGCGCCGTGGTGGACGTGGGAAACAAGGTATGGGAACGAATGATGAAGACTTTGTGCTTCGTCTGCTCTCCGCGTCGACACACGACACCATCCTGTTCTTCACCAACTTCGGACGCGTCTTCCGTCTCAAAGGATACGAAATTCCTGAGATGAGCCGTACCGCGAAAGGGATGCCAATCATCAACTTGCTTCAAATCGACAAAGGTGAAAAAGTCGAAACGATGATTCCGGTCGATTTCAA